>JBBTSJ010000035.1:0-10194 GCA_038064715.1 Patescibacteria group bacterium | reverse complement strand
CATCCCGCATTCATCCCCGCGGCAAGACGGCGGGGAATTCTGCGGTTTGATTAAAAACTGAAAATTGCCGAGACGATGTCTCGATGTACTTCTTCGATGGTCTGCTCCCCGTTTATGTCAACAACTCTGTAATAGGGCTCCTCCCGAAACCAATCAATGGCCGGCTTCACTTCCGTATCAAACCAGGCCAGACGCTTTTTGACTTCTTCTTCACCTATATCGTCTTTCCGACCGCGATCGCGCAATCTTTCTTTGGACCATTCGCTTGAAACATCCAAATGAACGACAATCGGCTGTTCTTTTTTGAAAAAACGGAGGGCGGTATCGAGCACCATGGCTTCGCGCAATCTTCTCGGCGCGCCGTCAATAAGCAAATGCTCGTTTCCTTTTATTTTGTCGATCATTTCTTCCGACCACATAAGCACGGCCAAAAATTCCGGCTGAAGTTCTCCTTTCTCCATTATTTCTTTGGACAAATCGCTGGCGTAAGAATCACCGGCGATAAAAGAACGGAAACGCCCTCCGGTTTCAATGAGAACGACAGAACACCCGGAATTTTTTTCTTCCAGGTACTTCTTCAAAAGTTCAATTTGCGTGCCTTTACCGCAACCGGAACGGCCAACGAAGATAAAAGTCATGGGTAACATATAACATATAACTTATAACTTATAACAAATAAAGTAAACCTTTCTTTGTTGTATGTATGCTACTAAAAACCACTTGGAACATAAAACTCCAAACCAATGAACAAAGATAAAAAATTTATCAACTAATCTTTGTTCTTCATAAATTCTGCTTATTATTTAATAATTAATGACAAAATGAAAATTAACCTATACCATATTCTATTCCTGCCTAGGCAGGAATAGAATATGGTATAGGTTAATTTTCATTTTGTCATTAATTATTAAATAATAAGCAGAATTTATGAAGAACAAAGATTAGTTGATAAATTTTTTATCTTTGTTCATTGGTTTGGAGTTTTATGTTCCAAGTGGTTTTTAGTAGCATACATACAACAAAGAAAGGTTTACTTTATTTGTTATAAGTTATAAGTTATATGTTATATGTTACCCATGACTTTTATCTTCGTTGGCCGTTCCGGTTGCGGTAAAGGCACGCAAATTGAACTTTTGAAGAAGTACCTGGAAGAAAAAAATTCCGGGTGTTCTGTCGTTCTCATTGAAACCGGAGGGCGTTTCCGTTCTTTTATCGCCGGTGATTCTTACGCCAGCGATTTGTCCAAAGAAATAATGGAGAAAGGAGAACTTCAGCCGGAATTTTTGGCCGTGCTTATGTGGTCGGAAGAAATGATCGACAAAATAAAAGGAAACGAGCATTTGCTTATTGACGGCGCGCCGAGAAGATTGCGCGAAGCCATGGTGCTCGATACCGCCCTCCGTTTTTTCAAAAAAGAACAGCCGATTGTCGTTCATTTGGATGTTTCAAGCGAATGGTCCAAAGAAAGATTGCGCGATCGCGGTCGGAAAGACGATATAGGTGAAGAAGAAGTCAAAAAGCGTCTGGCCTGGTTTGATACGGAAGTGAAGCCGGCCATTGATTGGTTTCGGGAGGAGCCCTATTACAGAGTTGTTGACATAAACGGGGAGCAGACCATCGAAGAAGTACATCGAGACATCGTCTCGGCAATTTTCAGTTTTTAATCAAACCGCAGAATTCCCCGCCGTCTTGCCGCGGGGATGAATGCGGGATGAGGGAAGGGGGTCGGGGAAACGGGAGTTTCCCCGTGGAGGAAAGCAGCGAGCGAAGCGAGCGTTGAGAACCGAGAGGTTCTCAAAATAAATACCTCGTCAGCTTGCTGCGAGGTAGTTTATTTTAAAGTACGTGATGCCAATATGCGGTAGATACACTTGACGAATAGCGCATGCGAATAACTCGAACCCAATTCGTATCATTCGTCTCAATTCGTTAATCATTCGTATCATGTCTACCATTATTAAAACCGAAGAAGACATAAAAATTGTTCGCGAGGGCGGAAGACGCCTCGCTTTTGTTTTGAGCGAGGTTCTAAAGGCCGTGAAGCCGGGAATTACCACCAAAGAACTGGACGTTTTGGCTGAAAAATTAATTCGGGGAAACGGAGATATTCCGGCTTTTTTAAACTACAAACCGGACGGCGCGGACAGGCCGTATCCGGCCACGCTTTGTGTCTCGGTAAACAACGAAGTGGTTCACGGCATTCCAGGCGCGCGAACGCTTAAAGAAGGGGATATTGTCGGTCTTGATTTGGGATTAAAGCACGGCGGATTTTTTGTTGACGCGGCAATCACCGCGCCTGTCGGGAAGATTGACGCGGGGGCGCATGAACTTATCAGGACAACAAAGCAAGCTCTCCAAGCCGGAATCGGAGTAATTAAAAACGGCGGGCGTATCGGAGATATCAGCGAGGCCATAGAAAAAGAAGCCATAGGCGGGAAATACGGGGTGGTGCAAATCTTAGGCGGGCATGGCATAGGCAAACATATTCACGAAGAACCCCACATAGCCAATTACGGGGAATCGGGCACCGGCCCGATGCTTAAAAAAGGGATGCTTCTTGCTCTTGAACCGATATTTAACGAAGGCGGCGGAGAAGTTTATATAGACCATAAAGATGGGTATACCTTTCGCACCTTGGACGGGTCGCGAAGCGCCCACTTTGAACATACGGTTTTGGTCACGGAGAAAGGAGCGGAGATTCTCACAATTTTGCCGCGGAGAACCTAGTTTTTCACGTTGTCGCATTGAAATTGGCGTGTCTTGCGCTATTATTGGTGTAAATAGATGGAAAATGTCGGAACAGTGGCGCGAGAAAAATTTTCATCCCCCGAAGAGGAGGTTCGTTTTTTGCGAGAGAAATTAGCGGCCAAAGAAAACGAGATTGAGGATGTCGGTGCGGGGAGGAAAGATTTGGAAAAGTTGGAATCGGCGCGAGGGGTGATTCAAGATTACGCTTCGCAAAAATCAGCAGATGTTTTATCGCCCAAATACGCCGTCTCGGAAACAAAAACCGAGCAGATTGTTCTGGAACTTAAACCCGAAGCCCACGACAAGAAAATGGAAGAGCTACTCGGCATATTGCTTAGTCATGGGATAAAAAACACTCTTTCCGTCGTGGAAAAATTGGATAATCCGCACATAGATGATGACTTTCACCGCCTCTTGATTCAATACTTGAAATCCGGAGGAAGTGTGCCGGGAGTAGAAAAGAACAAGGATCTTAGAAAGTCGCTTGGGATGAAATTGTTTGAAATAATTTTGCCGGAAGGAGAAAGAAATACGCCGGGTGGCGGAGTCGAAAAAGATTTTAAGAAAATAATCGCCGTGATGGAACAATTTTACGCGGGCATGCTTTCCATCTCCGACGGCCGCGACAACCTGCCGGGCAAAAACTATTTTACGCTTGAAATATCTCTTTCAAACGAGAGCGATGAAATTGTTTTTTATTCGGCGGTGCCCGGCGACAAGGAAGACTTGCTTGAGAAACAGCTTCTGGCTCTTTATCCGAAAGCTCGACTCAAGGAGATTAAAGATGATTACAATATCTTCAACGATACCGGCGCGTCGGTTGGGGCATACGCTGAATTTACAGAATCGCAGGTATTTCCCATAAAAACATACGAAGCTTTTGAAAACGACACCTTGCCCGTTATTTTGAATGTTTTTTCAAAACTTAAAAAAGATGGCGAAGGCGCGGCGCTTCAGTTTGTCATCACGCCGGTAGGAGATTATTTTTTGAAAAAGTATGGTTCGGTGTTGGACCAGATAAAACGCGGGGTCTCTATCAAAGAAGCTACAAATATCGCATGGGGGTTTGGCGGCGCTTTTGCCAAAGTCATAGGAGAGCTTGTTTTTGGCGGTAGCGCGAAAAAGAAAGAAGAAGACGGAGAGACAAAAAAGATAGACGAAAGCGCCATAAAGCGCCTAACGGACAAAATTGGGAATACTATTGTTAATTCTAATATCCGCGTTATTGCTTCTGCCGATACAGCCAACCGCGCGGAAGAAATTCTCTCCGACGTTGAGTCGGCCTTCAATCAATTCACCTTGGCTGGGTCAAACGGCATAACTTTCCAAGCGATGAAAAGCAGGCGCGAATTGAGGAAACTTTTTCACGAATTTTCTTACAGAACTTTTTCATATGACCATCCCTTGCCGCTTAACATAAAAGAATTGTCGTCCCTAATTCATTTCCCCATTGGGGCTACTGATTCTCCTCAACTAAAACAAGGCAAAAGCGCCACGGCGCCGGCCCCGCTTGCGATGTCAAAAGAAGGCGTTTTCTTGGGTACGAATAAATATCGGCACTTGGAAACGCCCATATTCCTCGCTTCCGAGGACCGCATGAGACATTTTTACGTTATCGGACAAACAGGAACTGGGAAGACCACGCTTTTGAAGAACATGATTGTGCAGGATATGGAAGCCGGAAACGGCGTTTGTATGATAGATCCGCACGGTACGGATATCATGGACATTTTGGCTAATGTTCCGCCGGAGAGAATTAATGATGTGATTTATTTTGACCCGGCGGACATGGGAAGACCAATGGGGCTTAATATGCTTGAATACGACCCGCGGTTTCCCGAGCAGAAAACTTTCGTAGTCAACGAGCTTCTGGCTATTTTCAACAAGTTATTTGACATGAAAATTTCCGGTGGGCCCATGTTTGAACAATATTTTAGAAACAGCGCGCTTTTGGTTATGGAGCATCCCGAATCAGGCAACACTCTTATTGATATAGGCAGAGTTATGTCTGACAAAGAATATCGATCCATGAAGCTTTCGCATTGCAAAAATCCGCTCATTACGCAGTTTTGGGAGAATGCCGTTCGGACCACAGGGGATCAATCACTGGCCAATTTCGTGCCTTATATAACCAACAAATTTGACGTATTTTTGTCAAACGATTTTATGAGACCGATAGTTTCGCAGGAGCGTTCGTCGTTTAATTTCCGCGACATAATGGACAGCAAAAAGATTTTTCTGATAAATCTTTCAAAAGGGCGTCTGGGCGACATCAACGCGAGCTTGCTCGGTCTTATCTTAGTTGGGAAAATTTTAATGGCCGCCCTTTCTCGCGTTGACGCTATCGGGGTGCGAGAAGTTCCCGACTTTTATTTATATATAGACGAATTCCAAAATGTAACCACAGATTCGATCTCCACGATTTTATCCGAAGCGCGCAAGTATCGCTTGGGACTAAATCTCGCGCATCAGTATATCAAACAACTGGAAGATGGAATCAAGAACGCTGTTTTCGGCAATGTTGGTTCTGTGGCGGTATATCGGGTGGGAAGCGAAGATGCCGAATTTTTGGCCAAACAGTTTGAGCCGGTTTTCACTCCGCGCGATATCATCAGCATAGACAACTATAACTGCTATATAAAGATGTTGATTCGCGGTCAGCCCGCCAAGCCGTTTTCCATGGAGGTTCCGCGGGATAAAAAAGGAGACCGCGAGCACGCGGGTAAAGTAAAAGAATTCTCGCGAATGAAATATGGTCGAGACAGAGCGGAAGTAGAGGCGGAAATGATGAAGAGATACGAGAAACAAGTGACAACAAATAACATATAACAAATAAGAAAATTTCAATTTGCAAAATTCGCCCGCATACCACAGGCAGATTTTGCAAATACATAAAATCCTGCTAGTATGCCCGTATGATTATTTGTTATATGTTATTAGTTATTTGTTAATCCCATGGCCAATTTTAAAGAAGAGAAAACATTCGTGATGTTAAAGCCGGACGCGGTTCAGAAAGGATTAGTCGGCGAAGTCATAAGCCGTTTTGAGCGACGCGACCTCAAAGTTGTCGCGCTTGAAATGTTTCAGCCGACAGTTAAGCAAATTGACAACCATTATCCAAAAGACCAGAAATGGATTACGCGGCTTGGCGAGAAAACATTATCTACATACCAAAAATACGGAGTGGACCCTAAAAAAGAATTAGGAACCAGCGACCCGGCGAAAATCGGCAAAATGGTGAGAAAATGGCTTGTTGATTATATGACTTCAGCTCCGCTTGTCCGCATGGTGGTTCAGGGGATTCACGCCGTTGATATGGTGCGCAAAATTACCGGACAAACTTTGCCGTATCTCGCGGAAATGGGCACGGTTCGCGGGGATTTCTCCGTTGATTCTCCGGTACTCGCGAATATGGAAAAAAGGGCAGTGGCCAATCTTGTCCACGCCTCGGAAACACAGGCCGAAGCTACTCACGAAATTAATTTTTGGTTTGGTAAGTCTCCGGTTTTCAAGTATAAACGTTACGGAGTAGATTAGCAGAAACATTTAATAATTATTAATTTACAATTTATCAAATTTTTAGTTTGAAAATTAAAAATTAAACGAGGACAAGGGAGAGAAGGGCTTGTTCTGTTAAAAAACAGAGCAGAACCGTTGTCAATTACCGAAAAGGTTATTTAAATCAAGATATCTTTCACCCACGCGCTATTCGGATATAAATTTTTGACACGGTCAATATTGCAAAAATTTTTCGCAAGCGCAAACTGTAAGCAGAGTTATTTGGAATATTATCTAGATTAAATAATTTAGCAGGGAATTCAAAATGTTTTGCGCCTTGGCGCAAAGCTGAGATTACCCACTTGGTACTTAACTAGTGGCTAATATCCGCCAAGTAACTCTAAGAAAAAATCCGCTTATGCGGATTTTTTCTTGGGCATAATCTGATATAATGATTGTAAGTTAAAACATAAATGGCTATCAACAAACAAGCGCGACTGACATTTTGCGGAGGAGCGGGGGAAGTGACAGGCTCCAATTTTTTGTTTGAGGCGGAAGGAACAAAAATACTGATTGATTGCGGGCTTATTCAAGGCAGAAAAATACGCGACGACCGCAATTTTGAGCCATTCCCTTACAACCCGAAAGAAATTTCCGCTCTTTTTGTGACTCACGCCCACATGGACCACACCGGACGCATTCCGCGTCTCGTGAGGCATGGGTATAAGGGACCGATTTATTCAACTTTGCCGACAAAACGAATCAGCGAAGTTATGCTTGAGGACAGCCTCGGCATTTTTGAGAAAGAATCAAAAGACGACAATTTGCCTCTTGTTTATGAGGAGCCGGACATTGCCTCCTCCATGCGTCTCTGGAAAACGGTTTCTTATCACCAGCCTGTTTCTGCCGGCCCTTTCTCCGTGGTTTTCCGGGATTCCGGGCATATTTTGGGTTCCGCCATGATTGAAATCACATACAACGGGAAGAAGATTATTTTTACCAGCGACCTGGGCAACTCCCCGGCATCTCTTTTGAAAGACACGGAAATTGTGACGGACGCGGATTATTTGGTGATGGAAAGCGTTTACGGGGACCGTAATCATGAACCGCACGAAGAAAGGAAAAAACGGATGGAGGAAACCGTAGAAAACACGGTCAAGTTCAGAGGGGCGCTTCTTGTCCCGGCTTTTTCGTTGGAACGCACGCAGGATTTGCTTTTTGAAATAAATAATCTTGTTGAAAATAAAAGAATTCCCCCGGTTCCTATATTTCTTGATTCTCCCCTGGCAATAAAAGTTACAAAAATATACAAAGAGTCTGGCGAATTTTTTAACAAAGAGACCCGCAGCCAAATCAGAGGAGGCGACGACATTTTTAATTTTCCGGGGCTTCGCGCGACACTTACCACGGAAGAATCAAAAAACATACGCTTGATACGGAATCCGAAAATCATCATTGCCGGGTCGGGTATGTCCAACGGCGGACGCATAATCCATCACGAGAAGTTGTATTTGCCGGACCCAAGGTCAACGCTTCTTTTGGTGGGGTATCAGGCGGCAGGCACTCCGGGCAGAATGCTCCAAGAAGGAGCAAAAACGATACGAATACTCGGAGCGGATGTGGCGGTAAACGCGAAAGTTGTGAGTATTTTCGGGTATTCGTCGCACAAAGACGGGGACCACTTGTTTTCTTTCGTTGAAAATACCGCCGAAAAAGTCAATAAAGTGTTTGTCGTTTTGGGTGAACCGAAATCTTCCATGTTTTTGGCCCAGAGATTAAGGGACTATTTGGGCATTGATGCTTTCGTTCCGGAGAGGGGGGAAAGTGTTACTCTGGAATTTTAAACGCCGTGGTATAATGAATAAACTAAAAACTTAAATTTAAAAATGAAAAACTATAAAACTACTGAATTCAATTTTTATTTTTTCGCTTTACATTTTTAATTTTTATCATGGAAGGCAACGACAAACACGGGCACAACAAACTCAAAATATGCGTTTCCGGCGCGGCGGAGACGGGGCATTGCGGACCGGGCGCTCTTGAAAAAGCCAAAGCCCTGGGGCGCGAGGTGGTTTCTCAAGGAGCCATACTTTTGACCGGCGCCACCACTGGCTTCCCTCTCTGGGCCGCCATGGGAGCCAAAGAGGCTGGCGGCATTTCCATCGGATTTTCGCCGGCGGGAAGCGAGAGAGAACATTTGGAAGTATATCGCCTGCCGATAGATTACTTGGACTTGATAGTATATACCGGATTCGGATATTCGGGGCGCGACCTTTTGCTCACTCGTTCGGCGGACGCGGTTTTAATCGGGTGCGGGCGCATCGGCACAGTTCATGAATTTACCATTGCTTACGAAGACGAGAAAACCATAGGTATCTTGCAAGGCGAATGGGATATGGACGAGATTTTGAAAAATATAATAGACAAAAGCAACCGCATCAACAAACACATTATTTTTGACGAAAGCCCGGAAAAGCTGGTTAAACGCGCCATTGAACTTATAAAGTCAGTCAAGAGGTCAGACAGAGCGGTATTGAACGGAATTAACGGAATGGAGCAGGAGGTCAACAGGTTGGACCAGTAAACAATAAATAAGTGACAGCAAATAACAAATAAAAACAAAAAACTCCGCGGTGCGAAGTTTTTTTGTTTGGTCTACTTAACTTGCGCGACGACCCTTTTGAAACTTTCGGGATTGTTTTCCGCGAGGTCGGCCAAAATTTTTCTGTCCAAGGCAACGCCCTTTTTCTTCAACATATTGATGAATTTGCTGTATGTAAGTCCGTTTTCTCTTAAAGCGGCGTTTATTTTGACGTTCCAAAGACGGCGAAAATCGTTCTTTTTGTCGCGGCGGTGGGCAAAAGAATATTTGCCGGCGTGAACGATAGCCTCGTAAGCTTGCGCTTCTTTGGTACTGCGTCCAAAGCGGTAACCCTTTACCTTTTTGAGGACATTTCGTCTTGTTTTCGCGGCAATTTTCCCTTTTTTTACTCGTGACATACGATTGATTTATAAGGAGCGGAGTGACTATATAAATCATTATCCAGCCCTTTCTTTGTTAATATTTTTTTTACAGTTTGTTACTTAGCGCCTGTTCCGGGGAGAAATCTGCTCCTTTGTTTGCTGGTCATTACGAAAATTGTTGGCTTTTTGCCTCTTAATTGTTTGGTTCGCTTTTGCTTGGCGTTAAAATGGTTGAAGCCCGGCTTTCTTGCCAGAACCTTTCCGTTTTTGGTTACCCGAAGTCTTTTGGAGTATGATTTGTTTGTTTTCATGGATTTGACTTACGACTTACAACCTACGACCCGCGACTTACTAATTGCGGCCTTTTTGTTGTTAGTTGTCAGTCGTTAGTCGTGAGTTATTTTTTTTGTTTCCCTCTCTATCACTATCGTCCGTCCTTTCGGCCCTCTTTTGTATTCCTCGGCGATTTTATAATTTTCCGTTATAAGATGAAGTATTCTTTCAAGACGCGCCTTAAGAAACGGTTCTTCCATATATTTGGAACGACCGGAAAGAAACAAATCTATTCTTATGCGGTGGCCCTCTTTGAGCCATGCAGTCGCCTGTTTGGCTTTTATTTCAAGATCGTGTTCTCCGGTGCCGACCTTGACCTGCAAAGTTTTCGTTTCGGTCGTGTGCGCCTTGGCCTTCATTTTCTTTTGCTTTTTGGAAAGCTCGTACTGATATTTGCCGAAATCCATTATTTTTCCAATGGGAGGAACGGCTTCCGGCGATATCTCAATCAAATCAAGCCCCTCTTGGTCGGCTATTTTTTGGGCTTCTTTTGTCGTTATAACGCCCAAATTCTCGCCCTCGCTTCCGATGACTCTAAGTTCAAGCGCCCTTATTTGATTGTTTATTCGTGCTCTTATCAAAAGAAAACGCCCTATACCAAAGGCAAGTTTCATCTTAGCTTATTTTCTAGCGACAGTCAAATTAAGGTAT
>JBBTSJ010000034.1:0-7229 GCA_038064715.1 Patescibacteria group bacterium | reverse complement strand
CCCAGTCCCATCTCTGTCCTTTCGCCATGTAATTACCTACTCTTCGCATTTCTTTGGTAATTTTTTCGGCGCAACCCTCCAACGATTCTCCGCTCTGCGCGGCAATCCATCCGCCCAAAGAAGGACAAACAACGACAGAGAAACCGGCACCTTTGGGCTGTTTCGCCACCGAAAAATACTCGATGAATAAAAGCTGGCAAGATCTCGCCCGCGACCTGCAATCAAAAGCATGGGCTGTATTTATTCGATTGAACAGATTCTGCAGAGATAGCCGTATCTGCCATCCATCTTCTCTGCCTTTCCCCAAGACGTTCCGAGGAAATTTAAATTCCCAAACCCGCCAATCGCCTTTTATCTTTGAACCTGAGGGCCATTCGGGTTTTTTCGGTGAGCCTTCGGGTAGTTTAAACTTGTCCCAGCTTTCAAAAAACGACCTGTGAACCGCTACCTCAATCCCTATCCCTTTTTCTAGACAATGTATTTCGCACCAAGCCACATGATCACTGCGCATTGGATTTTCCATCCGACCCTCGCTCGTTGAGACAACTCTCTATTGAAGATACTTGATGCCAAAGATATGGTCAAGCGGTATTCAAAAACACACGTTCTGCATTTTTGAAAAGCGCCTCTGAAACTTTATCAATCGGCAGATTTTTTATCTCCGCTATTTTTTTGACCACCTCCGCGACATATGCCGGTTCGTTGCGTTTGCCGCGATACGGAACAGGAGACACGTACGGACAGTCTGTTTCGGAAAGTATGGATTCAAGCGGAATATACTTTATGACCTCGTCGTAATCGCGGGCAAACGTGATAACTCCGGCAAATGATATCGTAAAACCCAAGTCAAGAAATTGTTTGGCAATTATCTTATCGCCGACAAAAAAATGTATGTTTCCTCTTAGGTTGTGGGTTGTGAGTTGTAGGTTGTAGGTTAAGGTTTCCAAAACGTCTTCATACGCGTCCATAGTCCCCCGTGACGGACGGCTGTGTATCATAAGCGGCTTATTTACGGCAAGAGCTAGTTCAATTTGTTTTCTGAAATTCTCTTTTTGTATTTCTTTCTTTTCATTCGTAAGTCGTTGGTCGTTTACCCCGAGCGAAGCCGATGGGTTAGTCGTAAGTCTAAAGTAGTCCAACCCGCACTCTCCTATGCCGACAACTTTTTTATACTCCGCCAATTTGTTAAATTCTTTTTCGTCAAAATCTTCGTCTGTGTCTGTCGGGTGAAGTCCCACTGTCGCCCAGATATCCGGCTCGCGCTCGGCAAGTTCTGCCGCTTTCCTGGAACTTTCAAGATACGTGCCGACGGTAATGGTAGAAACCCCCGCCTCGCGCATGCGTGCCATCGCCTCGCTACGGTCAGCGTCAAATTCCTTGCCGTGTATGTGCGAATGGGCGTCAAAATACTTCATGAAATGTCTAGCGTAGAGCGTGAAGCGTCTAGTTAAATACGGTAACAAAAAATTATGTGATTCGTAAAAAAAGAGGTTTTTCCGGCATTTTGTTTTTTTGTATCAAGTGTTGGATAGTCTTTGCCGTGTCAGGCAAAAACGGTTCCAGATATTTCGCGATGATAAATAAATCATCAACCAACTCTTTGATAATCTTTATTCCTTTTTCTTTGTCTTCTTTTACAATCTTAAACGGCTCTTCTTTTTGAATAATCTCGTCAAGATTTGAAATATTTTCCCAAATAACATCGGCGGCAAGCTGTATGTTGAAGTTTTCCATAGCCGCTTGAAATTCGGGGAATTTTAACGGCAAACGGCCATCTTGAGAAACTTCCACGGGACTTCCAAGGTATGTTTCCGCCATCTTCATAATCCGCGAAACAAGATTCCCCAAACCGTTCGCCAAATTGGCGTTGTAAGTTTCTATAAATTTTTTTTCCGTAAAATCTCCGTCTTCAAACGGAGAAATCTCACGCGCCATAAAATACCTGAATGCTTCCACTCCATATTTTTCAACAATTTTTTTCGGGTCAACCACATTGCCGATTGACTTGGACATTTTCTTGCCCTCCGAAGTAATGTAGCCGTGCACAAAAATTTCCTTAGGCAAAGGCAACCCGGCAGATATGAGCATGGCCGGCCAAAGGGCCGCGTGGAAACGAAAGATTCCTTTCCCCACAATATGCATGTCTGCCGGCCAATATTTCTTAAAAAGCTCGTCTTCTCTGCCGTAACCAAGGGCGGAAATGTAATTCGTTAGAGCGTCACACCACACATACATCGTGTGTGTCGCGTCTTTCGGTACCGGAATTCCCCACGGAATATCTTTCCCCGAACGGGAAAAGCTGACGTCCTCTAGCCCCTCTTTCAAAAACGAAACTATTTCATTTTTCCGCGCCGAGGGCGTAATTTTTAATTCTCCGGATTCAATTTTATTCAAAACCTCACCGCCATATTTGGAGGCTCGAAAAAAGTAGTTCTCTTCTTCTGTGGTCTCCGGAGCTTTGTCGTGTTCCGGACATTTGCCACCCACCAAATCTTTTTCCGTTTTGAATTCCTCGCACCCCACACAATAAAGCCCGCGGTATTTTTTCTTATAAATATCGCCTTTGTCATCCAAAGCTTTCCAAAGAGATATCGCACCCGGCCAATGCTTTTCCTTGTCCGAAGTTCTGATGAAATCATCGTAGGAAATTTGAAGTTCGTTAAATAAATCTCTGAAGATTTTCGCGTTTTGATCAACGAAAGCTTGCGGGTCCATGTTGTTTTCTTTGGCTGTGCGCAAATTCTTAGAACCATGTTCGTCCATGCCGGTCAAAAACCATACGTCAAGACCGCTGTTTCTTTTGTACCTGGCAATTACGTCAGCCAGCACTTCTTCGTAGGCATGCCCTATGTGGGGAGCGGCATTGGCATAATGAATAGCGGTCGTTAAATAAAACGTTTTTTTCATATACTCAGAATCCTAAGAACTCACCTGCCGAAAGACGGTTCCGTGACAGTTTTTTTCTTTCTTTTGTCTATATCGTCGGCTATCTCAAGCATCATGGTAACCGCAGGCACGGCGATAATCAGACCCAAAAAACCGAACAGTTCGCCAAAAATAAGAAGGGCCAAAATGGCAACGAGAGGCGGCACGCCTATAACCTTTCTGACAACAAGAGGATAAATAAGATGGTTCTCAAACTGCTGCATAATTACATAAAATCCGATAACGGTAAGCCCCAAACCGACGCCGGCATTCGTAAAAGCGATGAATACCGCCGGTACAGCTGCGAGAACAGGTCCGAAGAGCGGAATAAGCTCAAAAACCGCGGCGATAACGGCCAAAAGCAGGGCATAAGGCAGGTCCATAATCGCAAGCCCCAAATATACAAAAATTCCCATAAGAACGCCTAAGATAAGCTGACCTTGCATCCAAAGCCCAATTTTGCGCCTGGTGCGCGCCCATAAGTCCAGAGTGTAAGCTTCGTGTTTAATCGGAGTGACAATACGCAAGAAGTTTTCAATACCGCGTTCTTGCACCGTCAGATAAAAAGACAAGACAACGATGATAACGAGACTAAGCAATCCCCCAAAAACTACATTGATACCGTGGAAAATTCCCCCCGACAACCCAAAGAAAGAGCTTTTTATTTCGGAAATCAGCTCTACGGAAGAGATAGCCGTTCCGGAGAAACTGTCAATAACGCCTTGCGGGCCGAATATGCCGGAAAAGGATTTGCTTCCCGCGAAATTAAAGGATTCAAGATATACGGGGACGGAAGAAACGAAAGCAGAAACATCATCCAGAAGAGGGGGAACAAAAAAGAAGAAAATGCCGGCGAAAAAGGCGAAAAAGGCAACAAAAATTATTATGACCGAAATCACCCTTGGCAGTCTCCATTTCATCAGCCATTTTGTCATCGGCTCCAAGGCGGAAGCTATGACTACAGAGGTCAGTATGACTAAAATAACGTCACGAATCATGTAGAAAGCGATAGACAGCGCAATAACAACCACTGCTTTAATCATCGTTCCCCAGCTCATGCTCACCGAAAGATTATTATCATTCATCCCGTTAGTAGAAAATGGCATGGCTCCCTTGTGGAGAAGTTTTGCCGTTTGGTTTGTTTATTTAATAAAGTTTCTTTTGTTTACAGACAACAATTTACCCGCAGTAGCTCCACAATGCCATTTTCACTACCCCAGTAGTAAAGAATACTTGCTACGGGGCGCCGCGGGATTAGTCCGGTAGTGAATTTGGCGATTCTTTTTGCGTCCGCCTTCCGGCGGAGCGCGTCGTCAAATTCTACTACTGGGCATCCCGTAATAATATACAAAGAAAGGAAACTCCGCAAAGTGTCAAAACGGAATAACCGTTGTGCGATATTTTTTGGAATATCTTCCGCTAAGAAAGGTCCAGTATTTTATTTAGGCGTTTTTTGTCGCCAAGCGGGCTAATCAACGCCAAGTTCAATCTTTTGTTTTGGAAAATTTCTCTGGCGATGTTTCTCACGTCATCTGAGGTTACAGCATTTATTTTTTTCTCAATATCAACATGGTTCAATACCGGTTTTCTCAATATTTCCTGCATACCGTAAAACTCGGCCAAAGAGTCCGATGACTCAAGACCCAAAGCCATGCTTCCGGTTATGTGATCTTTCACTTTTTTCAACTCTACGGCAGAAACTTTTTCTTCTTTTAATTTTTTAAGCTCGCTCGTTATGGCGGAAATGACTTCCGGCACGCGCTTATTGTCCACCCCGACTGAAACCTCAAAAATGCCGTGATCGGTATAAGCGTCGTTGCCGGCGCTTATCCGATATCCCACTCCCATTTCGTCTCTGATTTTTTGGAAAAGGCGCCCGCTCATTCCTCCGCTTAAAACACCGGACAAGAGAGCCAAAGCGGGGTTATTTTTGCTGTAAGCGTCAAACGAGCGGACTCCCAATATCAAATGGGCCTGGTCGGTCTTTTTTTTAAACAAAGCGATTTTAGGAGACGCTTGCGATTCTTTGGTTTTTATTTTTTTGCCCTTTGGCGCCGTGGAAATGCCGGTAAATTTTTCCTTTACAGCCGATGTTACCTTGCTTTCATTTATATTCCCGGCTACAACTACCAGCGTTCCCCGCGCCACATAATGTTTCTTTCTGTAGTCTATGAAATCTTTTCTTTTAAATCTTCTGATGATTTCTTTTTTGCCCGCGACAGGCCACCCGGCTGGCTGGTCTCCGTAAAGAAGGCTCATGAAAACTTCCCCGACTTTGCGATTAGGCAAATCTTCGTACATATTTATTTCATCGGAAATAACTCCTTTTTCTTTCTCAATCTCACCCTCGGAAAAAAGCGGATTTAGATAAATATCCGAAACTACGTCAAGAATTTTTGAAAAATGTCTGGCCTCGGCTTTGGCATAGTATCCCGTGTATTCATTCCCGGTAAAAGCGTTGTAGTGGGCGCCGATGCTGTCTAACTCTTCGGTAATGATAAAAGACGACGGCCTCTTCTTTGTCCCCTTGAAACACATGTGTTCCAAAAAATGCGATACCCCGTTTATTTCTTTGGTCTCGTACTTTGAACCTGCCTCGACCAAAACAAGCACGGTTACCGTCGGGTTATCTTTCATCGGTACAGTTATTATACGGAGTCCGTTTTTTAAAATGGTTTTCTTAAATCGCATCCCGATAGTAGAAAATGGCATTGCTCCTTGGGGAGCTCCGTTACCACAATTTAAAATTATGTTTATAAATTACTGCTTACTTACTTTTTAAAAATTTCAGAACTCTGATGCCATTTTCACTACGGGATTCACGGAAATTAATTGTAGAGCAATAGACTATTTTATGGCTTCACGGACAGACGAAACAAGTTCGGAAATTTTCATTCTTTCTTGTTTGCCGGTGTCCCTGTCACGCATGGTTACTGTGTCATCGCCCAGAGTATCAAAATCAATCGTGATGCAGTAAGGCGTGCCGATTTCGTCTTGTCTTCGGTAGCGTTTGCCAATATTCCCGTTGTCGTCAAACATTACTCCGCCTATTTCTTTTTTCAACGTTTCGTACACAACGCGGGCTTTCTCCACAAGTTCCGGTTTGTTTTTCAAAAGCGGAAATACTGCCGCCTTCACGGGCGCCACGCGAGGGTGTAATTTTAAATAAGCGCGCATTTCTCCATTCATCTCGTCTTCCGTATATGCCTCAAGAAGCACGAACAAAACCGCGCGGTCAACTCCGCCCGAACATTCAATATCCCACGGAATATATTTCTCGCCGGTTTCATTGTCATGATACGACAGATCAACGCCCGAATATTCACTATGTCTTTTCAAGTCCCAGTCGCCGCGATGGTGTATGCCCCAAGCTTCTTTCCACCCGGCAAAAGACGTGTTGTATTCAATGTCCCAAGCGTTTTTGGCGTAATGAGCGCGTTCATCCGGTCCGTGCTCCCGCAATCTCAAATTGTCTTTGGAAAAGCCAAGGCTGTAATACCACTCCAGAGAATGATTTTTCCAAATTTCAAACATTTCCCGGCCGATTTGTTCATCCGGTTTTATGTAATATTGCAATTCCATCTGCTCAAACTCGCGCTGGCGAAACAAAAAATCTCTGGGGGTAATTTCGTTCCTGAAAGCTTTGCCGATTTGCCCGATGCCAAAAGGCAACTTGGGGTGCATCGAATCAAGTATGTTTTTGAAATTGACATGAACACCCTGTGTAATTTCGCCGCGCAAATAAACTTTGGTGGCGGATTTTTCCGAAGCGCCTAGTTTCGTTTCAACAAGCAGATTAAAAACACGCGGTTCGGACCATTCTGTAGTTTTCTTTTCTTTTTTATGTTCTTCTTCGTGTTCGGAAACTGCCTCCGTTTGATCCGCCCTAACACGCTCGTGACAAAGCTTGCACTCCACCAAAAGGTCGGTAAAGAGTTCCGTATGCCCTGACGCTTCCCATACCCGTTCAGGCATCAAAATCGCCGCGCTCATGCCATAAACATCCTCTCGTTCAACAATAAATTTTTTCCAAAAATGCTGTTTAATGTTGTGCCGCATTTCAACCCCAAGCGGACCATAATCATAAATACCTGAGAGTCCGCCGTAAATTTCCGAGCCCTGATAAATAAACCCTCGCCGTTTGCACAACGACACTATCTTATCTAATCTTGTTTCTGTGTTGTTAGCCATATTATCTTTTTTACTCGCCCCGTTAGAAGTTTACTTCAAAAGTAAGCTCTTAATAAATGGTATTGAACCAGAGGGCAAGCCCTGCACCCGCTAAGGTGCTCGCTCCGCTCGCC
>JBBTSJ010000033.1:0-4322 GCA_038064715.1 Patescibacteria group bacterium | reverse complement strand
GTATACTTCTCCCGTCGATTGAACGAACCGCTTTTGATACCTGATTTAGATGCTATCACGACCAGAAACCACCTCAAAATACAGATTAATACAGCGCGGCTTTGCCGCGCGTTAGGGCGAGGGAAACGTGGCTTCCTCAATACCTCGGAGCTTGCTCCGAGGAACCCTTATTTTGAGATGGGTTCTATAAAAGTTTAAGCAACCGCATTGCCGAAAATGGTATTTTTTGTTACATTTGCAGTGTTCTATAAGGTTTTGCGGGTGTAGTTCAGTGGTAGAACGCCATACTGATAATATGGAGGCCGAAAGTCCGATTCTTTCCACCCGCACACAGGAAATAAGAGGTCGAAAGCATACCCCACTGTATTCCATAGAGCAAAGCTCACTACAGGGCAGGCCCGCACAGAGCGTACTTTTGAAGTTAGGCGAATAAGTTATACAATATAGGTAATATGAAAACAACATTTTCGACAAAAGAAGCTTTGATTTTTGGTTGGGAAAAGACCAAAGAAAATATTTGGTTTCTGGTGGGACTTTTGCTTTTTATATCAATTCTTTCGTCTGGGGCGAAAGAATTCCCCGGGCTCTTATTTCTGGTTGGGATTTTTGCCGGCGTTTCTATTTTGACCGTGCTGTTCAAAATATACGACAGCGGGGAGGCGTCCATTCACGATATTTTTTCCAAGTATCGGATAGTTTTGCAGTATTTGGTGGCGTCAGTTTTATATACCGCCATGGTGTTGGTTGGTCTCGCGCTTTTGATTGTCCCGGGGGTTTACCTTGCAGTCAAATATCAATTTTATAAACTTTTCATTGTTGATAAGGAACTGGGCCCGATAGAAGCGTTTCGGGAAAGCGGTAAAATCACCAAAGGTAATATGTGGAATTTAATTTTTCTTTTGTCTGTTTTGATGGGGTTGAATTTATTCGGGGCGATTATCTTCGGCATCGGTTTGTTTATAACCATTCCGGTGACTCTTCTCGCTTATATTTTTGTTTACAAAAAACTTCTTGCGGAAGAGCATCATTCTGCGGTAGCATCGTAGCGGATAGTCAAATAGTGAAATAATATAATATCCAAATATCCGCCGAGGTGGTGAAATTGGTAAACACGCTAGCTTCAGGAGCTAGTTTCCGCAAGGATTTGGGAGTTCAAGTCTCCCCCTCGGCACCAGTGAATTTTTTATACGGCAAATCAGTCGCTGAAAGAATACTTGGCGATGTAAAAAAGAAAATCGCGGAGTCCGGGATTACGCCCGGGCTTGCTGTTGTTTTGGTGGGGGACGATAAAGCTTCGCAAATTTATATTTCCCTAAAAGAAAAGAAAGCGCGTGAAATCGGTTTTTATTTTGAAAAACATCTTTTTCTTGCTGATGCCAAAACGGAAGAAATAGTAAATCTTATAAAAGTTTTGAACGGCAAGCCAAATATCCACGGGATTTTAGTGCAATTACCACTTCCTCCGCGCATGGATACTGATGCTATTATTACCGCCATCGCTCCCGCAAAAGACGCTGATGGTTTTCATAAAGAAACGATTGAAAAATTTCTTGCCGAGGGTAAAGACTGTATACCCATATTCCCAAGAGCTATTTTAGAGATGGCAAAAGAAAGCGGGACTCCGCTTAACAAGAAAAAAGCTGTTATTGTAGTTAATTCTGCTTTGTTCGGTAACGTATTGCAAAAAGCGTTGGAGAGTGAAGGTCTTACTGTAAAAATAATCCAATCTACTGAAGTTGAAAAACACAAAGACGCGCTAAAAGAGGCAGATGTGGTGGTAACGGCTTGCGGCAGACCCGGTTTGATAAAAAGAGATATGGTTCCGAACGCAGTCTTGATAATTGACGGCGGAATATCAGAAGCTCACGGTAAGACGGTCGGTGACCTTGCTCGCGGGAGTTTTGAAGGAACGGATATCCTAATATCTCCTGTCCCTGGAGGAGTCGGGCCGGTAACAGTCGCGTGTTTATTGCGTCGTACGGTTGAGCTTGCCGGGGTGGAGGTTTAGAAACTGTTTCGAGTGGACGCATATAAATTTGCGGCGCTATGAAATTGGCAAAAAAGGGTGAGATTGTGATTTTGTCACCCACCTTTGCATCATTTGGTATGTTCAAGAATGAATACGATCGGGGAGAGCAGTTTAATAAAATAGTCGAAAGTTTATAAAGTTTATAAAGTTTGTAAAGTCCTAATATGGATAATTTTCTTAAGTTCTATTGGTTGGAACAGAAATATCTGAAAGAAGTACGGGCATCTTTCCAAAAGAACGGTTATCTGACGACTGAGCAGTTTTTTGCCGTTGTGAAATGGAAAAGAGCCGGGAATGCCGAACTTATCAAAAGGATTTTTCTTAAAGATAAACTGAATCAAGTCAACGAGAATAATTGGCTTGAGAAAAAAGTAAGAAATATTACAAATGATGTTAAAAGAGCGACAGAGAATCAAGCAAGATTAGAAGTTTTGATAAAACAACCGGGTATTAAGTTAGCGATGGCGTCAGCTATTCTAACCATTCTTTACCCCAACAATTTTACTGTCTATGATTGGCGTGTTCGTGGCCAATTAAAAGAACACCGCAACAATAAAGGGAAAGAATACCCTGACATTACCTATTCGTCTAATGTAATTCAGCGATATTTTGATGAATATATTCCGCAAGTAACAGAGTTAGGTAGAAAAATAGCCCAAAACAATAAACTTTCACTGAGGAATTGTGATCGCCTTCTTTGGGCAAAGTCTTGGTATGAGGACCTACAGAAATTTATTGGTACGAAGAAAACATGAAAGAAATTGATTTAGAAAAAGTAAAACACGTGCACTTCATCGGCATCGGAGGAATCGGTATTTCGGCGGTGGCGCGGATGATGCTTGCGCAGGGTAAAAGTATTTCCGGTTCTGATATTTCAGAATCAAGAATTATCAAAGAGCTTGCGGAACTTGGCGCGCATATTTTTGTCGGACACAAAGCGGGAAACATACCAGATGGAGCCGACTTGATGATTTACACCATCGCCGTTTCGCCCAATAATCTTGAATATGAAGAAGCCACACGCAGAAATATTCCCACCGTTTCATACCCTGAATTTTTGGGATTGATTTCCGAAAATATGTTTACTATTGCCATTTCCGGCACTCACGGAAAAACGACAACTACGGCTATGGTTGCGGATGTGTTGTGGAACGAAGGAATCAATCCGACAGTCATTGTGGGGAGCTTGCTTAAAAATGGCGGTTCTAATTTCATCGCCGGAGAAACGCCAGCCTATATTTTAGGAGAGGGATACGACAAAGGAGTGCTGGTTGTTGAAGCTTGCGAATACCGTCGGTCGTTTGTGAATTTAAGTCCGCGTATTTTTATCATTACAAATATTGATAACGACCACCTTGATTACTACAAGGACATGGAAGATATAATTTCGGCTTTTAATGAGGTCGCGCTTAAGGTTCCAGAGAACGGTTTTGTTGTAGGAAATACCAAGAATTCTTATATTAAGAGAGCCTTGAGGGGGGTAAGAGCCCAGATTATAGACTATTCCACGCACGACGTTTCTAGGCTCAATTTAAAGGTTCCAGGGGCTCATAACAGGGAGAATGCCAAAACGGTTTTGGCTTTGGTCTCGGCGCTCCGGTCTGATCCGGCCAAAGCCGAAGAGGCGCTAGAAAATTTCTCCGGCACCTGGCGGAGGTTTGAATACAAGGGAAAGACAAAAAATGGAGCGGAAGTTTATGATGATTACGCCCATCATCCTACCGAAGTGAAAGCGACTCTTGCCGGCGCGCGCGAGAAATTTCCCGATAAAAAAATTACCGTTGTATTCCAGCCGCATCTTTATTCGCGCACCAAACTGCTTCTTGACGACTTCGCCCACTCCTTCGGTTGTGCCGACGATGTTGTTCTCGCGCCGATTTACGCCGCGCGGGAAGCGTTTGATCCGGGCATCACCAGTGAAATGCTGGCTGAAAAAATACGAATGCTAAATGACAGTGTTAATTCTTATACGGACTTTAAACACATTATTGAACATTTAAAACACAGCCTAAAGCATAGAGATATCCTAATCACCATGGGCGCCGGCGATGTTTACAAGGTGGGGGAGGCGCTGGTTTTGCGGATATGATATAACTCGTTTTCCTGCGATCTCTGCCGCAGGGTGATTGATTCCATTCTAGTATTCTTGAGAATACTAGAATAGATATTTTAGCTTGGTTTTGTTTTTAATGTTTGTTTTAGTTGTTTTTTGCGTTAATTTATTGTATAATTTCAGGCAGTAATTTTTTGTACCGATTTTCTACGCAAGAAATCTTTTGACAACGGAGGACTT
>JBBTSJ010000032.1:0-12117 GCA_038064715.1 Patescibacteria group bacterium | reverse complement strand
TTCAAAAAGGTCCGCCGCCATGCCCGCGCAATCGCCAACATTGTCTCCCACATTGTCCGCGATGACGCCGGGATTTCTCGGGTCGTCTTCCGGTATGCCGGCCTCAACTTTCCCCACAAGGTCGGTGCCAACGTCGGCCGCTTTGGTAAATATTCCTCCGCCCAAGCGGGCAAAAATAGAAATCAAACTTGCTCCGAAACCAAGACCGAGGAGAGAGGAAACATCTTTGGTAATTAAATAAAATCCGGTAACGCCGAGGAGAGCCAGCCCCACGACAAGGAGTCCCGTTACTGTTCCGCCCTGAAAAGCGACAGAGAGCGCTTCTGCTAGTCCCGTGCGGGCCGCTTCGGCTGTTCTCACGTTTGCTCGGACCGAAACATGCATCCCTATGTAGCCGGCGAGAGCGGAAAATATTGCCCCGACCGCGAAACCCAAAGCGGTGGTAATTCCCAGAAAAAACCATAATATCGCAAAAATAATGACGGCAAAGATACCTATGGTTTTGTATTGTCTGTTTAAATACGCTTCTGCTCCTTCCAAAATAGCTTTGGCGATTTCCTGCATTTTTTCGTTTCCCGCGGGTTTTTTCAGGATGCTCTTTGCCAGAAATAGAGCGTAAACGATAGCCAGTAAAGACGAAGTGAGGGCGAAGGTGATGAATGGATTCATGATGTTTTTGCTAAAAATTATTAAAAACACGCATTTTTTTGCGCAATTTCATACTAACATGTTTTACTAAAATCGCTATACACTCATATTACATTTCTGCCTAGGCAGAAATGTAATATTTTTTATGTGGACTCACGGGGAGTCGGACCCCGAACTTGGCCATGCCATGGCCACGTATTACCGCTATACTATGAGCCCTAACTAAAGTCGACTTATTGTAGCGGGTTTCGGTGCGGGATTCAAGAAAAAGAAGGGAAAGTGGGCAGATGCTTCGCTATCGAACTTGTCGTGATTCATCGGTCACGAGTTACTAAGTGTTTGTTTGTGAAAGCATGACCAGAGCTTGATTTTAAATATCGCTCAAAATTATATGCGAGTGTTTTATTACTAAAAGCACAGCACCAAGAGATTTTATAAGGAATTTTTGATTTATTAGATTTAGTCTCACCCTTATTATGTTCTTCAATTCTGTTTTTTAAATCAGTTGTGGTACCAACATATCTAGACCCATCTTTTTCGCTCTTTAATATGTACACATAATACATAATAAATAATTATATCCCACTTCACGCTAAGCGCTACGCGGGATCCTACCACTTCTTAGCAATTAATCTATATTCTATATTACGCCTTAGATTTTTTGCTTTCTTTAGGTGCGTGCACCGCGAAGCTAAAAGCCGCCTATTACAATAGGCGGCTTTTAGCGAAGTGGTGGAAGTGGGCGGAATCGAACCGCCGTGCAAAAGAAATGTTTTTATGAATTTACAGCGCGTAGCTTGTTTTTTCCGCTTGCGCGGGTCTCAACGATTGAAGTAGGGAACAAGCAAAATCTTCAATCGTCCAGTTTCATTTTTTCGGCTTTGCAATGAAACGGTTGCATCGCCAAGTTCAAAGTGTATTACACCTCGTTGCAATTATTGAACACCCTTGCAACAGATGGCTTGCGGCTAAATAAATTTAGGCGCGAGCGAAAGCAAAATCACTCATCGCAAAATACGGTGAGACAATTTTACCAAATGCGGTTTTAGCATTTATGGTTTGCGCGATTTTTTGCGAGGTTCGCGCGCCTCGGCATTGCACATAAAAACGATTGGCTCTTGTCTAGGCCGATCACTCCCTTAAATAACTTTTAACAGATAACAAATAACATATAAAAATTTATAACGAGAGAATCCAACACCCTTATTTGTTATATGTTATTTGTTGATCGTTACTTTTTCAACGTTCTTCCCAACTATCTCTCGGTGTCGCGTTTCTTTATTGATTGGCGTTTGTCGGTTTTTTTCTTGCCTTTGCCTACCCCGATAGAGAGTTTTAACTTACGCCCCTTATTATACACCGATATCGGCACAATTGTCAATCCTTTGGTTCCTTCAGCCAAAGATAACTCCGCAATCTCTTTTTTCGTAAGAAGCAACCTGCGGTTGCGATAGGGATCATAATCTTTCGGTGCGTTAGCCGGTTGATACGGCGGTATATGGGCGTTAATTAGATAAACTTCTCCTCCGCGCACGATTACATAGGCGCCCTCCAGGGAGCCTTGTTTGTTTTTCACCGCCTTTACTTCAAAGCCGAGAAGTTCCATGCCGGCGTCAAACTTTTCTCCTATTTCGTAGTTAAAATACGCTTTTTTATTTTCTATTAAAGACATGGCTGATTTTTAACGAGCGAAG
Organism: Patescibacteria group bacterium; assembly: GCA_038064715.1. Lineage (GTDB taxonomy): Bacteria > Patescibacteriota > Minisyncoccia > Phycocordibacterales > VMEP01 > JBAZYZ01. Next base: position 9,775 of record JBBTSJ010000032.1, on the reverse strand, counting down.
CGACTTAAAAATCGCCACCCCGCCTTACTTTTGCGGAAATGTTATACGCATCGCGCGTGGCCGAATAGGCCATATCTTTTGGGGCGAAGCGCGATGCCACAATATTGTTTTCTAAATTTAAATTAATCATAAAATTAAATCGATTGGCGCAAAAGTAAGGCTGGGGTTTTAAAATTGTATCACACTTTGCGTAGTCTGTTTTTAATGTATAATCAAACAGATTTCCTCGCAGCTCTGCTGCGGGGTAGTTGATTGACCCTACTATTTATGCCTATAAAATTTCCCGGAATGGGGATGAACAAAGAGAAGGATAAAGGGCCCAACAAAAAGGCGCCAAAGACGAGCCTTCTTCAGCTTGCAAGCAACATACTTACGGTGGTTATTATTTTCATGCTTTTGTCGGGACTTTATTCATATCTATCCGACCCGTCCAAAAAACAGCAAGAGATTCCGTTTTCGGAGATAGCTTCAAGCATTCAAAACGGGCAGGTGAAAAAAATTGAAGTTGAGGGAGAAGTCTTGACCGTGCAATTCGCCGACGGTTCCACCAAAAAATCAAAAAAAGAACCCGAGAGCTCGCTCTCTCAAGCTCTTTTAAATTACGGAGTGGAAAAAGACAAAATATCCGCGGTTCAAATAGGGATAAAAAACAATCGCGGTTTTAGTTTTTGGTTTGTCAATGTTTTACCGTTTCTTTTGCCGGTTTTGCTTTTTGTCTTTTTTATCTGGTTTTTGTCCAGACAAGTCAAAGGCGCGGGAATGCAGGCGTTTACCTTCGGACAGTCCAAAGCGCGAATTATTGACCCTTCGGACAAAAATCAGCGAGTAACTTTCAAAGATGTCGCTGGAGCCAAAGAAGCCAAAGAGGAGCTTCGGGAGATTGTTGAGTTTCTAAAAAATCCCAAAAAATTTTTAGACATCGGGGCGCGCATACCGAAAGGGGTTCTCTTGATGGGCGCGCCGGGGACGGGGAAAACTCTGCTCGCCCGCGCGGTGGCAGGGGAGGCGGGCGTGCCGTTTTTCCACTTGTCCGGTTCGGAGTTCGTGGAAATGTTTGTCGGGGTGGGAGCTAGCCGAGTGCGCGACCTTTTTGCTATGGCCAAGAAAGCCGCTCCGGCCATTATTTTCGTTGACGAAATTGACGCAGTCGGCCGGGTTCGCGGAGCTGGCGTGGGCGGAGGGAACGATGAACGCGAACAAACCCTAAATCAAATTTTGGTTGAAATGGACGGATTTGAGCCTACGGAAAAAGTCATTGTTATTTCTGCTACTAACCGCCCTGATGTTTTGGACCCGGCCCTTCTCCGCCCCGGCCGTTTTGACCGCAGGGTAATTCTTGAGTTGCCCGACAGAAACGACCGTGAGGAAATTTTGAAAGTTCATTCCACCAAAAAACCATTCGGGGAGGATGTGAATTTGCGCACCATTGCCGAACGCACCCCCGGATTTTCGGGAGCCGACCTTTATTCGCTCATGAACGAAGGGGCGATTTTGGCCGCTCGCGAAAACCGCAAAAAGATTTCCCAATACGACCTTGTCCGGGCGGTTGAAAAAGTGATGCTTGGACCGGAGCGCAAGAGCCATGTGCTTTCCGTAAAAGAAAAAGAAATTACCGCCTATCACGAAGCCGGTCACGCCTTAGTTTCGTCCGTCTTGCCGTTTGCCGACCCGGTGCACAAAATTTCCATCATAGCCAGAGGTTCCGCGGGGGGCTACACACTCAAGCTTCCCCTTGAAGAAAGAAGATTGCAGTCAAAGAGCGAATTTTTGGACGACATTGCCGTATCTCTCGGCGGATATGTGGCGGAGAAAGAAATTTTCGCAGATATAACCACCGGACCGTCAAACGATTTGCAGGTGGCAACGGCGCTCGCCCGCGACATGGTTACCAAGTACGGCATGTCGGAAAAAATCGGCGCCATGGCGCTTGAAGGAATGGGCGGGAGGGTAATGTTCGGCGCGGGAGTGGCGGACGGCGAATATTCCGAAGTAATGAGCGCAAGAGTTGACGGCGAAGTGTCTCAAATCATGGGTGATGCGTTTAAAAAAGCAACTGAAGTCATCAGGGGACACCGAAAAGCGCTTGATGCCATTGCTAAAGAACTTGTCGCAGTAGAAACTCTTGAACGTGAAGCTTTTGAAAAACTTTTAGTCGCCAACGGCATAACCCCGAAAAAGAAAGCGGAGATGAATTTGGCAAATGTTAACGAATGAACAATTAACAAGTGACAAGTAACAAATAACTAACAACCCCATTAGTAGGGCAAAGCTCACTACGGGGCAGGCGACTAACTATCTACGATGAACGCAAAAACCAATCTCTATAAGTTTTTTGACCGGTTTGGCATAGCTGTTTTTCTCTTTCTGTTTTTGAATTCTCTCTATTACATAAAAATAGGGGAGGCAAGCTGGGACGTATACGTCCGTTTGTTTATCGGCGCGGGCGGATTTTTAATAGACGGCTATTTAGTATTTTTCTATAGGGAGGGTAAGTAAAAAAGGCGCTTTACTTGTATATAAAAAACGGCCACTAGACTAAAGTGGCCGCGGTGTTTCGTGATTGGTTTCCGGCTAAATAGCAGGCTAACCAACGGTGGGTACATCCCAAAACAACTGAACTGCGCCATTTGCCACGGCGTCGGAGACGTTCCCGAGACCGCCGACGCCGATGATGGCGATTTGGCCGTACTGGCCGTCTACGAACATGGTTCCGGCTGCATCGTCGTAGTAGACATCGGAGATTTCCCTTACACCGAAAGACCTCAAGTCGAGGATGTCGCCCTCGCTTCGGTTGAAGTCGGGTAGCTCGAGTACTCCGGGAATGGCGCCGAATTCGGTATAACTCGGTCCGACGGCAAACCTGTCGGCTCCCGCGCCTCCGAGAACGAGAGAGTCATTTGCGTCGGCATAGAGCGTGTCGTTCCCATTTCCGCCGAAGAGCTTGTCCGCGCCCTCGCCGCCGACGAGAACATCATTCTCGCGACTGCCCACGAGAGTATCGTTCCCCGCTCCGCCGTCAAAGAATACGCTTCGGAGCGCGAGACCTAGGTCATCCCCATCGCCCAAATTGCCGTAGTTATTGGGTCCGATAGAAACGACGACATCGTTTCCTCCAAAAGTGTTGACGTTCTGGTTGTTTCCAGCCATGAAGACGAGTTCATTACTGCTGTTTCCTTCAAAGGTTGTTCTGTTGCCCCACAAAACAATCGATCTAAACATCATTACCTCCGCTCAAAAAATGGCATCGAGCGATGCTCGATTAACCGAGGTTATTGGTAACATGTTGGTATATCTTTGTCAATATCAGTTGGTATCAGTCGGTTATCCAAAGCGATTTCCTCAAATCGCCCCGCATAGCTGAGCGATTTTTTCTTCTTGGGAAAATTGTTTGCCTTGAGTTTCAGAGTTGGATATTCTCTAATTCGCACGAATTAGAGAATAAGAACTAGTTTGCGGACAGAGATTGGATTGGATAGTATATATTCACACGCGCGTGTAGCTCAGTTGGTTAGAGCATCGAGCTTATACCTCGAGGGTCCTAGGTCCGAATCCTAGCACGCGCATAAATTGCTTTACATATTTTTGTAAGCGGGGTAGGTTAATGAAAGTTTGAATATTTTGACACCGTGAATTCCAAGAGGTGAATTATGGCGATAGCCGACAGTCTTCTCCGAACGCATGTGCGGCAAAGCAATCTCATCGAGAACATAGTTGCGTTTCCCAGTGAGCCGTTATACGAAGGACATTTGGAAGCGGCGCGGATAGCGGCAAGAGGAATCATCGTTCACCCGAACCAACTCCACAGACTTGTATGCGAAAGCGTCTACCCGATGAGACATTTTGCCGGCAGATATCGAACCTGCGATGTCGTGGTAGGCGATAAAATTATGCCCCGATGGGAAGAAATTCCGCCGTTAATGAGCCGGTGGTTGGAAATGGCTGGCCAATTTGTCGAAATAGAAAGCAGTTATTCCGAGTATGCCGCCTACCTACTCCACGCGTGGTTGTTGTGTATTCACCCGTATCAAGACGGGAACGGACGGACGGCTCGGCTAGTCTGGAATATGTTAAGGGTAAACAAGAGTTTTTCCTGGCATATCGTCCTTGCTAGCGAGAAGCTTGACTATTACTCACAGATTCGTTTCATAGAAAAAAATGTTTTTAGAAAAGAAAATCCCGAAGCCTGTCCAAACCGATGACGCCCGAAAATGGCGTCATTTTTGTACTACACTCGAATGTTTCCCCCCGCAGGTTTTCACATCAAGACCAGCGCCCGATAGGATATAACCTTTTTGTATGTTAAAGTAGCTAATCATTTAACATTTAATAATTTTAAAAAAGAATATATGAATTACGATACAATTCCTAGCGCCGATGTTATCAACAAAACCGCAGACACCCTAGGCGGACAGGGACTCCAAGTGTTTACGGTGGAGAATCGCGCCGAAGCTCTGGCAAAAGTAAAAGAACTTATCCCCGCCGGAGCAAGCGTTAACAATGGAAGCTCAACCACCCTTCTAGAAATCGGATTTGTTGATTACTTGAAAGGCGACGCGCACGGATGGAATAATCTTCATGCTGCAGTCTTGGCGGAGAAAGATCCTGTGAAGCAAGCACAGTTACGAAAGGAGAGCGTTTTCGCGGACTATTATGTCGGCAGCGTACATGCCCTCGCGGAAACAGGAGAAATGTTAATCGCCTCGGCGTCTGGCAGTCAGCTGTCTTCTATTGTGTTTACCTCCCCCAATTTAATTTTTGTAGTCGGAGCCCAGAAAATAACGCCGACACACGGGGACGCGATGCGACGCCTAAAAGAATATGTTGTCCCGCTTGAGGACAAGCGTATGAAGGATGTCGGTATGGGGGGGACAGTTCTTGCCAAGATAGTCACATTTTTGAACGAACCCGCGTTCATGGAGCGCAAGGTACGGGTGATTCTTGTCAAAGAGAAACTTGGATTCTAAATCATACAGATCTGAAAATACGGAAGAAAAAATACCCAACATTTGTGGGGTATTTAAAATCGTCTGCAAGGCGCGCTCCAGTCGTTCCCGCCGCCCGCAGGACCGAATGGCGCGTAAAGTTTTTCCCACGGAACTTTTCGCTGTTCCCGCACTTCCTTTATCGCCTCGTCAGCCCTGTCCATGGCTTTTTGAAAACTCGCTTGTCCTTCCGGCGTAGCGAGCCATTCTCGAACCTGCTTTGCAAGATCACGAGCCCTTTCACGAACATGCTCATCGTGTCGCATAAAGTGTCTCCATGTCTCTAGTCTACAAATATTATAACATTGAGCTACTCCAAATGCACAGAAGTTTTTTTGTCGCCTAATTCGTGTTTAAGAAGGGGATGACTGTTTAGTTCCGGGTCTTGTTTCAGAATTTCGGTCGCTTCGGTTCGCGCCGCTTCCACCATTTTTATATTTTTTATCGCTTCCATTCCCAAGTCGGAAATGCCCCATTGCTTTACACCAGAGAGTTCGCCCGCTCCGCGGAGAGCCAAATCAAGTTCGGATAATTCGAATCCATTTTTTGCCGTAACCAACGCTTTTAACCGCGCCAGAGTTTTTTCCGTTTTAGTTTCGGAAAAGACAAAACAGTATGGCTGGTGCGTGCTTCGTATGACGCGTCCGCGAAGCTGATGAAGTTGAGCGAGGCCGAAGCGCTCCGCGCCCTCTATCACAATAAGCGTGGCGTTTGGCACATTCACGCCGACCTCAACGACCGAAGTGGCCACCAAAATGTTTGTTTCTCCCCGCGCGAATTCTTGCATAACTTTTTCTTTTTCCGCCGGTTTCATTTTGCCATGCAAAATATCTATGGAAAATTCCGGGAAAACTTTTTCAAAAAGACGTTTTGCTTCCGCCTTGACCGATTTGGCGATGAGAGCCAGTTCTTTAGCCGGGTCGGGCTCATCAATGCGCGGACAAATGACATAAGCCTGCCTGCCGGCTTTCAATTCCTCGCGGATTTTTTCATAAGCCCCTTCGCGTTTGTTGGGGGGGACAATTTCGGTAACGATTTGTTTTCGGCCGGCCGGCATTTCGTCAAGCAAAGATAAATCCAAGTCTCCGTAAATAGTTAGGGCGAGCGTGCGGGGTATTGGGGTGGCGGTCATGGATAGCAGGTGCGGGAGCGGGTCTGATTTTCGCGCCAGTTTTTGTCTTTGGGCGGTTCCGAAGCGGTGTTGCTCGTCTATTATTATGTAAGCCAGATTTTTAAACTCAACGGATTTTTGTATAATGGCGTGCGTTCCAAGAAGGATGGCGATTTCACCGCCCCTCGCCCACTTCAAAAGTTGCGTTCGCGAAATATCCGTCCAGCCGCCAGGGTTAACTTTTGACGGAAATTTTCGGCAACCGCTTCCGGTTATTAGCCCTATCTGTATCGGCAGATGCCCGAAGTATTTAATGAATGATTCAAAGTGTTGGGCGGCCAAAATTTCCGTTGGCGCCATGTACGCAACTTGGAGCGCGCCGAAACTTTGTTCATTGGGCCGTGTCGTTACTGCGGCAAAAGCGGTCGCCGCCGCCACGGCGGTTTTGCCGCTGCCAACGTCGCCCTCAAGCAATCGCGACATCGGCCGGCCGCTTCTGAAATCGGAGAGAATGGTTTCAATGGAGCGAATTTGGGCGGACGTTACGCCGAAAGGGAAGCGCTTGGTGAATTTTTCCATCTCCTCTCCTTTTTTATCTATGATGAAACTTTTGTGTTTTGCGTATTTTATTCTTTCCATCTGGCGAGCGAGCTGGATGAAAAATATTTCTTCAAAAGCAAAGCGTTTGCGCGCCATTTCGCGGTGCTTTTCTTTTTTGGGCGAGTGTATCCAAATGAGCGCGGTTTTTAAATTCGGCAAATGATACTTGTGGAGTATCGGAGCAGGTATTGGGTCGGTGATTTTGTCCAAAGTATCGTTTTGGAGCACTTTTTGCATCGTGTAATAAAACCAGCGCGAAGTAATGCCGCGGCTTTCCGGGTATATGGGGATAAAAGGACTGTCCGCTTTTTTGCCGAAAAGGGAATCACCTATATCTATGGGTAATTCGTTGGTTGTTTCGATTCCCGGATTGGCAAGGTAAGGAACACCTTTTCGTTCCATAACTTTGCCGGAGAGTTTGACCGTACTGCCGGCCCTTATCATTTTGGCGATATACGGCTGATTGAACCAGACAATTTTTATTTTTCCCGTATTGTCGAAAATTTCTCCTTCCGCCATGGATATTCTTTTGCGAAAGGCCTTGCCGGTTTTTAATTTGTTTACTTGTCCGTAAATGGTGGCTTTTTCGCCAACGGTAAGATTTTCTATGGTTGTGATTTCGCCTAAGTCCGCGTAGCGCGACGGGAAATGATACAAAAGGCCGCGGACTGTTTTTAAGCCCAGTTTTTTTAGAGCTTGTTTTTGCGTCGGGGTTAAACGGAAAGAGTTTTCTATCAGCGCGCTTGGTTGCATTTCCGCAATTATATCAGGTTTGGCGGTTGGTGCGGGCAATCTTATTGGCTGGTATACTTTATATAGTTTACATAGTTCAAATTTGAGAGAGGAGAAAGTTATGGAAATTAACGTATTGGGATTTTTGGCCGACGGTTTGTCCGGCTGGCCGTGGTGGGGGATTGTTCTTTATACAATCGTGATGACCCACATCACCATCATGTCGGTAACACTTTTTTTGCATCGAAATCAAACTCATCGCGGAGTGGAACTTCACAATATCGCCAGTCATTTTTTCCGTTTCTCCCTCTGGCTTACGACCGGAATGGTGACAAAAGCGTGGGTGGCGGTCCATCGCAAACATCACGCCAAGTGCGAAACAAAAGACGACCCGCACAGCCCGCAGATAGAGGGAATTTGGAAAGTTCTTTTTGAGGGGACCGAGCTTTACAAAAAAGAAGGACAAAAAAAAGACACGCTTGCGAAATACGGCATCTTGACGCCCGATGACTGGTTTGAGCGAAATGTTTATACCAAACATCCGGTTCTCGGTATATCCTTCATGTTCGTGATTGATGTCGCTTTGTTTGGCGCAATCGGCATAACGGTTTGGGCGGCGCAGATGATATGGATTCCTTTTTTGGCTGCCGGTGTTATAAACGGCGCTGGGCATTATTGGGGATACCGCAATTTTGCTCCATCGGAGCGAAACGCGAGTACCAACATCGTGCCGTGGGGAATTGTTATCGGGGGGGAAGAGCTTCACAACAACCATCATCGTTATCCGATTTCTGCCAAGTTTTCTGTGAAGCGGTGGGAGTTTGACCTCGGCTGGCTGTATCTTCTCGCATTAGAACGGCTTGGTTTTGCGAAGATAAAATGGCATCGTGTCGCGCCCACCCTTGAATAAAGCAAGAACAAGCATCGCCCACCCCCTTCGGGGGTGTTTTTTTTGCCATTCCTTTACTCGATTATTTCGTTTGCTTCAATTATTTTTTTGTAGGCGTAAGCCGAAGAGCGGGGCTTTCTTTCTAAGGTTTCGTAATTTATTTCAACAAGCCCGAAGCGAGGCCAGAAACCTTTGTCCCATTCAAAATTATCCAAAAGAGACCAATAAAAGTATCCGCGGACATCAGCTCCTTCGCCGATGGCGCGCGCTATCTGTTTGAGACTTTCTTTGATAAATTTTTCGCGCTGGAAATCTTTTTTGTCGGCTATGCCGTTTTCGGTTATATAAATTGGCTTCTTGTATTTTTGCGCGCGTTTCAAAAAATGATATATGCCTTCCGGATAAATATCCCAGCCCACGTCTGTTGTCCATGAATTACTATTTTTAGTATCAATAAACCCCCACTTGCCATCAAAGAAAGGGCTCCATTTTATATTATCGGTATGGTAATACTGGATGCCAATAAAATCATTTGTGTCGTTTATGGAATCAAGAAACCGCCAATTTCTTATATAGTCCAGAACTTTTACCAGCAATTTGTTCCAAATGTGATTTTTATACGGGAGCATATATACGGCGTAGTGAGATATTCCAACTGAAGCATCGGGATTTTGCTTGTGTATTAGGTGGTAAGTCTTTCCGTACGCGCTCATCAGGTTTTTGAAAGCACAGTTAGCCGAGAATAATCCCAGTTTTTTTTGCGGAGGAAACGCGCCCTGGAGATAACCCATTCCTATGTATGTTCCCGGCTCGTTTAACGGCATCCAAAACTTCACTAAGTTTTTATATTCTTTCGTGATACGTTCCGCGTATCGCAAAAATCTCGCGGTAGTTTTTTTATTCTCCCAACCGCCATCCTTAGACACCCAAAGCGGATTGGTCCAATGCCACAGCGTCACAAACGGCTCAAGTCCGCGCTCTTTCAGAGCTATTAAAACTTGGCGGTAGTGTTCAATTTCACGTTCGTCAAATTTTCCCTCCTCCGGTTCAATACGGCTCCACTCAATGGAAAAACGGTGGGCATTGTGTCCCAGAGATTTTGCCAAATCAAAATCTTCTCTGTAGCGATTGTAATGGTCACAGGCCCTGCCTGAAATATAATTATTCAGGTCGGTCGCTTCTTTCTCTATCTCCTTCCAATTTGGCAGGTGACCAAACTTACCGCGCGATTCCTTGGCAAGGCGCGAAGCGTTATTTTTCTCCCACTCGGTCCAGTCGTTGGAAGTATTGCCCTCAACCTGATGAGCCGAAGTGGACGCGCCCCAGAGAAAATTTTTCGGGAATTGATATTTCATGATTCTAGTGTATCAGAAAAAACATACCGCCATATGGCGGTATGTTTTTATTGCGGTGTCTGTTTGAAAATATCCGAACGGAACTGGCTGGGCCCCGCCTGCGTTG
>JBBTSJ010000031.1:10302-31285 GCA_038064715.1 Patescibacteria group bacterium | reverse complement strand
AAACAGGCTAAACTCTCTGCAAAGAGCGTGCGGAGTTCCTATCGTCGTAACAGGAGGGACAGAGTTCTGGGGGCACAGAACGCACGGACCTGGTACAAATATTGTTGACCTAAGAAAAACCACCGCGCTGGAAGACTGTATAAAAAGATTAAGCGGGAGAACCTCTCTTACCATAGGAGAAACATACTCGGTATCGTTTCCCGGAGGCAGGGGTAATTTTTATAATGAAAATGCCCTTCATTTTCATGTTACCTTCCTTCAATAAAAGATACAATCTATGTCCAAAAATACTTTCTTTTTGATAATCGTGTCGGTTATAGCTCTAATAATGCTCGGGGTGGGGGCGTATTTTTATTTCTTCACCGATACTTTGGGCGGAGGAATTTTCTCCCCCAGTGGAACGGGAACATCCGGTCAGGGAAGCGGGTTTTCTCCTTTTGGTAAAAACGACAATACGGGAAACGGGAGCCGGTCTGGAGAAAACAATCAGGCAACGGGAGCAGGCGACACCGGTGTAAACGGCAAAGAGCCAGTCTTCACTCTAAAAAAGCTGGCCCGGAGCTCGGTAGCCGGCTTTATCCCGCAAACGATAGGCAGTACCACCGTGGTGCGTTATCTGGAAAAAGAAGTGGGGCGCGTCTTTGACATAGACATGTCCATCCCGTCTTCAAAAACCAAAATCACAAACACAACCATCCCAAAAGTATACAGCGCCGTCTTCGGCAAAAACGGAACGGATGTTTTGCTCCGCTATTTGGACGACAATAGTTCTATCCAAACATATCACGCAAGCATCCCAGTCGCCACGTCAACGGAAGCGATAACGGAAGGCGTCCCTCTCAAAGGAACATTCCTTGCGGAAAACATCCGCGATGTTTCCGTTTCGCCCCAAAATTCCAGGCTCTTTTCCTTACTCTCCTCGGGAGATTCCGCCGTTGGCGTTATTTCAGAGTTTAATGGCTCCAAAAAGTCACAGATATTTGATTCCCCGTTCGCTGAATGGTTATCCTCGTTCCCGAATGAAAAAACTATTCTTCTTGTGACAAAACCCTCCTTCGCAATAACCGGTTCCGCCTACAAACTCGACTCCCGCTCTGGAAGTTTCCAAAAAATATACGGCGGGGCGTTCGGGCTTACGGCTCTTCTATCCCCGGATGAAAAAAATCTTTTGGTAAGCAGGATCGAGGGCGTCTTCCCTGTTGTGGGTTTATACAACATAAAAGACGGAAAATTCATGTCTATGGGGCTTAAAACAATAGCCGACAAATGCCTGTGGGCTACAAACATTATTATCTATTGCGGCGTGCCAAACACCATTCCTCCGGCAAATTCAGGGTACCCGGACGCGTGGTATCAGGGGGTAGTTTCTTTCTCGGACAGCATCTGGAAAATAGATGTGGAGATACTTAGCACGGAGCTCGTTTCGTCTATCTCCCAAGTTTCCAAAGAAAACGTAGACGCCGTAAATCTCTCCGTGGACAAAAATAAAGATTATCTTTTTTTCCTCAATAAGCGCGACAGTTCGCTCTGGAGCCTCCGGCTCCAATAGTAAACATATAACATATAACATATAACAAATAATGAAATCGTGAACTCCGGGTTTTTATCCGTTATCTGTTATATGTTATACGTTATCTGTTGATTCTTTGTACCTAATCACCACCCTTCTTGACGGACCGACACCAACCGATTCCGTGCTCACATCCAGAAACGGCGCCAGAAAAGAATGCACGATCATTCTTTCGTAAGAAGACATCGGCTCAAGCTCCGCGCTCGCCTTAAAAAACCTCGCCCGCTCGGCCATCATCGCCGCTTTTTGTCTCAGTTCTTCTATTTTGTTCTTTTGGTAATCGTTGACGTCTACGATAAAATCCAGCCTTTCTCCATTTTGGGCATCTCTCTCGGCCATTCTTCTTATTATGTGGTTGAGGGCAAGTATGGTCGCCCCGTCGTGTCCTATCAGAACGCTCGGTTCGCTTGTTTTTATGAGAAAGCGCGTCATTCTGCCATCGGAGGAATCAAAAACTTCTATTTCCTCATACTGGGCAGCCATCTGCCTTAAAAATTCCTCAATTATTTTCTTGGTCGGTTCTGTGTTCATTGTAAATTCGGGTTTATTTCTTTTTTTGCTCCATACCTGACAAAAAACTCCTGCCCCACCGAAAAGAGGTTGCTCGTCAACCAATACAAAGCCACCGCCGAAGGTATTCCCAAAGAAAACACCGTGAAAAGAACAGGGAACACGTAGCGCATTTGCATATTCATGCTTCTGGCAAACTCTTCTTGCAAAGATTTCCCTCCGGAGGAAGGAGGCGATTTGGGAATGGAAAGCGCCGTGTAGAAATACTGGGATAAACCAACCAATATTGCCACAATAAAACTTTTTTCCTCCAAATTAACACCCAGGAAAATGGTGGATATGTAATCCGGGTAATGGACGAAAGAATATAGGAGGCTGGCGTTTTCGCTAAAGCCGTTTCTGAAGACCAAAAACAGGGCTATAAATACGGGGAGTTGGACGATAACAGTGAGACAACCGGAAAAAGGGTTGGTGTCGTGTTTTTTGTAAAGCTCCATGGTGTGGCGAGCCTGTTCCTGTTTGTCTTTGTGTTTTTCACGAATTTTCTTAAGTTCAGGCTCAAGTTCGCGCATTTTCCTTTGGGTCTTTATCGATTTGTGGGCGAAGGGAAAGATAATGAAACGGACAATAATCGTCAGGGTTATGACCGAAAGGCCGACGGAAAACCCCGGCATCACCCCGATAAGAAAAATTAAACCGTTATAAAGAGGGTCGTACAACGCCGTATCCCACAACGATAAAATTGTTGCCATTGGGCTATTGTAGCCCAGAAATCAGGAAACGTAAAACTTGTAGCGTTAAACGTCGGGTCTAAACAATATAACTTGGCGCGATATTGTTTAACGCTACAAGTTACGCGCTTCGCGCTACACAAGCGGGTCTAGGTGTTTCCTCTGCCAAGGATGGCATCGGAAAATTCTGTGAACAGATAAGAGTAGCCCCTTTATGGCCCCATATTTCATTACCGCTTGAATGGCGTACTCGGAACAAGTCGGGTAAAACGCGCAACGCAGGGTCGTTGTTATACCGACGTCCTTAATAAAACCCTGGTCCGGGGAGATGGTTTTTTGGTATAACTTTATTAAAAAAATTACGATCTTCTTCATCCCTTAAAAAGCCCAGCTTTTTTGATTAAAAAAACAACATCTTCCTCTATTTCTTTATATGGGACAATGCCGGTCCCCTTTTTGAACGAGAAAATAAAAATGTGCCCAGGATTTATCCTATTGTTGATCTTTGAAACAGCAGCATAGCCGCGCCGGCGTAAAAGGTTCCTCTCAACCGCCTTCTTGGAGACGGTTTTGGGGGTGACGAACGAAAACTTGTTTTTCCCCGAATCCCCGCTAGACACGCGCAGTGTTAATCGTTCGGAAAAGAAGGCTTTCCCACTCTTAAGAACCCCTGGAAATAGCGCCCTTTTGACTCTTTGTCCTTTGGGGATCATAGCCTTTTGGCTGGCCCGAATTCAAACGGACAGTTTCTTTCTGCCGATACGACGACGGCTCCTTACGACCCGACGGCCAGTTTTTGATTTCTGGCGGACTAGAAATCCGTGTTTTCGCCCCCTTTTTCTCTTTTTGGGTTGGTATGTTTTTGACATTTACTCTGTTAAATAGACCCCGCTGGTCTAATCCAGCCGTAAGAACCGGAACTGAATTTACTAAAAAACTCCCTTTGGTTTACCCTGGCTTGACCAGCTTACGGCTAGGTTATTTAGCGGGGTTAATAATGATCCTACAACAAAAAACCGACAAACTCAAGTTGTTTGGGTATGTTAATATACGATAGAATTTATTTGCTTAACAATCAACAGGTTGTGAACAGGTTGTGAACAAAACCACAACACACCCAGGGCTTTAAACTTTTCCTTTATGTAATATACTATTGCTACCGTAATTAATGCGCGCCAACCTACGAACGGCCACTAACTATACAGATAGAATTTTATTCGTATCATTCGTTCTCCTTCGTAACCATTCGTATTATGACTACTGACACAAAACAGCTCTGGATAAACACCTTAAACGAGGTCGAATTAAATATCTCCAAAGCAAACTTCACGACTTGGTTTAAAAACACAAGCGTTGTCAAAGAAGAGGGCGGTATTGTTTATATAAGCGTGCCGAACGAATTTGTTAAAGACTGGATAATAAACAAGTATCACAAATTTATCTTGAAGACACTAAGAAATCTGTCTGACTCGGTCCGCGGCCTGGAGTATATCATCTCCCGGGACGAAAAAGGGATCAAGAATATCCAAATTGTCCTTGGGGCGAACGCCGGTCCATCCAACGAACTCCCTCTAAAGGACCTGTACATAAACAAGGAGGATAATCTGAACCCGAGGTATGTATTTGACTCTTTCGTTGTTGGATCATTCAACGAGCTCGCTTACGCCGCGGCAAAAGCAATCGTCGAAAAACCCGTCCTCTATAACCCGTTGTTTATTTACGGAGGGACTGGGTTGGGTAAAACCCACCTCATCCAGGCCGTAGGGAATGAGGTAAAAAATAAAGGTGGTAAAAAAGTCCATTACATAACCTCGGAAAAATTCACCGTAGACTGCGTCACTGCGATACAAAGCGGTAGGGCTAATTTTTTCAAGGAAAAATACCGCAAATACGATGTCCTTATCATCGATGATGTCCAATTTTTCTCAGGCAAAGAACGCACCCAGGAAGAACTGTTTCATCTTTTCAATGAGCTATATAATAACAACAAACAAATCATCTTTTCGTCAGACAAACACCCGTCGTACATACCAAACCTGGAAGATCGCCTGAAGTCGCGGTTCAGCGCCGGTATGACGGTCGATGTGTCTCTACCAGAGTATGAATCCCGTTTGGCTATTATAAAGACAAAAGCCCTTGAGAGTGGTTTCGTTCTGCCTCTGGAAGTTGTCGAGTATGTGGCCTCTTTAGTTCAGGGGAACATAAGAGAGTTGGAGGGTATTTTAAACTCAATCATCTGCCAGTCCCAGCTTAAGGGGAAAGAGTTGGGGTTATCAGACGTTAAGGCGCTCATTAAAAACAACATTAAGCCCAAAAAATCAATCTCCGCAAAAGAAGTTATAAAAATAATAGCTGATTTTTATAGTGTTGAGGAGGGCAGTATATATGAAAAAACAAGGCGTAAGGATATTGTAAAACCGAGGCAGATTGCCATGTACCTTCTCCGGGAAGACTTTGGTATTTCTTTTCCGTCAATTGGTCAAAAAATGGGTGGTCGAGACCACACAACCGTCATCCATTCGTGTGAAAAAATAAAAAATGAATTAAAAAATGACGGGGTTTTGTTCCAAGAAATAGAGCAAATAAGATCTATTTTTTAGGGTGTGTTTAGTTTGTGGAAAAGTCGTCTTATGTTGTGTGTTTTTGTTAAGTTTTAAAACAGATGAGGGGGTTTTTACCAAACTTATTCACAGTTTATGTTGAAGTATTTATACAAAAAAACATCGTGGTAATTATGTTTTTTATGTTTTTCCACAATACATACAATTATAATAATAACTATAAAAAAATTAAATCTTTATGATATTAGAATGCCTTTTAGAAAGACTGAAAACAATTCTCCCTATAATAGAGAAAATCACAGGGAAGAATCTTGCTTTGAATATTTTATCCTCCATTCTTATTATTGGGAGTGGTAAAACATTAAAACTAAGAGCGACAAACCTAGATATAGGCATTGAGGTTGAACTGCCGGCGAAGATAGAAAAAGAAGGAATTATTGCCGTGAATGGAGCAGTATTAAACAACCTTATTTTAAACACAAACAACGAAAAGAGTGTTTTTTTTGAAACAAAAAACGAAAATCTTATAATAAAAACACAAAACAACACATCGACAATAAAAGGATATCCATACGCCGACTTCCCGACAATCCCGCTTATTTCGGGTGATGTTTGTTTTACCATAAACTCAAAAAGGCTGTTAAGTGGAATAAAGTCGGTGTTTTATAGCGCCTCTTTGTCAGACATAAAACCGGAAATATCAAGCGTTTATATTTACCCAAACGGAGAGGATTTGTTTTTTGCGGCCACCGACTCATTTAGGCTTGCTGAGAAAAAAATAAAAACAAAACACATCCCTGATTTTACTGGGATTATTATTCCACACAAAAACGTCAATGAAATAATAAGAGTTCTTGATCTAAACGAAGGAGACACAAAAGTTTGCTTCAACAAGAACCAAGTATCTTTTTCTTACGACGGGGTCTACTTGACGTCTAGGCTTATTGACGGAAATTTTCCCGACTACAAACAAATAATTCCAAAAGAACACAAAACAGAAGTTATTTTATTAAAACAGGACCTCGTCGGCGCCTTAAGGGTGAACGGTATTTTTCTTGATAAATTTAACCAAATAGATGTGACGATAAAGCCGGAGACAAAAAGCTTTTCGATTAGCACAAAAAACGGAGACATCGGGGAAACCAGCACGAACATAACTGCGGTTATAAAAGGGGAAGCTGTTGGCGTAAGCCTGAATTACCGGTACCTTTTTGAGGTTTTCCAATCAATCACAACAGACAGCGTTTCTCTCTTTTTGTCCGGAAACAACAAGCCCGTGACAATACAAGGTGTTTCTGACCAAACGTTCTCGTATCTGGTTATGCCGTTAAATAGGTAAAAAAATGATAAACAATCTGGCCCCTTTTCTTGATAAGTTTAAAAAGATAGAGAACAGAGCGCTTGTTATAAGAAAAACAACCAAAGATGTTTTAAAAAAGAATTTTTCGGTGGCAGTTCCTGTCGATTCAATAGACACAAAAGGACGAATCGTTTATATCAAAACATCCGGCTCGGCCAAGACAGAAATATTGACCCAAGAAAAGGATATTCTAAAAAAAATAAACGAGCGTCTGGGAAAAGAAACACTCCTTAAAATAAAATAGCCGACGCCGGACCACAATCTAGTTTTTAATTCCTAATTCCACAACAGCCTCTCCTTGGTTGTAAACGACATCGTAACCAATAGCCCTAAGTTCGTTTTTTTCTTGCAAGAGGTCGGTTTCGTTCGGAATAAAGGAGAAGTTGAATGGGGGGGTTTTCGAGGAGCCCACAAAGACATTGTTTAGAAAATAATCAACGCGACTAAGTTGGAAATATCCGGTGTTTTTAATTTTTACAGAAACCTTCTTGTCATTTTGGTAGGAAACGTTTGCGAGGGGTTCGACAAATGACAACTCCGGGTATAGTTCCGGGCGATGGACGTCGTCATACGAAGAGGGGATATCGTTTTTTGTATAACCGGAGACGGGGTTGCTTCTCAGCCATTTTTGTATAGGGGCTTCCCATAATCTGAATTGAGGGTCGTTTTCCGGGTGTTCGGGCGCTGGGCCCAACGGGTCGTTTTTTGAAACCCAATATAAAATACTATGTATGTTTATCAACGGGCGTTCTTCCCGTGTTTCTTTTGGAGTAAGACTCGTCGCCAGCTTCCCGGATATTTTGTCTACCGTGAAAGTTTCGCCCCCTTGCCAAAAACCACGAAGTGTTGGTTTTAGGTTCTGGTCTATTTGTTTCGGCTTCTCGAACCGCTCACTTGGGTAATTTTTCAGTACTTCCGTCGTAAACTCGTGCCACATCGGGGCGACAATGAACCCGGCTATCTTTTTTTCCATCGAACTATTGTCGTTGTTGCCGGCCCACGCGCCTACCGCAAGCGACGGAGTGTATCCCAATATCCAGGCATCGCGATAATCATTGGTTGTTCCTGTTTTTGAAGCCACATCACCGCGCCCCTCAACATACAGCGCGGAGTGTTCGCCGAATTCCGGCGCGCGGGCGGCGTTATCGGACAAAATGTTGGATATTTGTAAAGCAATATCTTTTGGGATGGCTTCACTTGAACGGTCTTTGAATTCCTCCAGCACATTTCCCCGAGAGTCTTCCACCCGAAGGACGCTTTGGTAAGGATTTCTGATTCCGCCGTTAGCGAACACCGAATAGGCGCTTGTCATATCAAGAAGAGAGACCTCGCCTCCACCCAAAACAAGAGTGAGGCCGTACCGATCCGGGTTGGTTAGACTTTTGATTCCCATGGCTTTTGCGGTGTTTATGGAATCCTGGATGCCCGCGAGGTATAATGTTTTTATTGCAGGGATGTTTCTTGATTGAGCCAAAGCGTTCCGAATTGACATTGGGCCGAGATATTTGCCATCGAAATTTTCCGGGCGGTAGCAGTCGTCCGGATTTACACCAAGAAGAGGGTCCCCTTCCGCGGTGCAGGTTGTTTGGAACTCTGTTTGAAGGTCAAAAAGAACGGTGTCCGGAGTGTATCCTTTCATGAAGGCTGTGGCGTAAACGAATGGCTTGAACGACGAACCAGGCTGGCGGTGGGCGATAGCGACATTGAAATTGCCGTCTATCTCTTTGTCAAAATAATCCCGCGACCCGACCATAACGAGAATCTGCCCGGTTTTCGGGTCGATCGCCACTAGGCTTGCGTTTTTAGCGTTAAAATTTTTTTGATTTTCCAGCGCGTACTTTTTTACGATTTCTTCCGCCTTGGTTTCCAAGTCATAGTCAAGGGTGGTGATGACCTTAAGACCTCTGGATTCTAAGGCGTCTCGCCCGTACTTTTCTTCCAAATAATCACGGACGAAGAGTATAAAGTGCATAGCTTTGACCCCGCCTTGTTTGTTTGGCAGAAATTGCGGCATCTCAAGAAGGGCGTTTTTGTGCTCTTCGTCCGAGATAAAATCGAGCTCCTTCATCCTACGCAGAACGACCAGAGCTCGCTCGTCCAAGGCCTTACGGTTATTCCCATAAGGAGAGTAATGGGTGGGCGCCTGCGGTAACGCGGCCAAATAGGCGGACTCCTTTAAACTTAAATCTTTAGGATCCTTTCCGAAGAAAGTTCTGCTTGCCTCGGCGATACCATAAATATTTCCTCCGTAAGGAGCTTCGTTCAGATATAGCGCCAAAATCTCATCTTTACCCATCGTCTTTTCCAACTTTATTGCCAAAACCCACTCTTTTAGTTTTCTGGATATGCTTCGGTCAGAAGTGAGGATGGCGTTTTTGATGACTTGTTGGGTTATGGTGGAACCACCCTGATAATTACCGCCCGTGATAGGTGCTAGGGCGCTCATAATGACAGCGCGGAGAATAGACGACAGTTTAATGCCTCTGTGTCGGTAGAATTCCGAGTCTTCAATAGCGACAGTGGCGTTTTTGATGTTTGTCCCCATATCACTACCCAAAACGACAGTGCGCCGGATATTTTCATGAACGTCGTAAAGTAAAATTTTCCCCGTCCGATCGTATATTTTAGTAGAACTCTCCACCTTGCGTTCCTCAAAGGAGTTGAAGTCCGGCATCTTAAAGGTTCCTATCCAAAAAAAGAACACTCCGCCAAGCAAAAGGAAAAAGAGGGTTCCCGCTCGTAGCCAATGGCGGACGAAGAAAGGTTTTTTTAAACGCGAGTAAAGCATACGCGGTATTAGTTGAGAATAGCACGGAAGCCTCGGGGACAAAAGACAAAATTGTTCCCCCGTGTTACAGTATATAATGATGAAAATTGATACGGACCAAAATAAAATAAACCACATACTTACTCACGCGGTGGAGGAGGTTTTTACGCGCCAGTCGCTTGAAAAAAAGCTCCGCTCCGGTAAGACGCTTAGGATAAAGCTTGGTTTTGACCCGACTTCCCCCTATGTTCATATCGGCCGGGCCATTGTGCTTTGGAAGCTTCGCGAATTCCAAGATCTGGGGCACAAAGTCGTGTTTATCGTAGGCGACTTTACCGCGCTCGTTGGCGACCCCTCGGACAAGCTGTCCAAACGCCCCATGCTTACAGAGAGGCAGGTCAAAGAAAATATAAAATACTACAAAGAGCAAGTCGGAAAGATTATTGATTTGAAAAAAGCGGAATTTCATTTTAACTCCAAATGGCTCCGAAAACTTGATTTCAATGATGTGGCCGAATTGGCCGAATGTTTTTCCGTTCAGCAAATGTCACACAGGCGCAATTTCGCCGACCGCATAGAGAGAGGCGAGGAAATATCGCTCCGCGAGTTTTTGTATCCGCTTATGCAAGGTTATGATTCTGTCCAAGTAAAAGCCGACGTGGAGCTGGGTGGTTTTGATCAATTGTTCAATCTTAAGGCCGGCAGAATTATTCAGGGGCATTATGGACAGCCGGAGCAGGACATTGTGGTTGGCGTGATGCTTCCCGGCACAGACGGGCGCAAAATGTCCTCTTCCTGGGGGAATGTTATAAACATACTGGATGAGCCAGGCAATATGTACGGCAAGGTTATGTCGGTCAAGGACGACTTGATTGTGAAATATTTTAATTTCTGCACGCGGCTTTCGGAAGAGGAAATTTCAAATATTGAGAGAGAGCTGGAAGGCGGGAAAAATCCGCGAGACGCCAAAATGCGTTTGGCTTTTGAAATAGTGGAGTTATATCATGGCGATAAAAAAGCCAAAGAAGCGGAAAACAGTTTCGTGGCGACATTCCAAAAAGGAGGCGCGCCGAAAAACGCGAAAGAAATTTTTGCCGAGGTTGGTTCTCCGATATCGGAAGTTTTGGTGAAAGCCGGGGTGGTTGCTTCAAAAAGCGACTGGCAAAGAATTGTTTTGGGCGGAGGGGTTGAAATTGTGGACAGAGAAAAGATTACCGACCCTCGCGCTGTTGTTTCTAGCGAGATGCTTCTCCGTGTTGGCAAAAAAAGATTCGTTAGAATAACAACGAAATGAATGGGAACCAAAAACCAAAACCAAAATTAAAAACTCCGCGACGCGGAGTTTTTAATTTAAGCCCCCTTTCTCAAGATTCGTCTTCCTCGGCTTCTTCGTCGTCAGCCACACCGTCTCCTAAATCTCCCAGAATATCGTCCGCGAGGAGGTCAGTTTCATCATCAAGCGCGGCCTCGGGATCAAGCACACGGTCTTCGTCTCTAATTACATCGTCCATATTTACTTTTGAATATAAAGGGTATTGAACCACAGGGCCAAGCCCTGCACCCACTTTTGTGTTCGCTTCGCTCGCTCTGCGGGGTATTTACCCTTTGATTCAACATCGCTCGGACGCCGTGTACGAGATTACTCATCCACACGCTCCTCGCTTGTTGAAATAAGTTGTTAAATAAAACTACTAAAGGTTATCCTTTTTTATCAAAAAGTCGTTTGTTGCGCAAGGGCTTGTTTATTATACTGTGGATAAGTTGTGCAAACTCCAAAAAACCATTATGAAATATAGGGTTTCTGCCGGACGTTATCCACCAAGGCGACGCTGTTTTTGGGGTCGCTTCCACCGGAACTTATTTTGGATCCCTGTTGGGGTAATATAGAAATCACCCATGGGAACAATGTAGGTTGCATGACCTTTGATAAATTTCAAGAATTTATAGACGAGCAAGACGTACCGCTTCGTTACCTGGAGATGAGAGATGAATCCGAGCGCGAAACAATACTGGCCCGTACCATTAAGATGTCTGAAGAATTTGGAGAGTTTTGCGACGAGATATTGGCTTCCATGGGATGTCAGCGAAAAGGAAAGATGAAGGGACATAACAAAGAGGGCTTAACTGACGAGTTTGCTGACGTTGTAAACACAACCTTTCTTCTCGCTAAGGCTATGAATGTCGATATCCCGACTTCTCTCGACAGAAAGGTTAAAAAGGTACGAGAAAAACATAACAGAGAACCCCTTTCTTAAGAGGGCGATAAAGAAAAGCGGCCCCTTAGACAGGAACCACTGTGGCTGTTTCACTCGAATTGCTTAACCGGCGAAAGCTTTGTATACCGCGTTGACGGCATTTTTATAATCGGAGTTTGAAACCCCCAAAATGATACTTCTCTCGCTGGCTCCCTGGTCGATTGTTCGGACATTTACGCCAGCTTTGGCTAACGAACCGAATAACTCGGCCGCGACGCCTACAGTGCGGGCCATTGCGCGACCAACGACGCAAATCATAGCAAGTTCCCGTTCAACCACGACGCTTTCGGGAGAGCACACCTTTTTTATTTCCGTGACGACGAGGTCGGTTTTTCCATCGAGCTGTTCGTCGTCAATAATAATGCTTATGGTGTCTATTCCGCTTGGCATATGTTCGAAACTCACCCCGTGTTTTTCAAGAACACCGCAAAGTTTTCGGACGAAACCGACTTCTTGGTTCATCCGCGCTTTCGCCAAAGTGATTACCGTGAAGTTTTCACGTCCGGCTATGCCCACAACCGTCCCAGGTGTTTCCCTTTGGGCGAAACAGTCGGGGACAATCATAGTTCCGTCATTGCTCCAATTGTTCGTATTCCGAATGTTGATTGGAATACCGGCTTTTTGAACGGGGAAAATCGCTTCGTCGTGAAGAACGCAAGCTCCCATATAAGCGAGCTCGCGCAATTCGCTGTATGTTACCACCTTGATCGTTTTCGGGTTTTTCACGATCCTCGGATCGGCCATCAGGAAGCCATCAACGTCGGTCCAGTTCTCATATACATCAGCTCCCACCGCTTCCGCGACTATTGACCCGGTGATATCCGAACCGCCCCGCGTAAATGTTTTAATCGATCCATCGGGCATCGATCCGTAAAATCCAGGAATGACTGCATTTTCAAGACCGCGAAGTGAACCAATGCAGAGTTTGGTGGCGACCTCGTCGTACCGACCGGTTTCATCAAACCGGACAACGTCTTTGGCATCAACAAACTGATAGCGCAGAGCCTCGGCAATAATAAGCCCGTTTAAGTATTCGCCGCGGCTTGCGATGTAATCGACCGTCGCGCCACTAGAGATATTTTCCCAAATCTCTTCTAGTATTGAGTCCAGATCAAGTTTAATTCCCAAACCGACGGCTATTAAAAAAAATCTGTTACTGATGGCGCCAAATATTTTTTCCGCTAAAGCGGCATCACCCCTGTTTTTGTGTAACGAATATAACAGATCGGTGATTTTTTTATCCCCCGCGCTTCTCTTGCCAGGGGCTGATACCACTACATACCGTCTGGCGGGATCCGCCATGACAACATCAATAGCTTTGGCGGTCTGAGCGGTGCTCGAAAGAGATGTTCCTCCAAATTTTGCAACTTTAAGCATGGTGTTCCTCCGGAGTCAAAGAGCCTTCGTTTACTTCGTTTACCTGATTTTCATACTACAGACTGACAAGATATTTGCAACTAACGCGCAAAAACAAAAATCGCCCGCCAAGTCGTGATGACTGGCAAGCGATGATTTATGACATTGGTTTGGCGGTTTCTTGTTCGATTTCCAAGAGATACCAGCGGAGTTCTTCGAGCAGTTGCCCCTCGATTACGCCGAAGTCAGAGACAAAAAGGGGCTCCCTCCAATTCACCATTGACTGGCCTGTGGTGGCGTCCAGGGTGAGACGACGGCAAATTTCGTCGCCGTTCATAAGGAACAAATTGATTTGGGGCAGGCCGTAGGTTTCTTCGTACGCCCACACCACCTGTAGGCCCCAATCTCCTACTTCTTTGGAAACTCGGTTGGTGATGCAAGCCGCGACAATATTTTGCACCGCCTCGTCCCGTTTTTTTACCCTGCCGGTAAGCAGGGCATGTAGTGGACTATCACTTACCGAACGCACGCATTCGATGTCATCGTGCAGAAACTCGGCGAACTCGTCGGCGTCAACCAACCGCGGATATATCGTCACCTTTTTGTTTGAATCGTGCCCCCAGTCATCAGAGGCGACGACAGCGCACAGAAACATCTCGTCCCTTTTATCCAAAGATATTTTTCCGTCACGGGACATTTGGAGAAGGCGAAGAATTCCCACCGAGTTATTTTTCCCCGTGAACGTGACGAGCAGTGGCGCGCGTGGATTGAGCGCTCTGACAACAGCGGACAGCTTTTCTTGCAACATGGGAAACCCCCGTTTTCGTTTTTGAGAAAGAAAGCATGAAAACCTACTGCCCAAAAGTATATCACGAAATAGGTTTTTGTCAACTTTTTCCGGCGCGGGAAGCCGCAAAAACAGGACCCGCCATAAATTTGATGGATTGCACCCACTTAAAATTTAAGGTGGGCGAGACAAGTAATACCGCAGGCGATGGCGTCCATCTCGTCGTCGGAGGAAATTTTTTTGGGGATGACAATAAGTTTGCCGACCATGCTGTTGACCTGTTCTTTGGTTGCTTTGCCGTAACCAGTGACGGCGATTTTTATCTGAAGCGGAGTGTATTCGTAGACCGGAAGTCCGGTTCGCGCGGCTTCATAGACAATAACTCCGCGCGCCTCCGATACCCGCATGGCGGTTTTTTGGTTAGTGGTAAAAAAAAGCGTTTCAACCGCCAGGGCCTCCGGCTTGAATTTTTTTATAATTTCGCGGAGGCGGTTTCCCAAAAGGGAGAGACGCTCCGGAAAAGGTAGCGAGGACTTGGTTTTGAAACACTCCGAATGAATTAAAACTTCCTTCCGCATTTTTTTGTCGCCTGCCTGCCGCGACGATATTGACGGCGCAGGCAGGCGCTCAAGGACGGCAATGCCTAAGCGCTCAAATCCGGGGTCGATGGCGAGGACGCGCATAATTTACAAGTCACAAGCGACAATTAACAAGTAATAAAAATTCATATTGCTTTGAGTGCCGATTTTATTATTCATTGTAAATTGTCCATTATTAATTGCCGTTTGTAAAAACGGACTGCACGTCGTCTCTTTCCTCAAGCTCCTCAATCAACGCGGACAGACTAATCCCGTCTTCTTCGGAGAGGGGTATGGTCGTCTGCGGAATCCATTCGCCGTTTTCTTTTTTGAAAGCCCAGGAGGCCGCTCCTTGAGCGGCAAAAGTCGCGCCATATTCTAAAAGCAAATGTTTTATTTCAGACGCGCTCCGGTTTTTGCTGTCGGTCAGACCCTCAATAATTATCGCGCATCCACCCGGGCCGTAGGCTTCATAGGTAACCTCAAAGAGCTCACCCATGTCTGGACTCGCGCCTTTTTTGACCGCGCGATCTATCGTGTCTTTGGGCATATTTTCTTTTTTGGCTTTTTCAATGACCGCGCGGAGAGACGGAGAATTAACATCGCCCCGGGCGCGTTTTGATTCCTGAGATATGAGGCTTGCGAGTTTGCTGAATACCTTGCTCCGCTTGGCGTCTTCGCTTCCCTTTTGTCTCTTTATTTGCGCCCATTTTGAGTGTCCGGACATCCCATTAGAAAATTAAACTTATTAAATAAATTTATTATTATGATCACATACCTTCGTTTCTAACTTACTACCTTGCTCGGCATTTATTGATTTTCTAACGGGACAAGTGTTTGATTTTTAAGGAGTGAAGCGACTATAAAAATCATCACCCCGTATAACTTTTGTCATCATTATACACAGAACACGCGTGGCCGAATAGGCCAACCCCTATTGGGCGAAGCATGTTGCTCCGGAAAACACTTCTGGTTTTAAAAACAGAACAAGTTTGTATTTTGATTCAAAAGTTATACCTGGGTAAAGGCGATATTGGTGGTATTGGTTGACAAATAGTACAAAGTTGTTCTATTGTTGTGGTGGACAGATATTTCCGAGGAGGAACACCATGTTCATCGAGATTGACAACTGGATGTTTAGCCACGTGTTTGGAAAATCGGCGCATTGGTTCCAGATGCTGACCGGCAGAACGAATTTCTGGCTGGCCAAATGGTTTTGCATTACCGGCTACAGCTCATTGTCTGCAGCATGGATGTTTACCGGTGAAGTATTCCCCATAGGGTTTCTATGCACGAATATTTTGTGGGGGATTATGATAGCATCCGTACTTGTTTACCAGATAGAGAAATTTGAGGCCAGGTGCAACAGATCTCCGGGTTTTATCAACGAAGCCCGCTATCTGCGCTGCAGTCCAAGAGTTCTGTTTCTGTGTTTGACTCCGGCAATGTTTCCCTTATTGCTGCTTTTGTTCCTTCTTTTTGGGGGAGTCACAGCATGCTTCCTGATAGTAGTTTATGCCGTCGGGGCTGTGTCTACTGAGTACTTTTTGGCCTGCACTCCGCTTCCGCCTGGGACAAGTAAACTACGTCAGCTGTTAAACAGGACTCTATGGAAACTAAACGAATGGCTTGTGCCGCCACCCGAACTGAAACCCAACCCGTGAATATTTGTCTTTCAACCCCGCCGTCTGCGGGGCTTTTTTTACAAGAGTTTTTCTTGCCTATCTAGAGGCGATTCTAGCCCCAAATGTTCATACGCCTTCGGCGTGGCCAGTCGGCCGCGGGGAGTGCGCTCCAGAAGACCGAGTTGTATCAAATACGGTTCGATGACTTCTTCAATAGTCGCTTCTTCTTCCGAAGTGGCGGCCGCGATGGTGCCCAAGCCCACCGGCCCGCCGCGGAATTTTTCCACAATTACCGAAAGGATTCTTCTGTCGGAAGCCGATAAACCAATTTCATCTATCCCCAAAAGTTTGAGAGCTTGAGAGACGGCATCTTTGGAGAGCCCCTTGTCGTTCACCTGAGCATAGTCGCGGCAACGTTTGAGAAGATAATTGGCCGTGCGCGGAGTAAAGCGGGAACGCTTGGCGATTTCACCTATAGCTTCAGGACTAATATCGGCGCCCAAAATTTTTGCCGAGCGGCGGATTATTTTTCCAACTTCGTCTTCGCTGTAGAATTCAAGCCGGAAGGTTCCGCCGGAAAATCGCGAGCGAAGCGGAGAAGACAAAAGAGCTATGCGGGTTGTGGCGGCAATAAGGGTAAACGGAGGCAAGTCAAGCTGTATCGTCCGCGCCGAAGGGCCTTTGCCTAGGATGATATCAAGCGAACCCGACTCCATGGCCGGGTAAAGTATTTCTTCAACCAGTTTATTCAGGCGGTGAACTTCGTCTATAAAAAGAATATCGCCGGGAGAAAGGTTTGTAAGGATTGAAGCGAGGTCCCCGACTTTTTCAATAGCCGGACCGGAAGTGATTTTAATCTGCGCGCCTGTTTCGTGAGCGATAAGATGAGCGAGGGTGGTTTTGCCGAGTCCCGGCGGGCCGTAAAAAAGAATGTGCTCCGGCGGATGATTTCTTTGTTTAGCGGCGGTAAGAAGAATATGCAGATTTTCTTTGATAATTTGCTGTCCGATATATTCGTCCCATTTGTTAGGGCGAAGCGTTTGGTCCAGAAAAGAATCCGGCTTTTTGAGCTCGTTTATTTCCTCATCTTTGTTTTTGTCGGACGGCATCGGCTTCTTGATGTGATTTTTAATTTAAAACTCGCTTAAACGGGCAGAAATTAGCGTCTTGACACGGATCAGTTTTTGTGCTAGCTTCATAGCAGACTTAATTACAAGTATAACACCTCTTCAGTCGTGGTGTTGGGCGCATAAATCTCTAAGCAACCGGGCTTCGGTCTACCGGGGGCGTTTTCTGGGACATTCTGGTTACCTTCGGGTTCCTACTGGGGTTATCCTGCGGGCCGCTCCTTACTTTTAGCATTTTTGCTGAAAAGGTTACTTAGAGATTTATGCGCTTTTGGTATAACTAAACCGTTCATTCTCATTTTTTGGGAAGTAATAATTTATGGCAAAGGTAATTGCAACCGCCACTCTGACCGATAGACAAACAGCCGAGTTTTTTGGGGTCTTTTTTAAACTCAACCACAGAAGCAGGGTAGTGTCAGAAGACAAGGGCAATAACGAGCACGTTATTTTGTTAGAGGCCGAAGGGATTTGGGCGAATGTCCTTTCGTCTTTCTTCACCGACGGTCCCCTGAAGAGATGGAGCGAGAAGTTTGAAATCACAAAAACTTAAATCTCGACAGGTTACATCACCACAATGCCCCGCCGCTCTCTGGAGCGGCATTTTTTGTACATATACATTATCTTCGTGCTATAGCACGAAGATAATGTATATAAGATTTATTACAAAAAAGATATTTTTGTGTTTACTATCCACTACTCACTACAACCTACCCGCTACCACCTACTCTTCCAGCTCTACCACCCTTCCCAATTCATCAAGAGAAGTGATTCCTTTCAGGACTTTTACCACGCCGTCTTCCGCCAGATCCAATATGCCCTGCCCCTCGGCGGCTTTTTTTATTTCCCGCTCGCTCGGGTTTTCGGCGATAATTTTTTCAATATTCTGGTCGGTCAAAATTCCTTCGTGTATTCCGATGCGTCCCTTGTATCCGGTGTTGTTGCACTTAGTACACCCCGCCGCTCGCCAGATTTTTGCGCCGTTCGAATTGTTGCCTATTTCTTCCAAAGCGTATAATTTGTTTTCTTTCTTGATGCGGTCAAGAATTGCCGTGATTGTGAGCGATTCCTCTTTGTTTGGAACATCTTCTTTTTTGCAGGCCTCGCAGAGTTTTCTTACCAGACGCTGAGCCAGAGCGATGTTTAAAGCCGAGCTTATGATTTTCGGGTTGACTCCCAAATCTATCAAGCGGGGAATGGTGCCGGCGGCGTTGTTGGTGTGAAGGGTTGAAAAGACGAGGTGTCCCGTTAGGGCCGCGTTTATGGCGGTCTTGGCGGTTTCGGCGTCGCGGATTTCTCCAACCATGACGATATCCGGGTCCTGGCGCAAAACAGAACGGAGCCCGCCCGCGAAAGTGTATCCTTTCTCTTCCTCCACTTGCGTCTGGGTAATGCCGGGTAAATGATATTCTATCGGGTCTTCAATGGTTATTATCTTTTCGCCAGGGTCGTATATTTTTTTCAAAATAGCGTAGAGGGTTGTGGTCTTTCCGCTTCCGGTCGGTCCGGTGGTTAGGATTATTCCGTTTGGTTTTCTTATTTCGCGCTCTATTATTTTGAACAATCTACCCTCAATCCCGAGATTTTCAAAAGGGACGGAGATGGTTTTTGGGTTTAGGATACGAAGCACAATCGACTCTCCGTAAGCTCCGGGCAAAATGGAAGTTCGTATCTCTATTTCCGCGCCGGATATTTTGATGCTGAAGCGCCCGTCTTGAGGGGAATCTTTTATATTTAATTTAAGTCCGGAAATAAGTTTGGTGCGCGAGTTGAGCAGGCGATATGTGTCAAAATCAATCGACATCAGGGTTTCGAGCACGCCATCCAGACGAAAACGCACTTGACCGCGTCCGCCTCCGGCTCAATGTGAACATCCGACGCGTCAATGGCAATGGCCCCGGCTAAAATAATTTCAAACATGGCCGAGATTTTGTGGCCTTTGTTTTCGCGGGCGATGGTTTCGACTGTTTCTCTGATATCGCGCAGGGTTTTTATTTTTACGGCGACCTCGTTTAAAAATTCCGTTGAGATATCCATAATGCCGGCCCTTGTGGCAAAAGACCGAGAAATTTCTTTGTAACGCCCGAAGGCTCTGGCGAGGCTGGCATTCGAGACCATATAGAGGAAAGGAATATATCCTTGTGATTCAAGTTCGCCTAAGGATATCTTCACTTCTTTTTTCTCCGGCGAGAGAACTGCCACCAAGAGTTTTTTGCCCACCACTTGAAACGCGGCCATGCCGACTTCGCGGGCTTTCGCTTCGGGTATCAAGCGGAGGGCGTCTCCTTCTATGGATATGCCGGTCAGGTCTATGTAGGGGACGCCGTATTTTTCGGAAAGCATTTTTACCAAATCCTCCTCTTCTCTTTTGAGAAGCTCCGTCATCCGCTCGTCGCGCTTTGTTTCGTCAAAATCAATCATCTTATTTTCTTTAGTATACCGCAAAGGTCCAAAGAATATGACGAATTTAATGTATTGACAAATTACATGAAATATGATAGAAATATAACTAGGAATAACAGCTTGTCCGCACTTCAATTTCTAGAGGAGAACAGAAATGTTTCGAAATATCGTTTTGATTTTGGCCGCGGCGTTTGCCGTGGCCGGATGCGCCGCGGGGCAAAGACTCGGAATCGTCCCGACCCACAAAGTGGTGGAGTTGGACGAGATCACTAAAATGACCGAAACCCGAACGGTTGATGGTCGGACCGAAACTAGAGAAACCTTGAATAAGGTTTCGGTCAGGAAGGACGTTCCCTACGAATGCGATGTCGTTACGGTTGATGAGGCCTTTCGGCTCGTCGAAACCCGCGTGGTTGACGGCCGGACCGAAACGCGGGCGGTGATGGAAAAAATCCCCGTTCGCAAACTCTCCGCCATTTCCTGCCCTGGCGCTTTTGCCGGCAGGAAAGTTGGAGCTGGCACTAACGTCGGCGCCGGCAATCAAGGTTACTACGGCGGAGCTCTCGGTTCTCCGATTGTTCCCCGAGGAGCCATCGCGGATTCTCTCCCGGCAGAGTTTCATAAATATCTTCCCCCCGCCAGTTTCTGACGGGGAGGGAACCAAAGGTCGGCCAGATTTTTCTGGCCGATTTTCATTCCCCAAGGGGAGTCCTTGGAAAAAACGAGCCTTGTTTTACAACGGTTTACGAGGTTGCTTTCTCTGGGGGGCTAGGGCTTACCTATAGGCGAAATTTCGATTGACAAAAAGGCAAGGATATTATAGAATGCCAAAAGTTAAGAGTATCCCCAATCAATTTTTTGAGAAGGAGGAACCATGAAGTTCCTTACAATTGTTTTTTTGTTCGCGTTCGCAGGTGGCGTTTTGGCGGCAACCTCGCCCGCCCTTACTCCGGTTGTTTCAAAACCGGTGACCAAGGAAAAAGCAATTGAATTGACGACAAGCGGAGGGACGGAATTGCGGGTTCCGAAAGAGGAGCTCGTGAAAGGGCTCAAGTTTGTGCTCGCCAAGCATGGAGGTCACGACACCGGCGCCGACAACCCGTTGACCGACGAGGAGTTTGTCCAGGCGATGAAGGAGTCGTCTGTCGTTTCCTGTAATTTTGCGAGGGGCGAGGTGCTCATGTACGGATTTCGCCGGAACGATCCGACGAGGATGGACGGGTTTCTTCGGGATTCACGTCCGGGGGAAATGTGTTTGTCGTACAAAGGGGCGCGATTTATTTCGCTCTCCTGTATGAATCCGCTTCTGGACAATAAGCCGGTCCAGATTAAAAGAGGAGAAGAAAAGAAAGAAGA
>JBBTSJ010000031.1:1355-10202 GCA_038064715.1 Patescibacteria group bacterium | reverse complement strand
AGAAGAAAAGAAAGAAGAGAAAAAAGAAGAGAAAAAGGGAACGACAGACAAAAAAACACCACTGCCGGTAACAACGGAATGGAGAACGACCTCAGTGACGCGGTTAACGGGGAACGAAGTCATTGTCGTTCAACAACCGCAAAGCGCACCCGTTTTTGTTTCCGGATGGTATGGCGCGCCTTGGGGTGGCTGGGGCTACGGCGGTTGGGGTTATGTCGGACAGCAGGGCTGGGGACTGACATATTCCCAGAGCGGCCCGGTTCAGATGGCTCCACCTTTTGAGATGCGCGGGTGGCGCTCAAATAATTGCCAGCGTTGCTAAATCGGCGTGGGCCGAACACAGGGAGGGGGTTTACTCCCTCCCTTTTTTGATATCGGGCTCTAGACAATCGTTTTGTGTAACCCAGTTGCCATTTTGCAACACATTGACATCGGCACAGTTCCGTGATATACTCTAAAAACCATGATAATAAATCAAACAATCCATACTTATCCTTTAATTTCGGGGCTTATTGCGGCGAGCGAGGAGCGCGTAGAAACTGCCGAGTTTACACAGCATCCGAGCGAAGTCGCAACAAAGGGGATAGCGCCCTTTATTACGGCGCTTACGGCCAAAGCTTCTCGTTTTAATATGAAAAAAATAACCTCAAGAACCATTATTCCGATTTTGGCCTTCGTGCTTATTTTTGGATACGGCGCGCCGATTGTCGCGCTGGCAACGGACACACAAAATGATTGTTCGGGGCTTTGTTGGGGGCTGGTGTATTCTCAAAGCGGAACCCTTCCCCCCCCGCCTACCTTCACTATGAATCCGATAACCTCCAACTGGAACCAGACCTACACCCAAGGCGGCACTCTTCCGGCCGCACCCATTTTTACTATGGGACCGATAACCTCCAACTGGAACCAGACCTACACCCAAGGCGGCACTCTTCCACCTGCGCCCACATTCACCATGGGCCCGATAACCTCCAACTGGAACCAGACTTATACCCAAGGCGGCACTCTTCCACTCGCGCCCGGATTTAACATGAGCCAGATGTCTTCCGGTTGGGGCAACATGACCTACGGAACGACCGGTAATCTCGCGGTGAATACGAATCTTTATGCACAAGGCGGAGCGATCGGAGTAAATACAAGTCCCGCGCAAGTGAGCAATCTTGGAGTCAATACGAATCCGCAGACACAAGTGAGCAATCTCGGCGTTAACACAAACGCGCAAGTTGAGACGAGTAGTCTTGGTGTTAACACCGGCTCGCAAACACAAACAAGTAATCTTGGTGTAAATACCGGATCTATTAACGGGGTTGGGGTAACGACGAGATGAAAAGTGACCAAAATTGAAAACGAAAGATAAAATCAAACCAAATGTCGCGCTCGCTAATTATTATTGACAGCGATAGGGTTTCGTGATATACTCTAAAAACCATGATAATAAATCAAACAATCCATATTTATCCTTTAATTTCAGGGCTTATTACGGCGCTTACGGCCAAAGCCTCCCGTTTTAATATGAAAAAAATAACTTCAACAATCATTGTTCCGGTTTTGGCCTTCGCTTTTGTTTTGGGATATGGCGCGAACGTTGCGAATGCCCAGATAGCGGGGACAGCCACAAGCGTTACCTGTAACAGAGTAGTTCTCCAAGGAGATGTCAGCGTTAGTCCTCCCGGTACGGCAACCAATGTCTGGTTTCAGTGGGGTTCGAGTTTGAATTTTGAAAACAGCACAAGCCAGCAAATGATTTCGTCTTCCGGAAATTTTTCTCAACCGGTTTATAATTTGTCGCCTAACGCGACTTATTATTATCGGGCGGTAGCGAATAACGCCTCTTTCGGCACGGTGTATGGGTCGGTTTTCAGCTTCAACACCCCTTCTTGCGGCAATTATAATTACGGCGACGGCAATTATTACGCTAACTACAATTACGGAAACTATAATTATTACAATACCAGCGTGGCGAGAACTCTGGCCGTGACAAATTTACCGACCTCAATTACGCAAACTAGCGCGCGGTTGAACGGCCTCGTCACTCTTGATAACCACACGGCTGTTACGAGCGGATGGTTTGAATGGGGAGCGACCCAGGCTTTGGGCAATACCACGCAAACAAGAACTGCCGGCAATACTTCCGCCAACGCATACAGCGAATACCTCACTGGATTAAATCCCGCCGCAACTTACTATTACCGAGCCGTGGCCCAAAATCAGTACGGCATTTCCAAAGGAGATATACAAAGTTTCCGCACTTCGGATATGATAATCCAGACGGTTGTCGCGCCGAGCGCCCCAGTGACTCCGGCAGTCGAGAGCGCCGTAAGAACTAGAGCTCCTTTACCGCAAGCCCCCCTCATCGACCTTTCCATGACAACGGACAATGAAAGAGTTTGTCGCGGAGATTATGTCGGGTTTACTGTTGATTACTCAAACACCAGCAATCAGTCTCTGAAAGATGTCGTCTTACGCGTGTCTATCCCCGCCGAACTCGGGTTCAGGGATTCAAGCCGGGGAATTTTTTCGGAAAAGGACAATACTTTGACGGTTGAGATAGGAACGCTTTCTCCGAACGAAAAAGGGAAAGTTGTGGTCAAAGTCGACGTGTCAAGCGCGTTTTCAGAAGACAAACCTCTTGTCACGACTTCAAATATGGTTTACACGACAGTGTCCGGCGCGCAGGAAGAGGTTGTTGCTTATACGCTATCAAAATTTGCTTGTTTCGCAAACTCTCAAAATCCGGCCTTGGCGTTTTACGGCGGAGACTTTTTCCCCAGCACGCTTATCGGATGGTTGGCTCTTATAGTTCTATTGTTTGTTCTCGTAGTTTTGGCTAGAAGTTTTTACGGAACTTACGCGGAGAATAGGGAGGAAAAAAAGGAAATTAAAAAGTAACAGAAAATGTTAATTAAAAGAAAAACTCTCTCTGATAGCAGAGGGAGTTTTTCTTTTTAGGCGCGTGTTAGAATGGGGGTATATGAAGAAAAAACGCTGTAATCTCAAAGAAACCAAAAAACTTGCGGGCGATATGGCCAGTGAGCTTTTGAAAAGTTCGCGTAAAAACACGGCTACGGTGGTGGCGCTTTCCGGGGATTTGGGGGGTGGCAAAACAACATTTACCAAAGCTTTAGCGAAAGAACTCGGCGTTTTGGAAACCGTGCTTAGTCCGACATTTGTAATTATGAAAACCTATCCCATTAGAAATGACGGTCGCAAGGCGCGACCTACTTCTAACGGGACAAGCACGCTACCCCGAACAGCAGAGCGAAGCTCGCTACGGGGCAGGCAACCTGCAACCTACCACCTGCGGAAATTGGTCCACGTCGACGCTTATCGTTTGGAAAGCGCAAGCGAACTGGAGGCCATTGGCTGGAATGAAATTTTGGCTGAACCGGACAATCTCGTCGTCATTGAGTGGCCGGAACGAGTTAAAAAGATTGTTCCTAAAGACGCGCGCGAAATAAAATTCAAATTTATTGACGATAAAACCCGGGAGGTTGCTTTTAAGAAATTAATTTTTTAAAAATTAAAAATTGATTGAAATTTGTAAATTTTAAATTGAAAATTAAGGAATGTTAGCGTAGTTATATATTAAAAAAATGAAGCAAGAGGATATTAAAAAAGGCAGAAAAAGACTTGTTCTCTTAGACACTCACGCGATTATTCATCGCGCTTATCACGCCTTGCCTGATTTCGCGACATCAAAGGGCGAGCCGACAGGGGCGCTTTATGGGCTCACAACGATGCTCATCAAAATAATAAAAGATTTGAAACCGGATTATATAGTCGCCTGCTACGATTTGCCCGGTCCGACTTTTCGCCACGAAGCTTACGAAGGATACAAACTGGGGCGTGTCAAGGCAGAAGACGATTTAATTCATCAACTGAATCGTTCGCGAGATATTCTAACGGCTTTTAATATACCGATGTATGATAAGCCGGGTTTTGAAGCCGACGATATGCTTGGCACGATTGTTGAGCAAGTTACTAAGGGTCTAAACGCTAAACCCTGTCCCCTTGAAATAATCATCGCTTCCGGCGACATGGACACGCTTCAGCTTGTGGACGATAAGCGAGTGCAAGTCTATACGCTCAAGAAAGGAATCAATGACACTATTTTGTACGACGAAAAAGCGGTGGAGGAACGGTTTGGTTTTAAGCCGAAACTTTTGCCTGACTATAAAGGGCTTCGCGGGGACCCGTCTGACAACATAATCGGCATTGCCGGTATTGGGGAGAAAACAGCTACAGTCCTCATCCAAAAATTCGGCACGATTGAAGATATGTATAAAAAACTTCGGAAAAGTCGCGGGGCGTTTTTGGAAGCGGGGCTTACGGAGCGTATCGTGAAATTGCTCGAAGAAGGCGAAGAAGAAGCGCTGTTTTCCAAGACACTGGGCGAGATAAGACGCGACGCGCCGATTGATTTCAAATTGCCGATAAAGACATGGCGCGAGGGCATTGACCAGAAAGCGGTGGAGAAAATCATAACAGAGCTTGAATTTAGGAGCTTGTATGAACGATTCCGCACGACCCTTTTTGCCCTGCCCGCCACAGCCGAGGCTGTGGCGGGCGAACTTGGAGAAAGCGAAAAGAACGATCCGGAAGAAGAAAAAATTTCCGATGACGAAGTTGAAAAAATAGGCATAGCTCTTTGGCTTTGCAATTCCGAAACGACCAACCCCGGCAAAGACGATATTTTTGCCCATACTGGCATTAAAAAATTTGTCGAGGCGCGCGAAAAAATTACGGCCGAACTTGGGCAGAAAAAACTGGACGAAGTTTACGAAGAGATAGAATTGCCGATTATACCGATTGTGAAAAAAATGGAAGAACGCGGAATTTTGATAGACGTTTCTTATTTGAAAAAACTTTCAACGGATTATCACAGAGAACTGTCAAAAATTGAAAAAAAAATTTGGCGGCACGCCGGCCTAGAATTCAACATCAATTCACCCAAGCAGCTGGGCGAAGTGCTCTTTGACAGACTTCATCTTGCCGTTAAGGGATTAAAAAAGACCGAAGGAGGCGCTCGATCCACTCGCGCTTCCGAACTGGACAAACTGAAGGGTGCGCATCCAATCGTGGGAGAGATTTTGGCTCACCGCGAAATTCAGAAGCTTCTTTCCACCTATATTGACGCTATTCCTCCGCTTTTGGACAAAGATAATCGCCTGCACGCGGATTTTATTCAAACAGGCACTACCACCGGGCGATTTTCCTCCGCTAACCCGAATGTTCAGAACATCCCAATAAAAAGCGAACTTGGCAAAAATATCCGCCGGGCGTTTGTTGCCGCGCCGGGATACAAACTGCTTGCTCTCGATTATTCGCAGATAGAGCTCCGCGTGACGGCCATAATGTCCGGCGACAGAGATTTAATAAATATTTTTAAGGAGGGGAAAGACGTGCACGCTTCGGTAGCCTCAAGGGTTTTTAGCGTGACTGAAGATAAAGTGACGAATGAAATGCGACGGAGGGCCAAGGTCATTAATTTCGGCATCATCTACGGCATGGGCATCAACGCCCTCAAAGATTCTTTGGGCACCACCCGCGCGGAAGCGGAAGAATTCTATCAAAATTATTTTGATAAATTTCCGACCCTTGCCGAATATCTGGAGAGCATCAAAAATTTCGCGGTCAAAAACGGCTACACGGAAACGCTTTTCGGCCGGCGGAGATATTTTTCGGCCATTAAGTCGCCCATACAATTTATCCGCGCCTCGGCCGAAAGAATGGCGGTGAACGCGCCGATACAGGGCACGGCCGCGGATATCATAAAAATTGCCATAAAACGCGCCGATAACGCGCTTCGCGAACACAAACTTTCAGACAAGGTTTTTCTTTTGCTTCAGGTCCACGACGAGTTGGTTTATGAAGTGAAAGAGGGGAATGAAAAAGAAGCGTCAAAAGTCATTCAGGAAGCGATGGAGTCGGTCTTGAAAGACAAAATAAAAAACCCCAAAGAAGTGCCTATTACCGCGAGCGTATCCGTGGGGGGAAACTGGGGAGAGATGAAGTAGTTGGCAGGTTGTGGTGGTTTCCCTCATAGCGAGCCTTGCTCTATTACCATGGCGGTTTATAGTAAAATCGAGTTAGTTTTTTGAAGGTAATAATTCCTATATTCTCTAATTCGCGCGAATAAGCGAATAGTTTTAAGAATTAATTTGAAAAAACAAAAAAGCCCTGACACCGTTGGTGTTAGGGCTGAAAAGCAATTACCTCAAAATCTTCCTCTTCCATGCTTGAGGATTCATCCTCGGTCGGGAATCGCCCCTTTGGCACGAACATCTTTTTTCGTCCGCGAAGCGGAATATGCGAGACCCAAATTCCGGCCTCGAGGATGTATGGAGTGAGTTGTTTTACGAAAGGACGCCCCAGCGCTCCTTCGCTTACTTCCCACATCTGGAATGTTCCTCCGGTCAAGCCGTTTGGGAGTATAAAATAGTCCAGAATTACTTTGGCGTGGTCTGGCCTCACCGTCTCGTCTCCAAACCCTTTTAACCACTCGCAACGGTATTCCACGCAGGAGATTGGCCGGGTAGAATAAATATCGCATCCTTTCCCGATGTTGCAATGCGGGCACCACTCTTTCGGTGGTTTTTTTAATTCTATCACGGCGAGCGATTTGCAACAGGCGGTACAATAACCACAGGTCCGTTTGGCCACTTCTGGCATAAGAGATTCCTATAGATTGCCGATTTAACTTATAGTCTAGATATAACCTGTCTCTTTTTGAGAAATCAGTCAACCTCCCGGCAAGAATTTTCGTTTCTTGGCTAGTTCAAAAAAATAAAAAGGAGATAGGAAATCGCGAACACTAATGGCGTGAATAGGTCCATAGTGAAGAGAAATTTTTTCAAAAAACCGGAATGTTTCTCGTTCATCAGTTGCCATTCGGTTGAGTAAAGGGCCAATGGCATTTTTTCTTCGATGCAATGGATGATTCTAAGCTTTACGATGTTGCGTTGTTTGTAGGAGTAGGTGACTCCCCACCATATTACGGAAACAAGAAGTCCGGCCAAAGGAAGGAGCAAATGCCAAATACTTGAATCAAGTTGTTTTGAGAAACTTATGCCGGTCGCGGTGATAAGAGCCGTGTTTATGGTCAAGAAATAGGAATTTACCTTAAGCTTGATGTCGCTCGTGTAGCTCACGCTTTCGACAAAAAGCTTGTATTGGGCGAACAGGTCTTCTTTGTATTTTTGGCCGTAAGCGCTTTCGGGCGCGCTAAACAAGCTAGCCCGGCAGGTGTTTCCCTCTTCTATTTCTATTGCGGACAGAGCACTTTTTCTACTTTGTGGAATTGGCGGTATCATACCGTTAAGATACAATAAATACGGCTTTTTTCAAGAAGGCGCATGCCGATGCGGCGTGGCTTATAGGTATGCTAAACTAACCGCATGGCTGACATAACAAGCAACAAAAAACAAACGAGAAGCAGTGTGAATACCATAATGTCATGGGGGACGATAATTTACCTGGTGGCTATTTTTGCCGGTGGGCTGGCTGATTTTTTTTACCACATTGAAATAATTTCTAACTCAATAGCTAAAATCATAGGTTTTGCGCTTATTGTTTTGGCAACAGCTATTATCTTTTGGGCTGCCATAAGCGCTCGCCGTCTTATCCGAAACATTTCTAACGAAGTTTCGGTTGATGTTTTTAAAACCGGCTCTTATTGTTTTTCCCGCAATCCGACATATCTCGGACTTTCTTTTTTAGTGGCCGGCTTGGGGTTTATAGCGAACTCTCTGCCGATACTAGCCGCCGCTTTTGTTGCTTTTGCTACGGTTCATTTCACCGCGCTTAAACAAGAAGAACAGGCGCTGGAAGACAGATTCGGAGAAATTTATCGCGGGTACAAGAGGGAGGTGAGGAGGTGGCTTTAGTTCACTTATAACGTAGAACTTATAACTTATAGCTTATAACGTAGAACTTAAAACTTATAACTCATAACTCGTAACTTGTAACTCAATAATTCTTAGTTTCGTATTATGAGTTCTACGTTCTACGTTCTACGTTCTACGTTATAAGTTTTAAGTTTTACGTTTATGCTTTACATTTTACACGGCGGGGACTTCAAAAAACGCGGGGGAAAATTGAACGAATTAATCGCGTTTTCTCTTGGCAAGAAACCGAACACCGCTTTTTTGAAAGTGGGCGCGGATAATTTCGGCAGTTACGACCTGGACGAACTCTCTTTGGGGCAGGGTCTCTTTGAGCAAAAGTGCGTTGTTGTTTTGGACGGGCTTTTCGGTGACGCGGAAGCAAGAGAAGTTCTTTTGAAAAAACTTCCAGAGCTTGCCGATTCTAAGAATGTTTTTGTTGTAAACGAAAGGACATTGGGGAAAGGAGACTTAAGCGCGCTCAAAAAACACGCCGAGAAAACGCAAGACTTTTTGGAGGAGGAAAAATTTGTCAAAACGGATTTTAATATTTTTTCTTTGGCTGACGCCGTTGGCGGTCGGGACAAGAAGCGCGCCTGGACGCTCTATTTGAGAGCGCTTTCGCGCGGTTTTGAACCGGAAGAAATACACGGCACGATTTTTTGGCAGGTGAAGAATATGCTTTTGGTGAAGGGTGCTAGAAATCCAACAGCGGAAACTACCGGACTCAAGCCGTTTGTTTTAAGCAAAGCGAAATTGTCTTGCGAGAATTACTCAAAAGAAGAATTGCGAAAATTTTCATCTCATCTCGTCTCTTTGTATCACGACAGCCACAGGGGCCTCGGCGATTTTTCTGTTGGCTTGGAGAAGCTTCTGCTCGAAACACTCTAACGGGTTTTAAAAACCAATCAACAAAAAAGGGCTTATTGGAGATAAGCCCCTCTTCGGCTAAAGCCGGACTGGT
>JBBTSJ010000031.1:0-1255 GCA_038064715.1 Patescibacteria group bacterium | reverse complement strand
GACTTTTCGGCGTTTTTTGATATAGTTTTGCTATTCATTTGAAGATTAATGTGGACCGCAAGTTATTTGTTATAGGTTATTAGTTGTTAATTTTTCCATCCGCTCGTAGCTGTCTTGGCAGGTCGATTACCCAACGAAGTCATGTTACAAGTTATTTGTTATCTGTTATAAGTTTTTTATATATCCGCTCGTAGCTCAGTTGGTAGAGCACCTGCCTTTTAAGCAGAGGGTCGTAGGTTCGATTCCTACCGAGCGGACCAAAATAAAAAATGACCCGTGGCGGCACGGGTCATTCAAGCGCAATTCGGCTTTTAACCCCTGCTACTTGAGTAGTGGGATATCGCGTATTTGCGCGGAGTAATACCCCATTGAACCGGCGCGGGTCGTCGCAGTAAACAAGATATCGAGCATTGCAACCCCTTTCATGTCCGGGTCAACCTTATCAAACCTCAACTCCGCCTGGATTGGAATCCTGAGGGGAAGCTTAAAATTATTGACAGCCGAACCTTGTTGGTTGCCCAAACGGACGATGGATGCATCGTACACATCGCCGATGTCGCCATACAACTTGATTTTCGGTGTTTCGAGTGAGATGCTTCTATCTTCCGTCTGGTTTGTAACTAGCAGACGGCATGTCACCTGGGTTTCTTGTTTTCTGCACCAGACAACATCAAAGATGAAGTCTTGAACCCGTGTGCTCGGAATTGCTTGAGCGTACGCCGATTTGACGGCAAGGGGTGTCAATTGGCAGCCCGTAAGAGCGATGAAGACAACGAGCACCTTCACCGCGATTTTGCCCAAAGTACGCATAATTCCTCCTGTGGCGGGATTAGGGGGGTAAAACAACAACTAAAGAAAAGCTAGCATAATGGTGATATAAATCAACATATTTCACTCCTTGACGGGTCGGGGCATTAAAGTTAATTCTTAATCATTATCCCCACCTCCCCTTGCGCCCCGGGGGTTTTGTTTTTATACTGTAGTCAGTCGTGGTGAATCCGCAAACTGAAGAGCTCCGCCCAGGCTTTTATTTGGGTTAATTTCGCCAGTTTCCGCATTCTCTTCACATTCGCACTTTTACAAAAAACCGCAATCTCTTCGGTTTTCACAAGAGGATGGCCAACCAGCCCCCTCTCTCGCGCCGCAAGGCGCAAAAGGCTCTCTACCATGGGGGCCTTTTCTATTGGTCTGATAGCTCGGGGTTTTTTATTAAATAGTTTCCATCCAGCACCTATACCAAATAACCTCTCAATAT
>JBBTSJ010000030.1:0-7335 GCA_038064715.1 Patescibacteria group bacterium | reverse complement strand
TGCGACACACGATTTTGAGTCGTGCGCGTCTACCAATTCCGCCATCCCGGCAAGTGGGTGCATTATATACAAAAGAAACAATTTTGTTAATTTAAAATTTATGGTAAAATTTTAATGTTTGAATTTTAACCACCAACTACAAACTACTCACTAACAGCTACGTCCATGTCCAATTTTTACAGCGATTCAATTTTTTGGGTTGAAGTTGATAAAATAAAACCGAATCCGTATCAACCAAGACGGGATTTTGACGAGGCCCGTCTCCGCGATCTGGCTGATTCCATTCGCCAATACGGAGTGCTCCAACCATTGGTGGTAACACGAAAAGAAATAGAAAAAGAAGACGGCGGGCTCGCCGTGGAATATGAGCTTATCGCCGGAGAACGACGGCTCCGGGCCTCCAAAATGGCCAATCTTTTTCAGGTGCCTGTTTTGATCCGCACTACGGAAGATGACGCTAAAACAAAGCTAGAAATTGCCATAATAGAGAATCTTCAGCGAGAGGATTTGAACGCTGTTGACCGCGCCAGAGCTTTTGCCAGACTGGCCGAAGAGTTTGGGTTCAAACATATCCAAATTGCGGGGAAAATAGGCAAGAGTCGGGAATATGTGACCAATACTCTCCGCATACTTTCGCTCCCGGAGGAAATTCTAGAGGGGCTGTCGGAAGGAAAAATTTCGGAAGGGCATACGCGCCCTCTCATGATGCTCATTGACCACCCGGAAGAACAACGGACGCTATTTAAAGAAATAATATTTAAAAAAATGACCGTCAGGGAAGCCGAAGGCATATCTCGCCGAATTGCCCATGACCGTGCCAGGAAAAAAGAAACCGCAACTCCGGAGATGCTTGAGCTGGAAGGAAAGCTGGCGGAAACGCTTGGCACCAGGGTTCAGATAGAAAAAAGGGAAGTCGGCGGAAAACTCATCATAGATTTTTTCTCCCAAGAAGATTTACAAAGCATTTTGGCCCTTATTAACGGGAACAAAGAAAAGAAGCCGGACGAGATGATGGAAAATCAGATAACGGAAGATGCGGGCGCGCCCGCATCCGACGATACACAGGCTGAAATTTTAGACGACCGCTCCGGCGAGGAAAAGAAAGAGGCCGAACAAAACGACGATTTGTATAATATCCGCAATTTCTCCATATAGCTTCACTCCCGTGAAGTTTTAAATTATTACCCTATAATTAGCTATAGCTAATTATAGGGTAATAATTTAGGGTCGCGTAATTTATCATCAGCGCCGGTAACTTAAAAAGATAATTTAAGAATTTTTTACCGGGAGCT
This sequence comes from Patescibacteria group bacterium, assembly GCA_038064715.1. Lineage (GTDB taxonomy): Bacteria > Patescibacteriota > Minisyncoccia > Phycocordibacterales > VMEP01 > JBAZYZ01. Next base: position 6,043 of record JBBTSJ010000030.1, on the reverse strand, counting down.
CTTCAAGAAAAAAATCGTTTAATAGGACTTATTTTTTGGAGATGCGACCTTATGTGCCTTTTGGCCATATGGGTTTTGGCGTAATCAAGCCATTTTCCCGATGGTCGGCTTCCTTCTTTGGTTATAATTTCCACTATGTCGCCGTTTTTTAACTTTGTGTCGAGAGACACCAATTTGCCGTTTATCTTGGCTCCGGAAGCATGGTCTCCGATGTCGGAATGTATGAGGTAAGCGAAGTCAAGAGGGCTTGAATCTTCCGGCAAATCAATGACATCACCCTTGGGCGTAAAAACGAAAACTTGATCCTTGAAAAAGTCTGTTTTTAAATCGTTTAAGTATTCTCCCGTTTCAGAAACATTTTTTTGCCACTCAATCAGCTGGTTTATCCAAGAAAGATTTTTTTGCAGGACGCGGAGTTTTTTGGCATCGCCGCTTTCCTTGTAGGAAAGATGGGAAGCAATGCCGTATTCGGCCCTATCGTGCATTTCCTGACTTCTGATCTGTATTTCCACAATAGCGCCGTCCCCGGTAAAAACAGTGGTATGTATACTCTGATATCCGTTCGGTTTTGGCAGAGCGATATAATCTTTGATGCGGCCCGGAAGCGGTTTCCAGTTTTTGTGCACCATTCCCAAGACCCTATAGCAATCTTCCACGGAGTTCACGATAATGCGCAGAGCAACAACGTCATAAATTTTTTCGATATCTTTGTTGTGCCGCAGCCATTTTTTATACAAACCATAAAGATGTTTGACGCGATGGTTTATTTTAAAATGTTTTATGCCGTTTTCAGCAAGTGTTTTGGCAAAAGATTTGTGAAATTTCTCCAAATAATTTTCACTGGTATGCTCCATTTCCTTTAAAATAACCGAAATTTCCGCGTATTCTTTCGGATAGGCAAACTTGAAAGAGCAGTCTTCGAGTTCGGCTTTCATTTTCCACATACCCAAACGGTCGGCGATAGGGGCGTATATTTCAAGAGTTTCAAGAGCGATACGTTTTCGTTTTGCTTCAGGCACGTACTCCAGAGTGCTGACATTATGCAAGCGGTCGGCCAACTTTATTATAACCACGTTGACATTTTGAGCTACCGCTATGAAGAATTTACGCAGACTTTCAACATGTCTGTCTATCCCGCGGTATTTTAATTTTCCCAGTTTGGTTACGCCTTGCACCAAAAACAGTATCTCGTCTCCAAATTCTTTTTTTATTTCTTCGTCCGACAAATGAGCCTCTTCCAGGATATCGTGGAGCAACCCGGCAGATACGGTATTAGCGTCCATACCCATAGTCGCCAGATTTTTTGCCACGGCAAAAATATGAGTAAAATACGGTTCGCCGGAGTATCTTTTTTGTTCAGAATGGGCTTTTTCAGAAAAAGAGTAGGCTTTGCGAACAAGCTCCTTATCCTTGGCGGAAGGTTTTTTCATCAGATTTATGATTTCATCCGCTTGAGGCATGCTTCTATACTAAAGCAACAAGGGGGACAAAGGCAAACTCCAAAGGCAAATCCCAAACTGTAGCCAGCAGGGGCATATATTTTTGAGATGAGTTCTAACATTAAAACTATTGTCTAATTCTCACGAATTAGACAATAGTTTGGAAAATTTACTTACCCATATTATATTTCTGCCTAGGCAGAAATATAATATGGGTAAGGATTGTAAGAGAAGAGGTTTTTGTTCCAAGTGGCAAGGAGTAGATTACGCAGGCAGACCAGGAAGTCCCTATTGATTTAGTTTATGCGGGTTGTGATTCGGACAGCCCTTATTGCTGCAGCGTTCAGGAATAGTTTTGGTCACAAATCGAAAATACTCCGTCGAGTATTTTCGTTCGCGACCCCGGCTCGCGGCCTCGCGAGCTCGCTCGGCATCGCTCCGCCTCACCAAAACCGCGCCGCGCGCAACGCAGGTTGCGCGCTACGTGCGTTTTTCAAGTTTATGCGCCACAGCCCTATTTTGAGGAAATTAAAACTCAATCATCTTAGGTCTTAGTCAGGGTATTTTTAGGTGTTTGTAAATCTTGTCTTTTGTAAAAATAGAGCTGGACGCTGCAAAAACACAGTCGCAAATTATTGCTCCTTGTTTTTATGCGGGTTGTGATTCGGACAGCCCTTATTGCTGCAGCGTTCAGGAATAGTTTTGGTGCCTTCCATCATTAAATCTCCGCAGAGGTTACAGGTTGCGCCTGTTGGTTTTGCCTTAATAGCGTATTTGCACTTGGGATAATCTGAACAACTGTAAAATAAACCAAATCGGCCGCGACGTTCCACCATAGTACCCGACTTGCATTTCGGACAGACAATACCGGTATTAGCGCGCCCTTCTTCCTCGGCGCTTTTCTTAACGAACTTACATCTTGGATAATTAGCGCAAGAAATAAATTTTCCGAAACGACCCTCCCTTTCCACGAGTTTCCCGGATGTGCAATCGGGGCATTTTTCGCCGGTTTCTTTCGGTCCCTCCATTATAGTACCGTCCATTTTACGCGCGCCGATGCATTTCGGGTATTTATTGCAGGAAAGAAACTTGCCGGTCTTGCTTAATTTGACAACCATGGCGCTCTCGCATTTTGGACACAGAACACCCTCCGGAGCGTCTCCGAGCGTGGTTAATTTGTCGATTTTTTCTTTTGATTTTACATCCTTGGCGAACGGCCCGTAAAAATCTTTAAGGGTTTTAGCGTAATCCCGTTTGCCGTTTGAAATATCGTCAAGCTCGTCTTCCATTTCGGCCGTAAAGGAATCGCTTATGTAATTTCCGAAATTTTGTTCCAAAAAAGTGCTTACCACATCTCCGGTATCGGTTGGGAACATAGTCCTGTTTACCCTGTCCACGTAACCGCGGTCAACGAGAGTTTTCATAATGCTGGCATAAGTAGACGGTCGGCCGATATCTCTTTTTTCGAGTTCCTTGATGAGTCCCGCTTCCGTGTAGCGATTTGGTGGCTCCGTTGCTTTGCCTTCGCTTGTAAGATCTTTGAGTATGAGCGTTTCCCCTTCTTTAACTTCAGGCAGTTCAATGTCTTCGCCGCGCGCTCCCGTATCGCAGGCGAGCCAACCAGGAAAGAGAACCCGTGAGCCGTTAGCGGCAAAATCGGGAATGCTTTTTTCAATTTTTTCGAACGTTTTTCCAACGACGGACGGTTTAATTGTTTTATGAACCCCAGAATGAATATTTTCCTCGATATTTGCGGTAATTTTGGTTTTTAAAAGTTTTGCGTCAGTCATTTGGCTTGAAACCGCGCGTTCCCAAATAATGCGATATAATTTTTTCTGTTCTTCATTTAAACCAACAGAAACGGACTCAATATGCGTCGGGCGAATTGCCTCGTGCGCTTCTTGAGCGTTCTTACTTTTTGTCTTATAGAAATGCGCTTCAGCATACTCGTTGCCATATTTTTTTGAAACGACGGTAAGGATTTCATTTTGCGCTTGTTTGCCAATATTCATGCTGTCAGTTCGCATATACGTAATATGTCCGGCTTCATAGAGCTTCTGCGCAACTTGCATCGTACGGGAGGGGGAAAAGCCAAGACGAGTACTTGCAACTTGTTGTAATGTTGATGTTGTAAATGGCGGGCGAGGCGAGCGTTTCTGTTCAAATTCTTTTACTCCTTCAACAATCCAAGTACCGGCTTTCCCAACTTCTAAAATCTTCTCTACAAGTTTTTCATCTCGCGGCTCCTCTGTGCATATAAGCGTGATTTCTTCCTTCTTCTTTGTGGTGAAGTATCCAGTGATAACCCAAAACTTTTCCGGCACGAAAGCGCGGATTTCGCGTTCGCGTTCCATAATTATGCGAAGAGCGGGGGACTGTACTCTGCCGGCGGAAAGCCCGTAACGGACTTTTTTCCAAATAAGTCCGGATAGGTCATATCCGACAAGGCGGTCCAATACCCTGCGAGCTTCCTGGGCTTTTCGCAGATTCGTATCTATTTCCCGCGGATGCTTGAGAGCTTCTTTGATAGCGTTTTCCGTAATTTCATAAAACACGATTCTTTTGGCTTTTTTAAACCCGCAGGCTTCTTCTATATGCCAGGCTATGGCTTCTCCCTCGCGATCCGGGTCGGTGGCGAGAAGTATCTCACTTGCGCCCTTTGCCGCGCTTTTTATTTCGGACAATACTTTTTCTTTGCCCTTCACTATTTCGTAATGAGGAATAAAACCGCCGTCTACGTCTACGGCTTTTTTATTTGATTTGGGAAGGTCCCGAATGTGTCCGACAGAAGCTAGCACTCTAAAATCTTTTCCCAGATATTTTCCTATGGTTTTCGCTTTTGACGGCGATTCCACGATGAGCAATTTTGTCATTACTTCACATTAGTAACACAAGTGTTCGCGCAATTGCAAATTCTCACATGAATTATGAATTACGAATTATGCATTACGCGCTAAATTTAATTCCTAATTCCTAATTCCTAATTCCTCTTCAAGCATTAAAAAACACCTCTCGACAAGCTCGGGGGTGTTTTTTAATGGGAGTAAAATTTATTGCTTGATGTCGTAAACAGGGTCAACTCCGGAGAAATCGGCGCCGCTTCCGGTACATATACCGGCGCCAGCCGAAGCGGCATCCGAATCGTTGTTAAACGAATCACTGCCTGTGTTTTCAAGAGTCGCGCCCAAGTGATACCCGTTACAATCAGTTCCGGATCCCAAAGCCGCGTACAAATATGCCACAGGAGCCGCCGCCGTGCTTTTCGGGTCGAGAGGAACCGCCGAAATCTGATTAGGAACGAGGGCCGATAGCGCTGTCGGGAAGTTTTTATTGTCGCTGTAATAAGTGTTAGCCGCCGTTACCAAGGACCGTATGTCGGAAAGACGACGAGCGTCTCTCGCTTTTTGTTGAGAAGACCTTAGGTTGACCAAAACAATACCAGACAAAATACCGATAATCGCTATAACTACTAATAATTCAATCAAAGTAAAACCACGAGATGGCACAACATTTATTTTTTTCATATATCGTATAGGATAGCAAATCTCGCAGGTTGTTAATAGGGGACTTATCAACAGGTACCGGTTTTAGGCCAATTATGAATTACGTCTGATTTCGCCAAGCTCTTCGGTTATAAGGCCCTTAATTTCAAGGAGCGACAATACGGCGTTGAATTCTTGAACCGACATACGGCTTTGATGAAAAATTTCGTCGCGGGCCATGGGTTCGGTAAGAATAGACCACAATTTTTTTTCGGGTTCTGTCGCTCCCGCGAGTTCACCAAGCGCTCTCTCTCTATTTTCGCCAACTTCAAAACCAAGCGCTAGAAGCAACTCCTCGCTTCTCGTTATTGGCGTAGCGCCCTGCCTGATGAGACGGTTCGCGCCCGAGGCGTTGGGGGAAAAAATATCTCCCGGAACGGCGAAGACGTCGCGGTTGTAGTCGAGAGCCATTCTCGCAGTTATAAGCGTGCCTGATTTTTCTTCCGCTTCCACTATTAGCACCGCCTTTGAAAACCCGGCCATCAAGCGGTTTCTTTTTGGGAAGCTCCAGTCGGTGGCGCGAAAGTCGGGCGGGAATTCAGAAATAAGCGCCCCGCCATTTTCCACAATTTCTTCGGCAAGCGCCGCGTGCATTCTCGGATATATGACACTTGGGTCAAGGCCTGAACCCGGTATGGCGATTGTTTTAAGATTAGCGTCAAGCGCGGCTCTGTGCGCGATGCCGTCAATACCTAAGGCCAGGCCGGAAACGATGACTACCTTATGTCCCTGCAGCCCGGAAATTAATTTTTCGCAGACATCCCTGCCGTAGCGGGAATATTTGCGCGAGCCGACTACGGCCAAAAAAGTATTTTCGTTTTCATCGGGCAGTTCGCCGCGAATCCAAAGTTCATCCGGCGGTTGGGGTATCTCGCGAAGCGCGGAGGGGAATTGGCCGGGTGAAAGTTTTTTGATTTGAAGCATTCTTCCATCTTATCATTTATTAGTAATGTAATGACCACTTACTTGGCGGTCCAACCGCCAAGTTGACCGCCAAGTTTGAAGTGTTATCCCCACCCCTCTTAACTTCTCTCCCCGCATGGTGTATAATAGTTTAATAAC
>JBBTSJ010000029.1:2299-12596 GCA_038064715.1 Patescibacteria group bacterium | reverse complement strand
AAAGGAGGCGTCGCATGGTGCTTCGGACTGATATGTAAAGTCCGAAGAGGCGGAGGCAGACCTGCCGAAACGGGGGAGGTGCGAATACTTGGAGCACCGCAAGACCTTTTGAGATAGTTTACGAGAGTAGCGAAGTAAAATATCCAAAAGGTGTACTGCTCCTGTAAGGAGAGCGAAAATTTTTAGTAGAAAATTATTTGTGACCGACTCCTCGATCGCCAGACCAAATTTTTTGACGAAAAAAACGGCGAAGTTTCAACTTTCAGATTTTTCCCGGATGGGAAGTATTCTTCCGGCTCTTGGCCGATGAAAAAAAGCCGTGAGTCCAGAATAGAAAATGGTTTGCAAGAAAGCCAAAAACTTCCTGAATAGATACCCTGTGAACATCTGCGTATTAAAAAAGCCGCGCGGGAGCGCGGCCTGTTGGTAAAACAAACTCTCACCAGTACTTGCCCGACATGCAGGCGAAGCAGAACGATTCTTTGTTCGGCGAAAGCCGTTCCAAAACCTCAAGGGGCAAAAACTCAAGCGTATCGGCGCCGACCCAGTCGCGTATTTCCGAAGGGGAAAGCCGCGCGGAAACCAACTCCTCATACATCGGCGTATAGATACCGTAGCGGCATGGATGCTTGATCGGCGGACTGCCAATCCGCACATGCACCAATTTGGCGCCAAGCCGCCGCAGTACCCTCACGATTTTCGGCATTGTCGAACCGCGGACGATAGAATCGTCTACTACCACGATTCGTTTCCCTTTTATTTCGCAAGCCGTAAAAGCAAACTTCTGCGAGATTTTTACGTCGCGCTTAGCCTGATTCGCGGCAATAAAAGTCCGTCCGCCGGCATGATGGCTGCGGATGATAACCGGAAAGAACTCTCCGGAACGTCTGCTTTCGGCGTATCCCATAGCAATGAAGTTGGAGGAATCCGGTATCGGGGTAACCAAATCCGCTCCGCCGGGAGCCGGGAAAAGTCTTTCGAGCTCGCGCCCAATCGACATACGGAACCTGCTTACGCCCTCCCCGAAAACGACACTGGACGGATGGGAAAAGTAGATGCCTTCAAAACGGCATTTCTTTTCTTCTCTCGGAGCAAAGCGAATTTCTCTCGGACCATTCTCGTCTATGGAAACCATGGTGCCGGGTTCCACATCACGCACGTGCTCCGCTTCTATGTTTGGGAAAGGACATGTTTCGGAAGAAATGAAGTAGCTCTCCTCCAGCCGCCCGATTGAAAGCGGTCTGTTTCCGCTTGGGTCGCGGACAGCAATAAGCCGACCGGGAAGAATTATCCCGAGTGAAAAACTGCCTTTTAGTAGAGAAAAAACTCGTTTCAGGTCGTCCTCGATTGAGCCGGTGCAATGCGCTTCGATGAGCCTCAAAATGCATTCCGTGTCCATAGAAGAAATGAACTTTACTGGGCCGAGCATCTCCTTCAACGCTTCCGTATTCGTCAGAGTGCCGTTGTGGGCGATAGCTATCGGTATGCCGTTGTATCTGCCGACAATTGGTTGGATATTATCCAGAATTGGACATGCTGAATCATTATCGTCGTTGTCAGGAACGGTAGTAGGATACCGTATATGTCCAAGCGCAGACTTACCGTGCAAGGTGTCCATCATTTCTCTGGTAAATACTTCGTTCGCGGTTCCGACACCGCGTTCGCGATACAGATTGTAGCCGTCCGAAGAAACAATGCCGGCATAATCTATAGCACGATGCTGGTTGCCGTGAAGACCGATGATGGTCAGCTCGGCGGCCTTCCTTGCGTTAAAAACGCCGAAAATTCCGCACATTTGAGTGCCTCCTATATTTGAAATCGTGTGTCAAAAAAACCTTGACTGCCCCGATTATACACAAGCCGAGAATTAAAGACCAACTCTATGAAGCAAAATATTTAGCAACTTGCCACCTATACCAAACTAGTACATTTGAGCGGGTGACCACACAGATTAAGCGCGCGTAGCGTTCAATTTTTTAGACAAAATGATATACTGATACCACATAAGGCGGAGAGCGGATTGGATTTTAAATGAAAAAAAATATTTATCTCTGGGCGCTGTACGATTTTGCGAACTCAATCACCATGATTGTTTTCCTGTTTTATTTTTCCCAGTGGCTCGTGGTAGAGAGCGGAAAGCCCGATTGGTGGTTCAACGCGACGCTTGTTGTTTCGTCTGTCCTTTTCATACTAACCGCGCCAATTATCGGGCAAAGACTTGATGCGACTCGCCAAAAACTGTTCGGGGTGCGCGTGGCAACCGCCATTATTTTCCTGCTTTATCTCGCGACATCACTTGTCGTTTTATTTGCTCCGTCCCACCCTCTTCTCGCGGCGATAATTTTCACCATGGCTCTCTACTTTTACATAATCAGTTTTATTTTCTACACCCCCATTATCAATGACATTTCCGACGACACGAACCGGGGCTTCGTTTCCGGAATAGGACAGGGATTCAATTATGCCGGCCAAGTTATCGGCCTTCTGGTTACCCTGCCGTTTGCCACTGGAGCTATTTACCTCTTCGGCTCCCCTGGCCGTCCGCAAACCCTTTTGCCCGCGACTATTCTTCTTGGACTTTTTGTTTTGCCAATGCTTATTTGGTTTAAAGAAAAAGAACTTCCAACCCTTGTGGGAAAAATAAACATCAAAAACGAGTGCGCGAAAATTTTCCAAACTATCCGCCAGATTTTATCAAACAAAAACCTCGTATTTCTTCTGCTCGGTTATTTCCTCTTTAGCGACGCCCTGCTCACCTTCGCGAATAATTTTCCTCTCTTTCTGGAGAAAGTCCACGGGGCTTCAGACGCGATTAAAACATATTTGACCGCGGGGATATTGTCTTTATCCGCCATCGGTTCAATTATTCTGGGAAAAATTTCCGACAAAAAAGGGAGTGTCCGAACCTTAACCACGCTGCTCGTTGTTTGGTCGGTTTTGTTTCCGATAATCGCCTTTGTCCCATCATTCAAGCTAGTCATTGCCGCTTGTCTTGTGGCTGGATTTTTCTACGGCCCCATGTGGGGAATCAGCCGAACAATCGTGGCGGAAACTGCCCATGCCTCCGTTGAGGCAAGTTCATTCAGTTTCTATATTCTCGCCGAGCGCTTCGCCACGCTTATCGGCCCGATTACCTGGAGCGTCATTCTTGCAAGCACCGCCTCCTCCGGAAAAATGAGCTACTCATACGCCATACTTTCTATGGGTGTTCTCGTTTTCGTAAGCCTCTTTTTTGTAAGAAAAATAAGGGTTGGAACACAGTTAAATCATGAAGAGCATTAAACAAATAAACGCCGAATATCATGGAAATTTGTATAGCCGAACAAAACTCTTTGAAAAAGGTTCATGGCTTGAGGAATCGGATGATATATTGCTAGACATCGTGCAAAAATATATAGAGGATAAGAAAGATGCGCGCATTTTAGATCTTGGTTGTGGTGTAGGCAGAAACAGCATCCCGATTGCCAAAATGATTCAGAATAATGGAGGGCAATTGGTCTGTGTTGATTTCTTAGCTATTGCCATAGAAAAGTTGAAGAAAAATGCCATACAGCATGGAGTATCGGATATAATACAGTCGCATATTGCAGATATTGAGCTATTTAACATCGAACCAAAAACTTTCGACATAATTATTGCCCAAAGTGTCATAGAGCATGGCGTCGAAAATAAGGAGGACTTCCTCAAGGTTATTCATTCGATTCAAAATGGAACCAAGAATGGTGGCATCAACTATTTAGGCATCGCAACTGGGTTAGAGGAAATTGATGCAAAGACCAATGAGCAACTACGCACTGATATTGGTTATTCCGCAACATACGAAGAAATGCAACGATGTATACGCGATTTATACAATCACTGGGAAATAACTTGCGAAGAAAAAGAGCCTTATCTGGAAGAATACATAAAAAACGGAAAGATGATTATTTGGAAAACTACTTTCTTTATGTTTGCTGCAAAAAAGTAACAAACCATACCTTCGCCGTTTTCACCCCTAGAAAAAAAACAACAAAATTTGTGCACCTTGTAGGGATTGAACCTACGGCCTCTCCCGTGTGAAGGGAGCGCTCTGCCGCTGAGCTAAGGGTGCGGATTACTTTGTGGACGATAGAGGACTTGAACCTCTGGCCTACCCCACGTCAAGGGGTCGCTCTACCAACTGAGCTAATCGTCCATATTCAATTCTAACGTTCCCTACCAATCCGCCAATCGGCGGAAGCTAATCGTCCATTTACAATCGCCATAATAACAGAAATAAAAAACCGGGTCTATGTTTGATTTATTGCTTAACAAACTGATAGTATCCAACCTATGCGTATCTTAGCCATAGAAACCAGTTGTGACGAAACTGGCGTCAGCATAATTGAGGCAAAAGGCGGCTTAACGAAGCCGTATTTTACCGTGCTCGCCAATATCACCGCTTCGCAAATCCCTCTTCACAATAAATACGGCGGGGTCTTCCCGATGATGGCCAAGCGAGAACACTCAAAAAATCTCGCCCCAATTTTGGAACAGGTGTTAAAAGAAAGTATATTGTGGCGAGATAACCTACGACTTACGACTAACGACTTACAACTAAAAACAAAACTGCAAAAAATACTAACACGGGAGCCGGAATTGACAGAAGCCCTCATTCCCCTATTACAAAAAATAAAAAAACCAAAAGTGGACGCTATCGCCGTAACTTACGGGCCGGGGCTTGAACCGACGCTTTGGGTCGGCATAAATTTCGCAAAAGCGCTTTCGCTTGTTTGGAACATTCCGATTATTCCCATAAATCACATGGAAGGGCATATTTTTTCTGCGCTTTTGGCGCAAGAAAAAAGTAAAACGCAAAACTTAAAACGTAAAACGTTGAGAGATCCTCTACAAGTTACAAGTTACAAGTTACAAGTTCCACGTTTTCCAACTCTCGCCCTCCTCATCTCCGGCGGACATACCGAGTTAGTGCTAATGCGCGACTGGTTCAAATATAAAATAATCGGCGAAACGCGCGACGATGCCGTCGGTGAGGCTTTTGACAAGGTGGCGCGAATGCTCGGACTTCCCTATCCAGGCGGACCATATATTTCTGCGTTAGCAAAAATATCGCGGAAGGACACGGAACGAACGCGGAAAAACGCCGAAAAAACCTTCTATTCGCCCGTATCCAGTCTGCGTAATTCTGCGTTAAGTCTGCGTCAGTCTGCGCGGCAGCTTGTACTTGGAAGCTCGGCTTCCAAGTACAAGCTGCCGAGGCCGATGCTTTATTCCAAAGATTTTGATTTTTCTTTTTCCGGACTTAAAACGGCCGTGCTCTACCTCATCCGTAATCTCACAAAAAATCACTCTAGTGTTTTGCAAAACACTAGAATGAAACAAATGATTGCGAGGGAGTTTGAAGATGCGGTAGTTGAAGTCTTGGCGGTAAAAACTCTGCTAGCGTTGCAAAAATACAAAGCTAAAACGCTTATCCTAGGCGGTGGCGTAGCGGCAAATGAAAAAATCCGGCAGACTATAAAAAAGGGGGTTGAAATTAATTTCCCCAACTGCGCGGTCTATTTGCCTCAAAAAACTCTGACTGGCGACAATGCCATCATGATAGCTGTGGCAGGATACTTCAGATCAAAAGAAAAAAACAAAAAAGCGCGGTCCGAGAAGAGCATCCGCGCCAATGGCAATTTATCACTTTAAAAAAGTCCGAGGTAATCGCGAACCTCCGGAATTCCCTCGCAATTTTTCTTGAATTTCATCCAAAGGTCGGGAAACATTCCAATGAGCTTTTTGGTAAAAGAGGTATGGGCTACGGGCCACCAACGAGAACAAGGAAATGATTCTCTCGCGAGCCATTCTATGTTCGCTTCAATGTTCTTTTCTTTCAGCTCCTCCCACAATCCACGAATCGCGACTATTTCACAATTCGAAAAATGGCATTCCCTTAGCTTACTGCTTAAAATAAACTCGCTGAAAGCTTCCGCTATTTCAACGGCAATTCTAAACTCCGAATTACCGGCCAAAATTACAAAAGTACTCGGTAAATTTTTCCGCTCCGAAATCCCCTTGCTCATAGACAGGCTCCTCCGAAGAACACTTTAGGAAGTTTGCAATAAAATACGGCCTAGCGCAAGCCCGCACACTATAGAATAAGCCCTATTTTATGTTATTATTTGAAGAAATATGGTCGAAACGAACCACATAATTCCAGACAAGCTTCTTAAACCCTACGACCCGAAGGAAACGGAGGAGCGCGTTTATAAACTATGGGAAGACAGCGGTTTTTTCAATCCCGATAACCTGCCCGCGCGGCATAAAATCCCCTATTCTATTGTTTTGCCTCCGCCGAATGTTACCGGCACCCTCCACATAGGCCATGCCGCCATGCTCGCCATTGAAGACATCATAATCCGCTTTGAGCGCATGCGCGGAAAGAAAACTCTCTGGCTTCCGGGCACCGACCACGCCGCCATCGCCACCCAGGAAAAAGTGGAAAAAGATATTTATAAGAACGAAAAGAAGACGCGCCATGATTTGGGGCGAGAAGAATTTTTGAAACGAGTGGAAAAATTCGCCAAGGAAAGCCATGATACTATCGTAGGCCAGGTCAAGCGCATGGGTTCTTCTATTGATTGGAGCCGTGAAGCCTACACCTTGGATGAAAAAAGAAATTTTGCCGTAAAAACGGCGTTCAAGCAAATGTACGACGACGGGCTTATTTATCGAGGGGCTAGAATCGTCAACTGGGACCCGAAAATGCAAACAAACGTTTCCGACATTGAAATTGAGTGGAAGGAAGAAAAAGTTCCATTCTATTACCTAAAGTACGGGCCATTTACCATAAGCACCGCCCGTCCGGAAACAAAATTCGGCGACAAATACATAGTCATGCACCCTGACGACGAGCGGTACGAAAAATACAAACACGGGCAAAAAATAGAGCTTGAGTGGATAAACGGCCCCATCACCGCAACTGTCGTAAAAGACAAGGCGGTGGACAAAGAATTCGGCACGGGCGTTATGACCATCACCCCGTGGCACGATACCGTGGACTTTGAAATTGCCGAGAGACACAATCTGGACAAAGAACAAATTATAGATGACCAAGGGAAACTTTTGCCGATCGCGGGAGAATTTGCCGGTTTGCACATAAAGAAAGCTCGCCCCCTCATCGTGGAAAAATTGAAATCAAAAGGACTGCTCGTTAAAACCGATGAAAATTATGTTCACAACATCGCCGCCAACTCGCGTGGCGGAGGTGTGATTGAACCACAGATAATGCTGCAGTGGTTTGTGGACGTTAATAAAGAATTCAAACTCCCCCGCTCCGAACTTGAGGGAATGAAAGCGGGCGAAAAAACCACGCTTAAAAAACTGATGCTCCATGTCGTAGAAGAGGGCCTTATTGAAATAATCCCCGACAATTTCAAAAAGGTTTATTTCCATTGGATAAACGATCTCCGCGACTGGTGCATTTCAAGGCAGATATGGTATGGGCACCGCGTGCCCGTGTGGTACAAAAAAGTAGAAAGTAGAAAGTTGAAAGTTGAAAGTCAAAACAATGCGAAAGAAATATATGTTGGAACAGAAACACCAGATGGCGAGGGATGGGAGCAGGACCCGGATACGCTTGATACTTGGTTTTCTTCAGGACTTTGGACTTTCTCAACTTTAGGGTGGCCTCTAAAAACCAAAGATTTGGAAATGTATCACCCGACCGACGTACTTGAGACCGGCTACGATATCCTCTTCTTCTGGGTAGCGCGCATGATTTTGATGAGCACATACCTGACCGGACAGATTCCTTTCAAAAAAGTTTATTTGCACGGATTGGTGCGCGATGGGCAGGGACGTAAGATGTCAAAATCTCTGGGAAATATCCTTGACCCTGTGGATATGATAGAAAAATACGGCGCCGATGCCGTGCGTTTGTCTCTTATTATAGGTACCGCCCCCGGAAACGATTCCAAGGTTTCGGAAGACAAAATCCGCGGTTACAAACACTTCGCCAATAAAATTTGGAATGCGACACGGTTCGTTGTTTCCAACTTGGAGGATCTTGATGTTGAAACAAAAATTGAACTGACGGAAAAAGACGCCGAGGAATTGAAAAATTTCAATTTGTTCAAAAAAAGAATTACCGATTATCTGGAAAACTACAAATTCTATTTGGCCGGAGATGAACTCTATCACTATTTTTGGCATTCATTCGCTGACAGAATAATCGAAGAACGCAAAAACACTCTATACGGAGAAAAGAACGCCACCCGCGCTTCCGCGCAAAAACTTCTATACGCGCTTCTCTCGGAACAACTGAAGCTTCTTCATCCTTTTATGCCCTTCGTCACGGAAGAAATCTGGTCAATGATGCCTAAACCCCGACACGAAATTGGGGTCCCGACCGAGACATCGGGATTATTAATGATAGCCGAATGGCCAAAATCCTGATGCCAACCGCAAGCACAATTTTCGCCGCTCTTTTAGGGGGAATTATCCCGGCCATCTTTTGGCTTTGGTTTTGGCAAAAAGAGGATTCCGCCAAACCGGAACCGCGCGGTATGATTCTCTTTCTTTTCCTGGCCGGCATGGCAAGCGTGGTTCTCGTTATCCCGATGCAAAAATTCGCTTTCGCCAATATCACAGATAGCACGGCCTTGCTTCTATCTTGGGCGGCGATAGAAGAGTTGATGAAATTCTTTGTTTTTTTCCTCATAGCCGCCGGAAGCAGGTTCGCCGACGAACCGGTGGATTACGCGATTTACATGATAACTGTGGCTCTTGGTTTTGCCGCGTTTGAAAACACTATTTTCTTAATAGACCCGATAGCCAATCAAGGGGCCGTGGCCGCGCTTTTAACGGGAAATTTGAGGTTTATCGGCGCGTCCGTGCTCCATACCGCGTCGAGCGCGTTTGTTGGCTTATTTATGGGACTTGCTTTCTTCGGCGGGGCGTTTTCCAAGGCCATGCACCTCATTTCCGGATTACTCACAGCTATCGCGTTGCATGCGCTCTTTAATTTCTTTATAATAAGCAATGGGGATAAAAATATTTTTGTTGTTTTTGGTTTCCTTTGGGTCGCGGTAATTATTGTCATGCTTTTGTTCGAAAAAGTAAAACAGCTTCGATAATTTAAATATAAATAATATGTCAAAAGACAAACGATCTTTTTTTGAGAGATTAACGGGGAGCATTAATATTGAGGAGGAAGCGGAAGTTAAAAAAAACGGGGCATCGGCTGTCGGCGAGCGCGACAATGTTTGGACGGAAGAAGGCGGTGAGGAAGCGCAATTAACCGTTGACGTGTATCAAACGCCGAATGAAATAATAGTTAAATCCATTGTGGCCGGAGTAAAACCGGATGACCTTCAGATATCAATAACCCGCGATATGGTCACCATAAAAGGCAAGCGGGAAGAAAACCGCGAGACCGTTGACAACGATTATTTCCACAAAGAATTGTATTGGGGTTCTTTCTCGCGAACAGTAATGTTGCCTCAAGAAGTAAATCCCGAAGAAGCAGAGGCTATCGAAAAGCATGGTCTCCTTATTGTCCGTCTGCCTAAACTCGACAAGGCAAGACAGACGAAATTAAAAGTGAGGTCGATATAGGGGTGACTAATAACTTATAACAAATAACTAATAACCAAGTACAAAAAATTTCGCTTCATGCGAAATTTTTTGCTTAGTGATCTGTTTTAAAATTAATTGGAATTTTTGGTCGTTTGGGAATTACATATTTGGTAAGAACTATAACTCAATTTTCAAGCTCCCCAATGGAACTTTTTGTCTTCCCTGCGCTTCCTCATCAAAAAGCCCTGAATTAAAATACCAAACTTCCGTGGGGGTTACTTTGGCGAAATTCCACAAAGCATCGCTACCTAAATGTTCATCAATCCTGGTCATGTAATCTGTGCCTGGTTTACTGCGGCGATAATGATATTTTGCCGCAATTTCTACATTATCACGAGAAGTAAGGATGGTTGCTGTTCCCTCAAGTTGTATTCCTATTACATCGCCACTTGGTAATCTATCTGTGCTGAAAATCGCAATGGATACCTTTGGATTGATTTTAATCTCCTGTATATGTCTTGAATTCGGCATCGATTTAAAATAAAGGTTGAGTTTCTCGTCATAAGAAAACTGTACCGGGCAAACCCAACTTTCGTCTTCGGCAACCGTAGAAATTGCCATGAACTCCGTTCTATCAAGAGCCTCTTTAATGTTCGTATTCCAATTGATTTGCATAAACATATGTAGTTTATTACAGATTGGTGCTTGGACCCGGGTTCGAACCGGGGACCCCTTCCTCTTCAGGGAAGTGCTC
>JBBTSJ010000029.1:0-2199 GCA_038064715.1 Patescibacteria group bacterium | reverse complement strand
TGGTGCTTGGACCCGGGTTCGAACCGGGGACCCCTTCCTCTTCAGGGAAGTGCTCTACCAGCTGAGCTATCCAAGCATTTGAAACTTACGACTTACAACCAACGACTAACAACAAACAAAAAAAACCCGCAATTCAATAGGAAAATACTATCTAAAAAACATTCTTTCCGCAACTATTATTGTTTTTGCAACAAATTGTTCAAAATTGAATTGATGGAAGAACTGTCCGGCAAAGATTGAGTGGTTTTCTGAACGCTCTCCACGCCGGAAAGAATGGATTCGTAGCCGCCAAGCAATTGGTTTATATATGGCTGAATCAGGTAATATGTGCCGACCGAACCGCCGAGGATAATAACCCAATATATGATATGAATCACCCGCCCCCATCGCTGGGCGCTGATGATTTTTTTCATTAAATGATTCGTCTCTTTCGCAAGAGCGAGATTCTCTTCAAGCAGTTTTTTTGTTTCGGGATCCATAAGATAAATAATACACAACAAATAACATATAACAAACAAGGATTCCAAGGTGCTTGGATTTATTTGTTATTTTTTGTTCTTAATGCCATTTTCCACTACGGGATCCATTTACACAAAAGTATAACTTATTTGGAATAATTTTAAAACCTCTCCCCGCTAGCAGGGAGAGGTTTTCGTCCGCCTTCCTCGGACAATTGTTTATTCGCGGTTTTCAGACCGATGGCGTATCCGGATTAACGCCATCAAAACCCTCAAACCAGTTATTGCACAGCGAAAATTCCAAGCCATCTTCCAATTTGACGGGGAAGAACGTCTTCCCGACAACTCCCGAGAGTGTAAACGGGGCCTTGATAACACAAACAAATACGGCCTTTTTATTTTTGCCATAACCATTGTTCAACTTCTCAAGACGCTTGAGAAGCGGACTAAGGAGGTGGCCAGATGCCTGCCACCGCATGGCATCTTTTCTTTCCGAGTCGGTAAGCCATTGACCCTTCGTTTGTCTCCCGTGCGCGTCTTTTGACGCGCGGAGCATTTCCAAGGTCTCGGGAACCTTGAGTTTTATTTTTTGCCCCACGACGGGAACAGTAAAAGATGCTGCCCCTCCAACCATAACGTTTAGGGAAACTTGCTGACTACTTGGCGAAACTACTCTCAACTGCTGTTGCATGTTTTCTCTCCTTAAATTCCAATTTTTAAAATCCTTAAAAACTTTTTGGCAAGCAAGATTAAGGTGTTATGTCAGAGAGATACCCCCTTTCCGGAGTTATTGACGAACAAAGCCAATCTTTACTATACCACCATAAGAAATTTCCACAATAGGCTTTAGATTATGCAGTATTCTTGAATTAGTCCGAACCCCAGTAGTAAAGCAAAGCTTACTACGGGGCACAGCGCATTTCGCCCCGCCAGGGCGGGGCGAAATGCGTTCAGACTAATTCAAGAATACTGCACACTTTAGAAAATAGCAAGACAGAGGAAGTCGCCGAGCGAGGCGAGGCGGGCTCCCAAAACTTGCAATTTCCTTTCTGGTGCCACCGGCAAGAATCGAACTTGCGTCTAGGGCTTAGGAGTCCCTTGTTCTATCCATTGAACTACGGCGACAGATATTAACAAGTAAAACATAACATATAACACATAAAACAAAAACGGGGAGTAACCCCATTGTCTGTTATTAGTTATTTGTTATTAGTTATTTGTTATTTGTTATTTGTTACTACATCCCCAACAGCTCCTCCAGCTTTGGCCTGTTGAACCCAACCAAAATATTATCGTCAACCATGACGACCGGCACGCCCATCTGCCCTGTTTTCTCAATCATTTCTTGGCGCTTCACAAGATCCGAAGCGACATTATGTTCTTCGTATTTAATATCGTTTTCCTTAAAAAACTTCTTGGTCGCTACGCAGTAAATGCAAGTCGGGGTGGTGTAGATTGATACTTTTTTCGCCATTTTTTTAAAAATTAAATTATCTGTTATCTTTTAAATTATAACATATTGTGCGGGTACCGGGAATCTCCCGCGACTAAATTTTTGTCGTCACAAAAATTTGTCTGGGCACCAGCTCGCCTGTTTTTCCCACTGGAAAAACATGGCTCCGCTGTTCGATTCCCGGACAAAAGCCAAACTGTTGGCTTTTTTACCCGCACGACTCGCTACGCTCTTTGTGCGGGTACCGGGAATCTCCCGCGACTAAATTTTTGTCGTCACAAAAATTTG
>JBBTSJ010000028.1:0-4006 GCA_038064715.1 Patescibacteria group bacterium | reverse complement strand
GGATTTGAAATAGATGATTTGATATTAAAAGCCAAGGCAAAGTTTGATTGGCATATCGATCCGATTCAGCTTGGCGCGCAATTTATTAAAGCGGGAGAAGCGGAAGATTTACCGAGAATGATAAAGAAAATAAAAACTTCTGCTTGGAGAAGTTTTTTTATTGATGAAGCTAAAAAACTTAAAGGGAGTATTATTTAAGAAGGGAAAGGGGGTCAGATACCCTTATTGTTACCACGTCATAAACCGCGCCAGCGCTCGGATGTCGATTTTCTGCTTATATTTTTTCTTATGCTATAATGGGAACAGCTTATAGTTTTTGGCTTCATTCGCTTTTTAGGAAACTAATGAGTTAATTCAAGCTAATTAGGATAATGAAGCTAACTTAAACTAACTAAGCTAATACTATGAAAATTGTATTTACCGGCGGGGTAACTGGGGGGCATTTTTATCCGATAATCGCTGTCGCGGAAAAATGCGCGGAACTGGCGGAAAAAAAGAAAATTATTGATACTAGATTTTATTTCTTCGCGCCGACTCCCTACAACAAAAAAATGCTTTTCGAAAACGCCCTGGAATGGAGGCGTGTGTCCGCTGGAAAAATACGCCGCGGTTTTTCTTTGCTCGCGCCGATTGAATTTTTAAAAATGTTCGCGGGAATCATAAAAGCCATGTTTTCTCTTTGGGTGGTTTATCCGGATGTGGTTTTTGGCAAAGGGGGATATGGCAGTTTTCCGACTCTTTTTGCGGCAAAAATCCTCCGCATCCCCGTGATAATACACGAATCAGACTCTGCTCCGGGACGGGTCAATGTCTGGGCCGCCAAATTCGCTTCCCGCATCGCTCTTTCTTACACCGAAGCGGCCGCTTATTTTCCAAAAGAAAAAATCGCTTTTACCGGCCAGCCGATAAGAGGCGAAATTATGACCCCGATAAAGAATGGGGCTTTTGAATACCTGCATTTGGAACCGTCTGTTCCGGTAATTTTGTTTTTGAGCGGATCGCAAGGAGCGCGAATAATAAACGATGTTATTTTAAATTCTTTGCCCGATTTGGTTCTGCGGTATCAGATAATTCATCAAACAGGAGAACTGAATCTGGCGGAAGTCATGCAAACTGCCGGCGTGGTGCTCGAAAATAATCAACACAAAAACCGCTACAAAGCGTTCGGTTATTTGAACGACCTTGCCATGAAAATGTCGTCCGGCGCCGCTTCTTTGATTATTTCCCGCGCCGGTTCAACTATTTTTGAAATTGCCGCGTGGGGAATCCCTTCAATTATTATCCCAATAACCGATTCTAATGGCGATCATCAGCGCAAAAACGCCTTCAATTACGCGCGAAGCGGAGCGGCTGTTGTTGTGGAAGAAAGAAATCTGACCCCCCATATTCTTATTTCAGAAATTAATAAGATTATGGAAAATAAAAATGAATTGGAAAAAATGAGAAACGCCACTAGGGCTTTTTACAAACCAGACGCGGCCGAAAAAATCGCGGAGGAAATTTTATCTATTGCTTTGGATCACGAATCCCGTTAAGGGCCTGCCCGCCAATGCCAGAGCGATTACAGCGGTATTTTTATGACTTACTTTCGTGCATCAGGCGATGGCAGGCGAGCCGCCATCACGGTATAAAATACGAATTTAAATAAAATTATGGGAAACGGCACAAAAAAAGTTGTTACTCGCATGGCTCCGTCTCCAACGGGTTTTTTTCACCTTGGTTCAGCCAGAACAACCCTTTTTAATTTTCTCTACGCTAAACATTGTGGCGGAACTTTTATTCTTCGCGTTGAAGACACCGATCGCGAAAGGAGCCGAAAAGAATACGAGGAAAGTATTTTTGACGGTATTTTGTGGATGGGATTGTCCTATGACGAATGCTATCGCCAGTCCGAAAGAACGGATATTTATAAAAACTATCTGGCCAAACTCATAGAAAACGGCAAAGCCTACATATCAAAAGAAAAAGCCGAGGAGGGGAGAAGGAGCGAGGTTATTCGCCTGAAAAACCCGAGGCAAGTTGTCTCCTTTCATGATGAAATACGGGGAGATATATCGTTTGATACGTCCGAGCTGGGCGACTTTGTCATAGCCAAAAGCATGGATGAACCGCTTTATCATTTGGCGGTCGTGGTAGACGACTTCGAGTCGGGAATTACTCATATAATTCGCGGGGAAGATCATATCTCCAATACCCCGAGACAAATATTAATAGCGGAGGCTATCGGAGCTCCGCGCCCCATATACGCTCATTTACCGCTTATTTTGGCATCCGATCGCTCCAAACTTTCCAAACGACACGGAGCGCTTGCTTTATCCGAATATCGGGAAATGGGATATGTTCCGGAAGCGATGGTTAATTTCCTGGCCCTTCTTGGCTGGTCTCCTCAAGGGAAAAACGCAGACGATCAAGAAATATTTTTCCTTGATGATTTGGTCAAAAAATTCGATTTGGACAAAATAGGAAAGAGCGGAGCGGTATTCAACATTGAAAAGTTAGATTGGATAAACAAAGAACATCTAAAAAAATTATCGGCGGAAAAGCTGGAAGATTATATCTTGAAAGCGCTTCCGTCAAGATTGTATGGTCTGCCTGGGTGGAACAAGGAACGTTTCTTGAAAATTATTCCAATACTTACAGAAAGGATTGTCAAGTTTTCGGATATTACCGAAATGTCCCTGGCGGGAGAATTGGATTTCTTTTTTAAAACACCGGAGTACGAAACCAAAAACCTTATTTGGAAGAAAGACATCGGCGGGGAAGTTATTGGCGAAGCTTCGGGCGGTCTTGTTGAAACTATAAAAAATATTTCGGAATCTTCGTTTACGCGGGAAAACATAAAAGACGCGATTATGGCTTTTGTTGGCGAAAGAGACCGGGGTTCAATACTTTGGCCGATGAGATACGGCTTGTCCGGACTTATTAAATCGCCGGACCCTTTTGTGATAGCTTCCATAATAGGCAAAGAAGAAACCTTACAGAGGATGGAAACTGTTTTAAAAAGATTGAAAAAAAATTAAATCATGCGCGAAAATTTATTGATTATCGGCATATGTTTTCTTGCGTTGATGGCCGTTACCGCAACTCAAGCAGAAACAGAATCTTCCACCACAAACAACAACGAGGGAGGTTCGGCGACAGAAGAATTGAACCAGTCTCAAAAGGACCTTGAGCTCTTGAAAAAAAGCATCGCCAGCAAAAACGAAGAAATAAAAAAAATTGAAGAAGAAATAGAACGCTATAAAAAACAAATAGAACAAACGGGGCAGCAAACCACAACCCTAAAGGGGGTCGTGAAGACGCTTGAAACCACCAAGGCTAAATTAACCGCTGACATTAATCTTACCGGAAAGAAAATTCAAGCAACAAACTTAAACATAGAAAGGCTGGGAATGGCCATTGGCGACAAAAAAGATCGAATCGTCAAAGGAATGCAGGTCCTTGAAAGCGCTTTGCGAAAAACAAACGAGCTTGACTTGAGATCACCGGTAGAGGTAATCCTGGCGAACGAAAAATTATCCGACGGCTGGAACGACCTTATAGACCTTGAAAAATTTCAAGAGGGGATAAACGATCAACTAAGTTTGTTAAAATCGTTGAAACGAGAGCTTGAAAATAACAAAGCCCAAACAGAGGCGGAAAAGAAAAACCTAAGCTCGCTAAAATCGCAATTAACCGATCAACAAAAAATTGTTGAACAAAACAAACAACAACAAAACAAACTGTTGACTGATACAAAAAACAAAGAATCGGAATACCGCAAAATATTGGTTTCGCGTCTTGCTAAAAAAGAAGAATTGGAGAATGAAATTTTGGAATTTGAATCACAATTAAAAATCTCCGTGGACTCTTCGCTTCTGCCTCAAACGGGAAGCGGGGTGCTTGGCTGGCCGCTTAAATCACTCCGTATAACCCAATATTTCGGGAATACTTCTTTTTCAACAAAAAACCCACAAGTGTATAACGGAATGGGGCACAACGGCGTTGATTTTGGAGCAAGCCTGGG
>JBBTSJ010000027.1:0-1622 GCA_038064715.1 Patescibacteria group bacterium | reverse complement strand
TTGATAGCGGTAGAGAGCTTGCGCTGATTTTTGGACGCCACACCGGAACGGCGCTTTGACGTCATGCGGGCATGCGGATTGATGAACTTTTTCAGAGTCTCCACGTCCTTGTAGTCAATATGTTTTATGTTATTTGAATTGAAGTAGCAGGGCTTTTTCATCTGGGTAGTTTTTAGTTGGTAGTTTTTAGTTTTTAGAAAATGCCGACATCCCTTTAAACTTTCATACCTCGTCTCGGTATCGTACTATATTCCAAGAATCAAAACAATCTTTCGTTTCATGTCCCTTACTTTCTACTTTTCGCTTTTAACTTTTGACCCTAGAACGGTATATCCTCCGGATTGATGTCTTCTTCGGGATATTCTATCGGCGGAGTATCTTCCGTCTGCGGCGCTTTGGCCGGAACTGCTTGAGAACCGCCCCCTGAAGCTCCTCCAGCCCTCGGACCGAATTGCACCCTATCGGCCACGATTTCGGTGCGATACTTTTTTTGTCCTTCCTGTTCCCAGCTCCTCGTCTGAAGACGACCCTCAATGAACGCGCTCGCTCCTTTTCTCAAATACTGCGCGCTTGTCTCGGCTTGTCTGCCGAACACCACGATATTGTGATAATCAACGGCCTCCTGCTTGGCGCCGTCTTGAGATTTCCAAACACGGTTGGTGGCGATTGAAAAACTGCACACCTTGTTGCCTGACGGCAAAGATTTAAGTTCCGGATCTCTGGTCAGATTGCCGAAGAGAAATGCTTTGTTTATATACATAGCGTTTAGCGTTTAGCGTTTAGCGTTTAGGAGTTTTATTTTCCCTATACGCTAAACGCTTACCGCTCGATTAATTATTCTATCACCAGCCCCTCGATTGTTTTGTCCATTTCTTCTTCAGTCATAGTCTGTGCCGGCTCTCTTTGCTTGGCTTGAAATCTTTTACGGGTAGTCGTTTCGCTTGGTCTGGTAAAAACTTTCTTGACTGCGATTGTGCTTTCTCTGACGGTTTTGATTATAAGGAAGCGGATTATTTTATTGTTTTTTTCAAGGGCTGTTTTAACTTGAGCAATGGATTCCGTCGGAAGCTCAAACTTAATCCAGCCGAAATGGGCCTTTTCATACCAATCTTTTTTCGCGCCTACCCTCTTTTCCATAGCGTAGGCCAAATTAATCATTTTTGGCATTTCGCTTCCAATTTCACCCCCGCCGAGTTTATCCAAAACAATCGTTTTGATTTCGTTCACCGCTTCGGCCACCGCGGCCTCGGTAAGCTCCGGCACCAGAAGGTACCCAACTTCGTATATTTTGATATCTTTTTCATTACTTTCATCCATAGTTTTGTATTGAGGCATACTATCAAATGACTAGCCTTAAGTCAAAGAATTTGAACCGAGTAACAAAAAACCGAAGAATCGCCTGATTCTCCGGCCGATAGACCTATATCGCGCCACCCTCCCGCGCCAAATCATGAAGAGCGGCAACGGCATAAAGCAAAACAAACTGTTCATATGAACCATCTATGTTGTCTGACGTAAGCCGTTGTCCAAAAGAACCTTTCGTCAGATCTGGTAAGGATGTGCATAAAATGGTGCCGAAACCGCCTGAAAACGAAATTCGCTGGTCTCGACCGATTCCTGCC
>JBBTSJ010000026.1:0-9626 GCA_038064715.1 Patescibacteria group bacterium | reverse complement strand
TCCGTTCAAAAGCTTGAGGGTAGTGGTCGTAGCGCCGCCGAGGAAAGTTGCTAACCCCGTGACGGAAAGCGTGCTACCGGCAGAAACCGCGCCGGTCAAGGTTGAAGTGGTGTCAACTGTGAGCGTCCCCCCGGTACTGATATTCGTACTGATTGTCGTTGATGCCTCTACTACGGCAACAACAAAAAACACTGACAAAATAACTGACAGTGTTACGGAAACCGGACCGCTTTTAAAAAATACCTTAAACATATTTTTTATGTGATGCATATTTTTTTTCTTAAAATTTATAATTACTAAATTAATAACGCGCGAATAAATTAAAAACTTTCGGCAAACAAAATACCGCTTAACTCATTTCTTTAATAATATCCCCCTGTAGAAAAAATAAAAGACTGTGTGGAAATTATCTGTGGATAACTCCCGTTGTCCTTGGGTTTTGTGATCTAAAACTCACATACCCGCCTTTAAGTGTTCCACCGTTTTCTAATGGCCAAACTACGGAAGAATCGCTTAGTGGAAAAAATTCGCTATCATCTCCCAAACATTGGTATTGCCATCGGAGTAAGCGCTAGACACAAATGTCACAGCCAAAGATAGGCCTATTATGGCCACAAAACCGAGAAAAAACTTAAAAAAACTCTTGCCCATCATGTTCTTAAATCTTTAAAATAAAATGTTGGTTTATAACGGTTTCCTCTTCCAAGGACTCCCCTTGGACGGTTTTTATTGGTTTAAATTTTGGATTTCAGCTTCGATTAATTGCTTGGCGGTGGTTTGTCCGGCTTTTTCGGCAACCAAAAGAGCCCGTTCATAATAAGATTTGGCCTTGGTTATATCCCCTATTCCTTTGTAATACTGTCCCGACAAAACCAAGAGATCATAATTTTCCGGGTTATTTTTCAGCCCAACTTCAAGAATTTTTGGCGTTTCTCCCGCCTTATCCTTGTAATAAAGCCCATATAACCCATAAAGGTTCCGGTAACCGGCGATGGAATTGGGATTAAGCTCTACCACAGTGAGCATGTTCTTTTCCGCCTTGGGGTAATCCTTTAGAAAGTTGGTGTATAAATCGCCTAAATTAGAAAAAGAAACCGCGTTCTTCGGCTGAATCAAGGAAACATATTCCCACGCTTCCGCCGCACCCTCGTAATCGCCAAGTTGCTTGCGTTCAATGCCTAAATTTATCCAATCGCTGAAAGAAGTCAGATTTTTCTTTAATTCAGCTATTGTAGCCTTAATCCTAGCCATAATTTCTCCTCTGACAGCCGGGTCAAGATTCTCCCCAAAAGAAAGAGGCCTTTCGAGTGATGGCGCGGGGATATTTGTCTTAAGCGGAACCTGCTCTACCGTAATTTTCCCTTCTCGGATAAGAGTGTTTAAATCCCCCCCGGATTCCGTTGTTGTGGCTATGGTTGCGGCTACTTTAGGCTCATCTTTTTTGCGAAAAGGATTATGGCCGGCATCGTAAGCTATGAGCAGGCCGAGGGCAATCACTACAATCGCAAGAAACACAGCTTCCTTGGATATGTTTTTATTTTCGTCCATAATATCTATTCTATAAAAAATAATGGAAATCTCAAAATGTGCGACTACTTTGTTTCCAACTCCAAGGGGAGCCCTTGGAATTCTTTGAGCAAAAGCCAGTCATCAATAAATTGTTCAAATTCTTTAGAGTTTTCAAAATATTCTGGAAAGGCTTCTTTGTTTAAAATCAAGTTCTCCCCTCGGGCGCGACCTAAATAGTCAAAATAACTTGAATAAGGATAGTTCCCGAGATATTGCTTGGCTTTTTCTTTGTCAGAAATACCACTTTCTTTCCACAACGGGTCAATAATTTTTACTGGGTTAAGGTGAATGTATGAAAAAAGGTATTTAAGATATTCATCGTTATCCACATGGATTGCTTTAAAAACTCCCTCAAATAGTTTTCCCGTCCTGCCGTTCTTCTTGTTAAAATACATGGAATAGGCAGTAAGAAATTTTTCCATAAACATACTAATGCCGCCTTCTTTTTTCTCGCGTAAAAGCAAGTGAAAATGATTCGGCATGAGACAATACGCTCCTATAGAAACGAGTGTCTCTTCTTTTTCTATTTTGTCCAAGGGGAGCCCTTGGATTGTTTTGAAAACAACTGGCTCTATACCGTTGCAAACATACAAGAGTTTCTGAAAACGCTTCCTGTCCGTATCGTCAAAAAATATCGTTGATTTGTTATTTCCCCGATTATATATGTGATAAAACTCGTTGACAGAAAACTTAAATTTTCTTTCCATAAAATCATTATACTACAACGATTTAAAATTCCAAGGGCTCCCCTTGGAATTTGAGGGCAACAAAAAACCACCCCGAAAGGTGGTTTTTTGTTAACCATTGAGCAATCTCGTTTGCGCAACTACCAAACAGTCGCATTTATACAACTACTAAGTAATCACACTCGCGCAATCACCCAATCACAAGAGGTTAGTTGGAACGAGTCATCGTTATGCCTCCAGACGGGAGACCCAAGATGCCATAACCGTTCGTCCAGTCGTTTTGACTGGTAATGTTCGCCGTTGTGGTGGCATTACCTGACCAGATGAAGTTGTTATTGGTATCAGTGTAGGCACCCGTTGTCGTAGATACATTGATTCCACCCAGGTTCGCCGCCGCGATATACGCCGCGTCGCCAGCCATGGTCGT
Source organism: Patescibacteria group bacterium (assembly GCA_038064715.1). Taxonomy (GTDB): domain Bacteria; phylum Patescibacteriota; class Minisyncoccia; order Phycocordibacterales; family VMEP01; genus JBAZYZ01. The sequence goes on along the minus strand of JBBTSJ010000026.1, from coordinate 6,944 downwards.
TGAAACCGATGTGCCTGTCTGCGTGCTTGCAACTACGCCCTTAAGCTCGAAGTAATACGTTGCACCGGCAGGAACTTGCACAGCATTTGTGGTTGCCTGGATGTCAATCGTAGGATTCCTCGTAAGCGTTGTGCCACCGGTCGTACCGTTGATTACGCCTATCTGGCCGCTACCGGCTGCGGTAGCGATTGCCTGGGAATACCCAGAATCAGAGTATCCGTAGAGATAAATCGAGCTTACACCGCCGCCTGTCGCGAATGACGAGGTAGCGATTGTGAAGTTGAAGTTGTAGAGACCAACAGGGCCGGCGCTATTCGCCGTTACCTTGAAGCGCATAAGCTTGCCATCGGCAATACCTGTCGTCTGGAGAGTATCAAGGGCTACCGTTGGGTAAGACTTGAATGCGCGGACGCCATTAACGTTGCCTGTGGCACCGATCTTGAGCGTTGAGCCTGACGAAACGCCAGTACCTTCAGCGTTTAGCGGATCAATCTGAATCAACTTGCCTTGCGTACCAGACTGACCGGTGCCGATATTGGCGAGGTCAGCCTTGATAGTAAGAAGTTTGTCTGAATCTTTCGGAAGCGCAACCACAGAACTCAAAGTTGAAGTCGCGGTTGTGTACGCGCCCGTGAATGTGGCTGTGCCAACCATCGTTGTGCCGTTGTAGATGTAAACAGTTCCGAGGTCAGCCGCGGCGCCCGAGGTAAGTGTCAATCCAAGCTTGCTCAAATTGACTGCTTCGTTTGAAGCGCGGAATTTGACGATACCAACGGTTACACCGGTTGAACCAGCGGCAACAACCGAATAGTTCGGAGATGAGCTGTCAACTGCCGAGGTGAATGAACCTGTGGCTACTACCATGTTTCCGCCTTCAGCGGTGCTAAGGGTAAGACCGCCGTTTGCCACCGTAACCGAATTACCGGAGGTAATACCGGTTATAGAGTAGTCTCCGTCAGTCTGGTCATCCCTAACCTGGAATATACCAGCGTCTGTCGCGGCGCTTGAAACAGTACACTTAAGTCCGAGAGTCACGATTGTGCCTTTCGGAACCGTAAGCGCGTTGTCAAAACTGAAGGTCTTAGCCGTGTTGTCGGTGTATGTGTTCACGATGCGAGAACCGCTGTTTAGCTGGGTCGAGCCGTTCCACAACGCGCAACCCGTAAGTTCGGTTACCGCGCTTGTGGTCACATCAATGACTACAGGGAAGGCCGAGAGGCGAATATCCTCGCCTGACTGCGCAGCGTTAAGCTGGTAGTTGGCGAAAAGGAAGTCCTGACTGCCGGCAACGACATTCTGCCCAGCGGGCTGGGTAGAAATCGCAACCGTCAAAGAAGCGCCCTTGGCCGTCATTTGATTCATGGCTACCGCTGTGGACAGTGTCGACAGGCTGATTGAATTGCCTGAAGTTTGTCCGGTTACGGTTGTCCAACCTGACGACGGAGTCGTTGAAACTGTAAGCTGAGCGCCGTTTACGGTAGTTGAAGGGAGTTTGCCCTTAAGCGTGTAAACATGCCGTCCAGTTTGGTAAGTAATTGTATCCGTGAAGGTAAGGGTCTGTCCCGAATGAGCGGCTGATGTCCATGTGGCATCAACCGGACCGGCAACGACAGCGCCATTCCCGTCATAGATGGAAACACTGGTTATCAAGTTATCACCGAGAGATGCCGAGGTGGTCGCAACCGTGAACACGGTTGACTGGACCGAGATGGGCTCACCGGAGAAGTTTGTCGCGTATCCGCCCAAAGACTGACCCGAGACATTGACCGCGATATTTTGCGCGGCAACTTCGTTTGCTTTGCCGATTGTCGTTACAGAACCCGCCGTGATGCTAAGAGTTGAACCCTGGAACCACGGAGTGCCTGTTGCTTGCGCGGCGGAACCGTGAGTGGCGGCCGTACTGATCGTGCCGAAACTTCCGGTCGGCGTAATGCCGTAACCGTAAACATTGCCCGTCAAGTAGACATCGGTACTCTTGTAGATGTCAAACTCGGCGGTGCGTCCTGACGCGCCCGAACCAATGACATCACCCTGCAGATATACATCTACCGAGTTGCCTTTGGTGATAACTAATCCTGTGCTGCCGAAAAGCGAAGTGTAGTACTTGCCGTCCGAAGAAACAGTTGTCGGGTACGAAGTCCCACTAACGATTGTTACCAGGTTGGAAAGGTCTCCCGAACCGACAGAACCGGTCTGGTTCCAACGGACGGAGTAAAGAGTCACATCTTCGGCGGAACCGGCTGTGAAGCGGATGCCGCTAAAACGATAAGCTGTTGTGCCGATTGGCTGGCTTCCTGCCGTATTCGGGTCATAGGAAGACGAGTTAATCGTCGCTGTGCCGATTGCGAGTGTGCCGTTTATCGTGTGATAAGCGCCAACTATCGGAAGCGAACCGGAAACCGTGCCGCCAGTGTTGACTGCGTCAACTTGAACGGCTACAACTTGTCCGGCGTAGCTTGTAAGCGAAGAAGCCATGTTGCCCGCGATTGTAAGCGTGCGAGATGTTCCCGCCTTGACTACGAACGGATCACCGATTGTTGCCTGGTGATTTGAGTTCAAAGTTTTGGCGATACCAAGTTGCATTCCGTTCTCATCCAAAAGGACGATGCCGGCAAAAACCGCGTCAACAGCGGCGCCTGTGCGCCCAACTGTAACACCGCTTACGGTAACATCAGCCGGACCGGCGGTGAAGGTAACCTTGGTGAAAGGAACCCGAGCCGCGCCTGCTGGCGCTAAACCGTTTGCTGGTTGAGATGCAGCCCCGACCGAGAGAGCCCCGCCTGTTGTTGCGGGAACTGTCGTGGTCGTTGTGGTGCTATCGCACTTCTGGCCTGTCGTCGGACTGTATCCTGTTGTTGAGGTACAACCCGCCACGGAAGAAGTCGTGGTTGTCGTTGTCGTTGTCGTTGTCGTGCTACTTGTTGTTGAAACCGTCGCGTTAGCCTTGGCGCGAGACGATGTGCCGAAAAATCCCGTACCAGAGGAAAGTCCTACTGGAGCCAAAACATCGGCGGAATTTTTCTCTTGCCACTTGATAACGGCTGCTTTGGTTAAACTTCCGAAGTAGCTCGTTTCGTTGCCCGGAGAACCGGCGCCGGACGAAGCGACTTGAGTATCAGCGCTTGCGTTAAGAAGTTTTTGAAGCTCCATAACATCCGCGCCGGACATACCCATCTTCAAACTTCTGGTGAAGTTGTAGGTATCAGCCTGCGCGATTGAAACAGTCGCGATACCGACAGCAACCGCCAAAAGGGCGATGCCTGCGATACCCAAGACTGCGATCGCTAATTTATTTCTTAAAATATTACTCATAAATCTATTTCTAAACTTATAATCCCAGCCTACGGGAAATCCATAGAACCAAGATCACTTTGCGCGAATTAATTAGGTTCGACATTTATCTAATATGTTCCGCGCGATTATTAACCTGACCCCGCCCTCTTTCTCTACGAACAGATCGTTGTCGCCACGCGATATTTTTTTAAAAAAAATATAGAGTTGCCGAACATTCTGTTCACAAAGATGGAGGGCGGGGTTAGTCAGCAATTTTAACGCGCCAAATTCTTTTCTGCCTGTGCGTTGCACGCAGACAGGCTCTGGCCGCCCGTTCATCCGTTTGCGGAATTTTTTCTCTATTAAATTTTCAATGAGCTCCTTTCTTTTTACTACAAATTGCCAAAATAAACAAAGACTAAGCAAACCAAACCGGCAAGGGCAAGAAGCAATTACCGATTCATAAAATCCATTATAGTATATTTATGGCTTTGTATAGCAATTTTGTTGTGGATAACTTAAAGGTCTTGGTTTTAAACCAGTTTTACCCTTAAGATACCTCGCCTTAATGATAGCCAAGAATAAGGGCAAAGTCAATTCAGTAGTAGATTTTGGCAAAGTAGGCCGTAATTATAGCCTACAAACTCCGCATTGCCAAAATCACTACTGGATTGAACCCCGTAGTGAACCGAGTATTACGAGGTTCTACTACTGGGGTCAACTATCAAACGCTAATTTAAGAAATATCGGCTCCACCTCTTTTCCCCCTCTTTTTTTAGGACACCACTTTGAACAAGAGCTAGGAGTTCTCTTTGTAGTGTCTTTTCACTACACCCAGAAATCGTTGTGGAAATGTCTTTTATGGTAATCTCTCCTTTCTTTCTTAAAATCTTTAATATGTTGTCTCTCCTATCGTTTTTGGGTTTTTGTTCGGTCTTTTTTGGTGTATTTATCCTATTTATTTCTCCTCGTGTTTCGGCTTTTTTCATAAAAGACAAAAGTGTAGGCGATTTGTCCTTTATGAGACTTTGTCCTTTATTATTGTCCGATATCCACGGCTCCTGGACAAAAAGGGCTTCTCTTTCTTTGGTAAAAAAGTCTTCGGACAAACTGGCGTTATCCTCCTTCAGAATTTTCACATTATCAACGGATTCCAATAGATTTCTAAGATTGTCATATTCACGGCTTAAAATCGAATAATTCATACCCGAAACAAGATTATTGGATGAGGCAAGAGACAAAAAAACGGTTATTTCTTGGAGGGTAAAAATCGCCTTTCTGTGATGTTCGGTCTCGTTTTGGAACATAACGTTTGAAAGGGCATGCGCGTCCGATAGAAAATCGATTGTCGCTTCCCTTATTTTGTTTTTTATGGGATTCTCGTCCGGGATAAAGCTTGTCACCATATATGTCGCCATCGCGAGTTTCTCGGCTTTTGAAAAGACAGCTTTCTTTTTGTTCATTTCTTCCAAATCCCGTTGATTGTCAACGGAATTTACACCAACAGAAAACACGCGAGACTTTTGCGCAGGAGATATTTGTCCTTTGACAACATTGTTGTTTATAGTTGTGTCCTTTTCTTTGTCCATAACGTCTCTTAAGCTTTCGGTCTGTTCTTTGACCCTAACATGTCTATTATATATAGGACAAGAAAGAAGTCTAGCTAACAAATAATTTACGGTTTTCGGTTGTGGGTTCGCGGAAGAAAAAACCAAGAAATTAAATCGCGGTCTCCGGTTAAAAACCAGGGACCGAAAACTGAAAACTGTTCTTCTTCGTGCTATAATTTCGTAATCTAACGATATAACCGGGTACAATAATTCGTCTTCGTTCGGACACGGTGAATGTGATTACCGTCTACAGGCGCCTATCAACATCCGATAGGCCACATTCACATGTTCCGAGTTCAGGCGAAATAAAAACATTTGATATTTTAAAAGGTCGAAAAGTTTAACAAAAATAAATTCTACTATCGGGATGTCTAAAAAGAAAAAGGGGGGTAATGACAAAGATTCTTCAAAAAAAATTTTTCTTAATACCGGATTTTCGGACCTGAAAGATGAAACGAGATATGGAGTTTTCTCAATAATTTTTTTCGTAATCGCCGTCTTTTTTGTGCTTGCCTCCTTGGGCAAAGCCGGAGTGGCAGGCAATACAGCGCATGAAATCTTGGGACGATTTTTTGGAGTCGGGTATTTCCTTTTGCCGACACTCCTTGTCTTATTGTCAGTTTCATTCCTTCGTTCTGTTCGCCCCCACTTCGCCATCTCAAGTATGGTGGGGTCAATTCTTTTTCTTTTGTCGGGACTTGGAATTATAGATTTATCGGCAGGCGGGTCGGCGGGTGGAATCCTGGGAGATATCGTAGCCTATCCCCTCTTGTGGCTGTTTGATGTATACGCCAGCTTTGTATTTCTTTTGGCTCTCTTCGCGATTTCGCTTGTTGTTATGTTTGACGCCATGCCAAAACTTACTGGTCTGGCTTTCTGGAGAAAGGACCGAAACAATGTTTACGACGACGAATACGAAAAAATAAAAGAGTCGACGGAAGAGGTTTGGGCCGAAGAAGCGGAAAAAACAAAAAGTGAGTCTGTCATCGCTGAAACTTTTGGCTTGGCAAAAAAGAAGGAGAAAAACGATGAGGAAGAAATTTTAATGCGTCCCCGGGGGCTAAGAGTCTTGGGCAAAGAATTTGTCCCTCCCCCGATTTCTCTTCTTGAAAAAGACAAGGGTAAGCCCGGTGTCGGAGACATCAAAGCAAACGCCAATATAATAAAAAGAACTCTCCAAAATTTCGGTATTGATGTGGAAATGGACGAAATATCAATCGGTCCGACGGTAACCCGTTACGCGTTAAAACCAGCCGAAGGAGTTAAGCTATCCAGAATAGTGGGGCTTCAAAACGACCTCGCTCTGGCTCTGGCCGCTCACCCCATCCGCATTGAAGCCCCTATCCCGGGCAAATCTCTAGTGGGCGTTGAAATTCCAAATTCGATAAAAGCGACCGTCGGATTGGCCACCTTGTTTTCCGATGAAAAATTCCGAAATGGCGGCAAGCCTCTTTTATTGGCGCTTGGGCGGGGTGTTTCGGGAAAATCGTATTTTGGCAATTTGGCAAAAATGCCCCACTTGCTCATAGCCGGAGCCACGGGGTCGGGTAAAACATGCGGCAAGGATACTTATGTTTTCAGTGAAAAAGGCATCCTCACATTTGAAGAGTTGTGCCCAATCCCCTTAAACTCGGAAGTTAATTATTCATTACGGGTGGCGACAAGAGACGGAGTAGAAACAACCAGCAAAAACTACAATAACGGCACTTGTGATTTTTATAAGATTACAACCAGTGAAGGATTGTCTATAGAAGTTACCGAGGAACATCCTTTATGGGTCATGAGAGGTGGCACAATGCGTTGGCAGAATGGCGGAAGTATACAAATTGGAGAGTATGTGGCAATTTCTCGCGGATCAAAACTCTTCGGCGCAGAGAAACAAATTGATTTTACTCCAGCTACTAATAAGACGAACAAGGCCCGAGAGATAAAAATCCCGACTGTGATGACGAAAGAATTGGGACTATTTATGGGCTTGCTCACAGCCGATGGCGGCTTGACTGTTAAAAATAGAATCGTGTATACCCAAGCCAATAAAGAAGTGCTAGGTATATATATGAC
>JBBTSJ010000025.1:0-5431 GCA_038064715.1 Patescibacteria group bacterium | reverse complement strand
TTTGCCCTTTCATATAATACCACCATTCCGCGCCCCATAAATATTGCTCGGCAAAACCTGTGTGACGATTAAATTCTATAATTTCACGAAACTTGTCTATATCCATACGGTCGAGCTGAAGAGATATTGGTGTGTCGACAATAGGCTTCATGAGCCACGGCTCGGCTCCAAGCTCTATCAAAATTGACTGCTTCTCGCCAAAGAAGAAATCCACCACATTTTGTTTAAACCTGAAAAAACGGGGAGTAATCGGATAACGAAACGGCCCCAACACATCGTGCCAAACATACAAATAAACGCTCGTGCCAAAGACATCTCCATACCGCCTGGCTTTATACCATTTGCCAAACTCGCCGCTATCGGTCACCAAAATTTTATGCGACGGATCAAGCTTTTTTACCAAATCAATCTCGCGTACCAAGAAAACTTCATCTACGTCCTCGCAATACTGCGTAGCGAAGTGAAGAAAAGGTTCGTTTTCCACTTGCCAATACCGCAAATTGGGCGCGTCCTTGTAACGATTAACGACCGCTTCCATATAACGGAGCAGTTTGTATTCTCTCGTTTTTAAATCAAGATTGAGCGCCCAGTCCGGATCGTGGCATTCCGGCCAACCCGGCAAACGCCGTCCGAGAGCCAAAATAACATCCACTCCGTTTTTTTCGGCCTCTTTCATTTGGTAATCGATTTCTTCAAAATTATATTCGTCTTTTTTGGGTTCCACCATCGGCCAATGGGCCGATAAACGCAAGTGTTTGACTTTTAGGTCAGACAAGATGGCTCCGTAAACCTTTTTCCAATCTAAATTTAGTTCATCCGCGTGAAGCTTGCTGAAAGAAACACCATAGATTATTTTTTCCGGCACAACGCGACTGGACAAAATCAAAAAAACGGCATAAATCACAATGACGACAAGGACAAAAAAGATAAGTGGTTTAATAACACGCTTCATTATTGCAAGAATAGTGAAACAAAACCGAAAATTATAAAAATAATTCCATAAAGCTTGTGGTGGATTTTGTGAGGATGTATTTCACCCTTAAAAACTGCAGGAAACATCCCCGCGCAAAAATACGCAAAGGTCAAAAGAAACACAAATTGAAGACCGGACAGCGCGTTCACAATCGATACGCTTCCAACGCTGATCGCAAACAGTATCAAAACAAAAGCGATTCCGGAGAGAGTTTTATTGCCGACGAGCAGCCATTTTATGCCCGACGAAGAGCCGTGGAAACTTTCTTTAATTAGTTTCCAATTACTCGGCAAAATAAGCATGGAAGCAGCGACCACAACATTTGCTATCCTTGACCAGAAAAAACCGTCGGCAAAAGAAGCATTGAGAAAAATAAGCTTGACCAAAAAAGCCGACAAACCAAACAATGCCCCCGAAAAGAAAACAAGCGCGAACGAGCGGGTATTGAAGCGGAAATGCGATATCAAAAGCGTGCCTATAACCAAAAGAGTAAAACCTAAAGTAAACGTTTGGGGCAAATCTTGGTTCAGCCACACGCGGGCAAGTATAAACGTGACGATGGCCGAGATGGCTCCCACGACTGGCGCCGCATCCGAAGCGTCCATCGTTTTTAGGGCGGAATATAGAAAAAATATTGAAAAAATGTACGAAACCGCGGTGGCTAAAGAAAGCCCGACGACCAGAGCGCTCGGCCAAGACACGACTCCAAACGGAACCATAACCAAAACCACCAAGGAAAGCATGCTTATATAAAAAGCGTAAATTGCCGGCCTTCCAATCCCCCTGTCGGTATTGAGCAAATACTTATCAACAAGCACGATGGCGGCGTTTATCAGTTGAGCTATTACTACAAGACCTATCCAAATTGTCATTTTATATTTTTATTTTTTTAAAATGCGTTCAGTTTCTTTTTTGTAAGATTCCACCGCCGGCTGGTCAAAAGCATTTACGCCTAAAATATTGCCCAAAATCATCGTTTCTATCATCTTCCATTCCATAAACGCGCCTATTTCTTCTTCGGAAATGCCGTCAAAAAACACTTCCGCGAACGATAAGCCGTTGCTTTCGTAAGCCATCATGGCGCCACTCGTTAGCGCCTGCATTATGTCGCTAAGGGATTTTCCTTTTATAAAATCGATATTTTGTCCTAAAATATCGCTGTTCTCGATATTCTCACCATTAATTTTCGCGCTATTTTCAATAAACAAGGTCGTTTTATTCTTTGGGCCACCAAGATTAAGCTGTCCTACGGAATGGAGGTCGGCAGAACCGATAGAAACCGTCGGGCTAATACCGATGTCTTCCGATTTTCCTATACTTTCGCCGAGAAGTTGGCGATACCATTTGCCGAGAACCTCAAGTTCCGGAACAAAAGAGAAAACGTCGTGGATAATCTTTCCCCGCCCATACCAGTAGGCCAAAAAAACCGCGCCTCGGAATGCCGGGTTTTCGTCAAGGTCGGACGAGAGACAAGCTTCGCGCATCTCGAGGGCGCCTTTTGTGAAAGCGGAGATATCTGCGCCGGCGAAAACAAGTGGCGTGAGTCCGTCCGCGGAAAAAACGGAGTATCTGCCGCCGACCGAAACCGGGACGGAAAGGTTGGTAATGCCAAGATTAGAAGCTCTTTTTTGGAGCAAGTTGCCGTCGTCGGTTACAACAATCATTCTTTCCTCTATTTGGGGAAATTTCCCGCGCAAATTTTGAATCAAATATTCGGCGTTGGCCATTGTCTCCACGGTACCGCCGGATTTACTTATTATAACGACAACGATTTCTTTGTGATTGTCTGTGTTTTTTAAAATATGTTCCAACGCCAAAGAAGCAAATCTTTCGTCGCTGTTGTCAAAAAAAATAACACGAGGATTTTTATCTTCTCTCAAGGAGAGGTTATAACCGACAGTGGCTTCGTAAACCGCCATGGTTCCCAAGTTGGAACCCCCTATTCCAACCACGGCTACGTATTTAAGAGGTTTCCCCACTTTGTCTTTATAAACCTCTCTTGCTTTGGCCAAGATAGATTCGTCTGAAACAAGACAAATGGAGCTTTCCGGCTCCGCGTAGCTTCCGCTTTGAGATATTTTTTGAAGACGAAAAATATATGGGGTCACCACTTCTTTGTAGTTTTCATATTCACCTTGAGGAATCCCAGCCTGTTTAAAGGAAAAACGCATATGTTTATTATATAACAGACTGGAAAATTATGCAGTATTAAAAAACCGCCCTTCGGCTAATTTGGGGCGGTTTTTTAATTTAGCGCCGTTTCTAAAATTACAGCGACGGAGACGAGCACTCGCGACAATTCCCTTTATGGGTGGCGATTTCGTACAAAGCCGAGAGACCTACCAAGATATAAATTATCTTGGAAACAAGCGCCTCTTGCCCTCCAAAAAGCTCACCTATATCCCAACCCGCGACCCCTACCAAAAGCCAGTTCAAACCTCCTATTACGAGGAGGACGAACGCAATCATGTGCAAACCTTTCATAATTTTGTATTAAAAAAACAATATTAATAATGGTTCGACTTTATCTAAATAGTATGCGCCGACCGTAAAAAAAATCCAGTAGTTTATCCACTGCCCCTAAATCATCCTTGGCTCCAATAATCCGACTGTTGGTAATAACTAGACCCTAAATACTAACCACTATACGCTACTTTGAGTTTTTTAGCGCGCTACTTCCCTTCTTAAAAGGGCCGAGCGTAAGACTATGCCGGAAATCATCTTGTAGGCATAAATCAAGATAAGACACGCCAAGGCCACAATGGAAGTCTGAACCACAAACTCGGTATTCAAAAAAGCCGAAAGGTTAAAAGAGTAAAAAGCCTTGATGTCCGTAGCGTTAGACATGTTAGCAATGACATTTCTGACTGAAATAAACGGCAAAAACGGAGTAAGCTCGGCCGCGACCAAAGCAATTGGAACAAATTTAATTGCTTTTTTTGAAAAAACAGTTCTAACCGCGTAAATAAAATAAACGCGGCGCATTATGTTTCTCTTTAATTTTAATTCTCTTTCCATAATCATAAATATCATATTGTGTATAACTGGGTACAATAATTCGTCTTCGCTCGGACGCCGTGTAAGTGAGTACACTTCCACGCGCTCCTCATTCGACGAAATAAAAAAATTTTACCACGGAACACTCCCTGTTATTTTTCTAAACGACTCCTTGGCCCGGTGTATTCTCACTTTAACCGCGCCCTCCGAAAGCCCGATTTCCGCCGCTATCTCTTCCTGGCTTTTGCCCTCTAGGAAAAATTTGTAGAGCACTTCGGAAAAATGAGTTGGCATTCGCGAAAGCACCGAGGTAATGTAGTCCCTCATTTCCCTATTCGCCATTCTTCCTTCTTCGTCCTTGTCCGGAATAATTTCCGCCATTTCCGGCGAAAATCCCGCTGTCTTTCGGCCGCTTGTTTTTTGGTACTCGGTAAAAGCGGTGTTCATAAGCACCCGATACGCCCACGACTTGAAAGAACCGTTTCCTTGCGAGACAAAAGTTTCGCCTCGGCGATAAATTTTAACGAACGCGTCCTGAACAATATCTTCGGCCTTATCCCTGTCTTTGATAACACCCTCCGCTTTGCGAAGAAACGCCTCCTGGTACCGAGAAAGAATTTCCCCAAAAAGCGACGGGCTTTCAAGCGAGCGGGCGAAAAGTTCCTCGTCCGCAAGGTTCATTCGGCTCTCGGGGTTATAGTCAATTTGGCTTTGGCTCGACATTTTTGTGCTGTCTATTCTTCTTCATAATCATATTGCCTTCATTTCCATTTTACCCTATTAACCGCTTTCTGAACAAGAAAGGTCCACCGCCTAAGGCGGAGGCTCCTTTCCTTATTATGTTGTTGCGTTTTCTACGTTATGTCACATCTTTAATTTTTTGATTGTTAATTTCGACCTATCTGCTCATACAACCGCGCGGACCGAAAGAAGGTTACGGGGGAAGGAGTCAGGGAAAGGGGGTCATAGGTCTCCCCGTTTGTGAAGAAGGGGTGAAGAAGGAAGAAGGGGGTCAGGTACCCTTTTTAGGTCTGCCTGTTGCGCGAACAGTAGATTCAAGTCCAAACTTCTTGATCATTTTTATGCACATTATTTGAAATTACGCCACACTATTTCTGAAACAATGGTGGCTGACCCCATTTCTTTTTCCCTTCTTGGGCGTACTTTTTTCAAACATTTTAAGGCTGTTATCTTTGAGGAAAACAACGAGAGGATAGAGTTAAAAGTTTAAATGGCTGCTGCGACCTTCCGGGGGTCTTCGGTGAAGGAGGGACCCCCTTTCCTTAAAGCATGTATTAGGCCACACAATTTGTCATTTAATCGTGACTGTCCCCATTATTCTTCTTCCACGCTTTCCCTACGGGAACGGTATACCTTTCACATTTTGATTACAAAACGCTCAAGGTCTTGCGAAGCACCACAAGAGTACTTCTTGCTTTTCTAACTCGCTTCACTCATAAG
>JBBTSJ010000024.1:0-4018 GCA_038064715.1 Patescibacteria group bacterium | reverse complement strand
AACCGCTTACCTCCTCATTGCAAATGAGGCGCTCTACCAGATGAGCTAAAGGCCCTTGTTCTTAAAACTCCTGGCACGTAGCTTGTGGCTTGGAAGAACAATGCCAAAAAGTTACAAGCTTTACGTTACAAGTTTTACGACTTGAGCGCAAGCTTGATGATGTGGTCCAAAAATTGCGGGAAACTCATGCCTATTGCTTCAAGCGCTTTCGGCATAAGTGATTCCGATGTAAGCCCTGGCAAGGTATTAATCTCCAAAAAATAAATCCCGTCTTTGTTGACAATAAAGTCAGAACGTGAATAATGCCTCGCTCCTATGACTTGATGCGCCAAGGTTGCCAACTGTTCAAGTTCTTTTTTTTCGGAAGAGCTAAATCTGCCGGGGCAGCGTTCAACTGTTTCCCCGTTATATTTTTCCTCATAACCCCATACCTTGCTCCCCGGAAGTCTTTCTATCTCGATCGGTAAAAGAGCGTAGTAATCCATGCCACGCAAATCATCCACTACGCTTACGGTCGCTTCCCTGCCTTTTATATATTGCTCAAGAATAACGGTATCGCCATGTTCAAGTGATTCCAAAACACCAGCCCATAAATCTTCCATGTTGTCCGCGAAAAAAGTACCGAGCGAAGACCCGCCCGATAATGGTTTCCCAACAACCGGCAAAAGAACACGTCTGAAAAGTTCGTGAGGGTTACTCCCCTCGTATTCCTCGCGGGTAATCGTCTGATAATAGGGCGACTCAACGCCATATTTTTTTACTGTTTCTTTAGCAAGAATTTTGTTCATCCCGACCGCCGATGGTTGCACCCGAGAACCTGTATAAGGAACTCCGTGCGCCTCCAAAATCTGCTGAACCTTGCCGTCTTCGCCATATTCGCCATGAAGCGCGTTCCACACCACATCAACCATATGATTTATTTCCCCATGCTCTCGTGGCAAGCCGTTTACATGCCACACACCGTCACGGTCGACAAAAATATCGACTGGTTTATATGTTTCTTTCGGCAAATGCATTAACACCTCCGCTCCGGTTTTAAGAGAAATGTCATATTCATCACCCATACCCCCGCGCAGTACTCCGACTCTAATTTGTGACATGGTTTTATTATATCAGCATTGACTTATTTTAAAAACTTTTATAGCTTTATGGTAGTTATAGACGTTTCCAGTCTATTCTATAGACTGATCGTCGCTTGATGGAAATCAGGAGAAAGTTAAATGAAAAGGAATCTCGGTAGAAAAGAAGCCGGTGTAGTCGTTGCCTGTAGATACCCGTTGGACCGTACTGGTACCGAGGTAGTGGCATTTGAAACGAGGGGTGGAGGGATGATGCTCTGTGTCTCGCGTAGGCCTAACGGCAAGCAAAGAAAACGCTGGCCGCTCGTAGTAAACCAAAGGCGGATTGGCAATCGATGGGGAGTTTTCGTACACCTAAATCGAAAAGAAACGGCGCTGTTGAAAAGAACGCTCAACACGTTCACAAAAGAACAAGCCGCACGACAAGCACGACAACAAGAACAAGAAGGGGTAATGTGGCTGAAAGATATCGGGAAAAATCAGCCCAAGTAAAAATCACGATTCATGAGCCGCCAATCCGCGGCTTATTTTTTTGCAAAATTCTTATCCCATACCAGATTTACCCACAAACCGGTACTACTCATTATTACCAAGCAATTCTTATTCTCCAATTCGCGCGAATTGGAGAATAAGAGTCAAGATACTTATCACTTTTTTATTATTTAAGAAATAACTTCAAAACTTTTTTAATATCTTCCGGCATGACCGGATTAATATAATATAAAACATGCCCGGACTGTCCTTTGTATTCCAAAACATCTAAGTTGCCGAATAGAATCAAATGTTTAGAAGTAGCTTTAATAGAAATATCAAGCTTGGTGGCTATATCACCTACATACATACCGCCTTTTTCATTAAGAATACTGACAATTTTTAGGCGATTTATATTGCCTAAAATCTTAAATATAATTGACCATCGTTTCATCTTAATATTATACACCCCCATCCTTTATTCGCCAATTCTCGCGAATTGGCGAATAAAGAGGTTTATTTATGTGTAAATAACTTATCGCGAAGCTCTCTATGATATTTAATGGCAAACCTGTGCGCTTCGCTATTACCGAGCAAAATAGCCCTATCGTGAGCGCGGACAAGAACCATTTCGCCCAAAATTCCCCGTGGCTTGTGAAATTCGTCTTTTACCACCGCAACAATCGGCACTGATATTCCCATTTCTTTAAGCGTTTTTTCGGCGCGCCGTTTCTGGTTGACTCCGCCGTCAACCACGACAATATTGGGCATCCGCCATTCAAAGTGATTAAAACGTCGGCGCAATACTTCACGAAGAGAAGCCAGATCGTCCGCCCCCGCCGTCCCGCGCAATTTAAATTTCCGGTATTCGTTTTTATTCACCTCGCCGTTTTCAATCACAGTCATCACCGCCACGCTGTTTTTCCCCGACAAATGCGCCGCGTCATAGGATTCAATGCGAAAAATTTCGCTCTCCTCTCTTTGCCATCCCCTCATTTCTCTTTTTATAAGCGCCACATCCTGGATATGGTTTAATGAAAACAGCATCTGCTTCAATTCTCCGGCGCGCTCAAAAAGATGATTGTTGGAGGCCGTTTTCATCTCTCTCTCAAGATTTTTCACAACTGTTTTCTTTTTGCCTTCAAGAAAAAGTTTCAAATTGCGAATTTGCGCGGAATAATCCTGTTTTGAGATTTCTCCGGAACACACCCCGGGGCACAATCCTATCTGGCGATTGAAACATGGTTTGCTACTCACAAAGGTTCGACCTTTTTGAATTCCCAAGGTCGAACCTTGTAACGCAGGCAAGCACCTATCGCGAAATGGAAAAATTTTGCGGATTATCTTCATGGCTT
Organism: Patescibacteria group bacterium; assembly: GCA_038064715.1. GTDB lineage: Bacteria > Patescibacteriota > Minisyncoccia > Phycocordibacterales > VMEP01 > JBAZYZ01. Next base: position 1,113 of record JBBTSJ010000024.1, on the reverse strand, counting down.
CGCGCAATTCTCCCCCTTTTGGGAAAGGACCGAAGCTAGTTTTTAGTTTATAGTTTTTAGTTTTTAGTTCTCCCAACAAATCTCTGCCGCGAACAATTAGAATGCGAGGGAATGCTTCTTTGGTGATAATTATAAAATTAAAACTTTTGTCGTCTTTTTCGTCCGTATTATATTTCGGCTTATGTTTCTTGATCAAATAAGATTCTAAAACCAGCGCTTCAAGGACAGAGTCAGTTGTTTTCGCCCGAACGGTCTTTGACAGGCGAACCATATTCTCAATATGCGCTCCTCGAGTGAAGACGATGTCCTTGGAAAAATAACTTCTTGCGCGTGCTCGAAGCGAAGTGGCTTTGCCTATGTATAAAATATCCTTCCCTTTCATAAACATATAAACACCCGGGGAATCGGGTAATTTTAATTTTTTAAAATCGTTGTATTCCATATTTTATGAATCTTGGTTCCGTTAGGAGCCACCCTCGCTAGCAAGCGAGTGCTACGGTCACCTGGGGACGACTTGCTTTTAATGGGGTTGATATATTGTTGGCTTTATAGTATATTGCGATTAGTGAATACCGCAAGGTATTTTTTTGTTTTATGTTCAAAACAAGCAGTGAGGAAATAACGAATGTGGAAAAAAGAACCACCGGTTACGCTCTACCACCACGACACCAGAAACGGGAGTTGTATCGTGCTACGGCACGATAGTGGAGATTTGTTTGAACTCTATATGGCCGAAATTAGGCATGGAAGATGCCCTGATTTATGCCATTCGGACATGGTGGGGAAAACAAAACGTGAAATCACGACAATGGTAGTATCGGCTCGATTAAATAATAAAGATAGAATTGAGCTCAAGGTAAATGGGCATGTTGGCGAACTAGAAGTGAAAAGGGTTGAAAAATACCTCCAGGGGATAAGCAAGCTCTTGGAAATCCAAAATCCAAAGGAAACAAAGAGAAAAAAGAGGAAAGTTTTCCCCCAAACTGGTCGAGTCCGCGCATAAGCGCGGATTTTTTAATTCTATTGCTTACGCAAAACTTTTTTTAAGTACTGCCCAGTATATGATTGTTTCTGCCCCGCAATTTCTTCCGGAGTTCCCCGAGCAACGAGTTT
>JBBTSJ010000023.1:0-9850 GCA_038064715.1 Patescibacteria group bacterium | reverse complement strand
TGGTCAGCGAGGTATTGATGGAACGGGCGAAGGTTTGTTCCAAACTTTTTCCTACAGTTTCGCCAAAAATATTGCTGACACGGAGTTTTAGGTTCTCGCGGATTCTGTCAAAGACAACTATTTTGTCGTGAACAGAAATGCCGAGTATGGAAAGAATGGCCACCACAAAGAGCGAGTTAACCTCTTTACCCAAGAAGGCGAAAAGCCCCGCCGGAATTATAATGTCGTGAATTAAAGAAACCATCGTTATAAGCCCATACTTCCACGAAGATATCGGCTCCGAAACTTTTCTGAAGGCGAAGGCGATAAAAAGCACTATGCCCAAAAGCACGGTGAGAATCGCCGCCCAAGCGCGGGAACGGAGTTCTTTGCCTATGGTCGGACCAACCGAACTGAACTGCTTTTCCACAAGAGGACTCGCCCCGTTGAGCGAAAGTTCTTTAATAAGATTAGTGTGCTCTGCGTCGGTCAAATCTTTTGTCCGGACAATCAAATCTTTTTCGCCGGCAAGCTGGACGTGCGAACCCGGGAATTTGTCTTTGGTGGCTGTTTCAAGCGCTACCATATCCGGCCGAGTATTCTCGTATGCCACTTCCGTCATTGAACCGCCCTTGAAATCAATACCGAGGTTAAAACCCTTTGCGGTCATCGCGCCCAAAGAGAGGACCACGAGAGCAGTCGAGATGGCAAAGAATATATTTTTGTATTTGATGATGAACATGGAATTAATCTTTAACAAATAACATATAACAAATAATTTGGGTGCGTGACTGTGATTTTTCGTATCTCTGCATTTTTTTATATGTTATTTGTTATATGTTGTGACTTATCTTACATGGAATCCGCTACTGAACAAAAAGTTTGTAATAGCGTTCCGCGCAGTAATTCCCAGCGAGAAAAGAAATGTTCTCGTTACGGTAATGGCGGAGAACATGGAAACCAAAACTCCAAGAACGAAAGTGAGCGCGAATCCCTGAACCAAGCTCGTGCCGAACCAATACAAAATCACGCCGGTTATGATGCTCGAAATATTGGAATCACGAATGGACGGCCACGCGCGGGAGAATCCTTCGCGGATGGCGTCCGAAACTTCGCGCCCCCTCCTCAATTCTTCTTTGGTGCGCTCGGCCACCAAAATATTGGCGTCTACCGCCATACCGACCGAGAGGATGAAACCGGCAATACCGGCGGCGGTAAGAGTTATCGGAATAAGTTTAAAGATAGCGAGCATTATGAGGACATAGACAGCCAAAGCGACAACTGCGATAACACCCGGCAGGCGGTACCAAATGACCAGAAACAGCGCGACAAAGAGAAGGCCTATCGCTCCCGCCTTCACTCCTCCGGCAAGCGCCTTCTCGCCAAGCGGCGCGCCTATAGATTGCGTCCCGATTAATTCTATGGGAACAGGCAGGGCGCCGGAATTCAGACGGCCCACAAGCGTCTTTGCTTCTTTCGGATTGAAGTTGCCGGAAATCTCGGCTTTGCCGTTTGTAATTTCTTCGCGAACAACCGGGGTTGAGATGGGGGAATTATCCAAGTAAATAGCCACTGTCTTGCCGACATTTTCTTTGGTGATTTTGGCGAACAAATCTCCGCCATTTTTGTTGAATTGAAGTCCGACTTTCGGTTCGCCGGTTTGTTGATCAAATTCCAGCGTGGCTTTTTCAAGAAATCGCCCCGTCAATTCCGTAGAAATGTAATTCGGGTCTTGAAAAATAAGCGGGTTAAACTCCGGTTCCCCGCCTTCATTTTTAACCTTTTGAAATTCTTCTATAGCTTTTATTATGGCGTCTTTTTCCGAGCCATTCGGGCGTTCGGTTTTGAATTCAAGCAATGGGGTCTGCCCTATCATTGTTACGGCTTGATTAACGTCGGTAATGCCCGGAAGCTCAACGATAAGCCTTTGTTCATTCCCCGCGAAACCGCCCGATTTCAACTGGACCAACGGTTCCGACACGCCAAAAAGGTTGACTCGGCGTTCTATGACATCGCGAAGCGCGTCCATTGAGTTTTTGATTTCGCCGGAACCGACCTTTGAAACATCAGCGCGGTAGATGAGGTGAGTGCCGCCAGAAAGGTCAAGACCGAGTTTAAACGGAAATTTTGACAATGTCGCGCTCCCCCATGGCTTTGTCTCGCCGGAAATCTTCGATTCCGACGCGTAAATAAAATAACCAACCATGAGGCCGGCCAAAAGTATAACTAGGGCAAAAATCCGTGTCTTCAACATAGGGCTTATTATATATACTTTTATGGCTAATTCAACTATTGACAAGATAAAAGATAAATGATAAGTTTTATTCACTCTCACTCTCAATAACGGAATTTTCGATGACAAACTTGGAAAGGTGGCTCCATGATTAGGGGAAAAATTATTGTTGACTGTTCTCGGGTTGTACTCAAGATTGAACAAAACCAGCGAGAAGAAATGTTGTTCGCGCTGTTTTACGGCGAAAACGGCAAAGTGATCAAGAAATTGGTCTTTGACCTGCAACCAGATTCAGTCAGGAACTTGATGGTGTTCCAAGAACACAGAACAAGGTGAAATAATCCTGACTGACCAACCCGTTACCGCCGCGCAAATACCATTCTGCGCGTTTTTTTATTTGCCAGAAAAATTTTTAATGAAAAAATATGTTCCCATTGCAATGACTACGCCAAGCATAAACCCGCCCAAAATATCAACTGGCCAGTGAACACCCGTGATTACGCGGGAAACACCGACAATTAACGCGACCAAACCTAAGCCAAGAGCGATGCGCTTGTGGTAAAACCACATCATCATGGCGAGCGCGGAATAAAATGTGGCGTGGCCGGAAGGGAAAGCGCCGTCTGCTTCGTGCGGAATAAGTTGTATAGCGTCAGACAAAGAAACAAACGGCCGAGCGGTGTTAAAAATGTCTTTCAAAAAATGCCCGACGGTCCACGCCAGTCCGGCAACCGCCAACATCATTACCAATTCCTGCGTCCCCCGCTTTTTTTCTTTATGAATAAGCAGAAAATATCCAAGCGCGACGATAACGACAAGCCCGAAATTATTCGCCAAAAACGCAAAAAGGAAGTCAAGGGCGGGAAACTTGATCGCCAAACCGTTAAAAAAATAAAAGAGCGAGGTATCCATTTTCTTTTTTATCAACTCTCTTTGGGAATCTGCGATTTATACCTCCCCTCTTTTTTTACGAAAGCGTCTTTGGACTGCCACTTGTATTTATAACCATACTCTTTTGTTATTTTTGAACCGTCAACGGCAATCGGATAAGAATATCCCCTCCAGCTTCCCGGAGCCGTTGGAATACGACCACGCGTCAAATGCCACATGAAAAAGAAAGCAAGTCGCGCCATCCACGGATAAATGGGAATAGTTTTCTTTCCAACAGCCTCCGCCATATCTTTGCCAAACACCACATCGCCCGGCGGTGCGGCATTAAATATTTCGTAGCCGCGCTTTAAAGGCAAAAAGGAAAGTAACGCAACAATATCGGTAATGTCATCTTCATGCACATACTGGCGCAACCATTTTGGGGTAATCGGCACCCAAGACACCCAAAGTGATATAAAATCATAAAGAAAAGAACCTTCTTTCCTCAAAGAACCGGACAAGGCCGCTTGAAGCCCGAATCTGATACGCGCGTACCTCCCCCGCGGGCCGGTTATGGCCGCCGGGCGGATTATGGCTATTTGCGGCGCGTTTGGATTGCCCGAATTCTTTTTGTAAATCTCTTCAAGTTTTTCTTCAACTATTCTTTTCTCTTCCGCGTAAAGATATTCACTTTTTCTGAACGGTTCACTCTCGGTGAAAAAATGATATATGGAGTTATCGGGGAACGCGCCGTAAGAAGCGACTGTGGAAAAATGCATCAGCTTTTTGACTGACGGCGTTTCAAAAGCGAAGTTAAAAACATTGCACGAGCCATCCACATTCCACTTCCATTCAAGCGCGCGGTCGCCGTAAAGCTCTCTTATCTGCCAGGCGGTGTGTATGACGATATCGGGTTTTTTTGAGCGGACAATTTCCTGCCAGTCCTTACTGGAAGTGTTGGCGGAAATATAAAATACTTTTGGATTTCCTTTGAGCATTTCCGGCTCCGGCTCTTTGTCCAAGGCTATAATCTCCCTTACATCCGGCCGTTTGGAAAACTGCTCTGCGAGCATGGCTCCAACATAGCCGGCGGCGCCTGTGACAAAAATAGTCAATTGTTTTTTGGTATCTGACATTTTTCTATTTCCATTTCATTTTTAGCTCTCTATTTGCCTTATCTGCCCGAACGAGATAAGAGGGTCTTTATTGTCTGCAGTGCGATACGCAAGTCTAACATAAGCGATCTGTTCTTTATGTAATATAGATCATAAGATAATCGTTTTTTTGTTTCCTCGATTGAATGTGGCGGAATGTCCTGCTTTATCTGAGCCCATCCCGAAAGCCCGGGCTTGATCAGATTTCTAGCGATATAATAAGGAATTTCTTCGGCTAACTTCCGTCCAAGATCTATGATGTCGGGACGCGGACCGATAAGCGACAAGCCTCCAGTAACTACGCTCCAAAGCTGGGGCAATTCGTCAATGCGCGTCTTTCGCAAAAATCTTCCCACATTCGTAATCATGCCATCCCCTTCCGTAGGCCAAATTCCGGAATCATTCTTCTTCATGCTACGAAATTTAATAAGCTTAAACGGGATATTCCCTTTACCGATACGTTCCTGCGCGATAAACACAGGCCCGCCATCTTCAAGTTTAATTGCCAAAAAAACAATGGGATAAAATACAAGGGAAGCGATCCCGAGAGCAAGGGAGATGACCAAATCCATCAGGCGCTTCAAGGCATCGTACCCGGCATGGACCGAGCGAGAGATGTTCTCCAAAAACCAATCGTAATTCAATAGTGACAATGGGATGCGATCAAAAGTATCCTCGTAAACTTTGTACATGTCTATGAACTTAACGTTGGAAAAAATCAAGTTGTATAAATTGGGCAAAATCGGCCCAACTTTTTCATTTCTAAGATCAACAATGGCGACGGAAACTCCTTCGGAGTAAATTTTATCTAGAATCTCGGATTTGAAATCAAAACTTCTGAGATTGCTTAGGTCAACAGAGGCGATAAATTTGATGCTGTATCGGTCGTTTGAATTTATTTCGTCCTTAAGCTCTTTCATCTCTTCTCCACTCCCGATTAAAATGGCCTTTTCTCGACGGCGAAAACCAAATAAGTTTAACCCGTTAACGCGCCAAAATATAATCAAAACATAGGAGATGATTAAATATAAAATAAGATTTATTTTTGGATTAATGCCAAAAGAAGGGAACAGGTAGAAAAAAAATACCGCAATCGCGCTATTAACGACTTGGGTATTTAATAGAATCCCAGGCAGACGGCTCCTTAGTATGGAGGTGTGTTTTTCATACAGTCCGGCAATAAAAAAAACCAACGTCCAAAAAAGAAAGACTATAAAAAACGGAGAAAGATGATCGAGAAAAAGTTCCCCGGAAGGCACTTTCTGATAACGCACAAGAAGGGTCAACCACAAAGAAACAACAAAAATAGTCAAATCTCCCAAAAACAGAATCAGAAATTCCTTTTTATTCGATATTGTCACTACCACACAATACTACCGCAAAACGGGCGTTAGACAAGGGCATCCTTCCGCAAGAGCTAAAATGGCGCTACAATCTCATTAATATATGGAAGTTGCGCCAAAAACCAATAAAAAGAAGATACTGTATATAATTACCAAATCTAATTTCGGGGGTGCCCAGCGTTATGTGTACGATTTGGCGGTAAATCTATCCAAGTCCAAGTTTGGGGCGGTAGTTGCTTTCGGGGGGTCGGGAAAATTGAGGGAAAAGCTGGAAACAGCTGGCGTGAGAACAGTCCAGATAAAACATCTTGACCGCGATGTTAGTTTACTAAACGACTTTTTGGTTTTTGTGAATATATTTCAGCTTATAAGAAAAGAGAGGTCGGACATTCTGCATTTAAACAGCCCCAAGGCCGGAGGACTAGGCGTTATCGCCGGCCGTTTGTATAATTTTTGGAATTTCATTTTGAGTCCTTTTCAACCAGCCACCAGCCACCAGCCACCAGCCACTATTATTTTTACCGCGCACGGATGGGCCTTCAATGAAGAAAGACCATGGGTGGTAAAAATCACCATAAAGATTATGGCATGGCTTACTCTGGCGTTTGCGCATAAAACAATCGCCGTTTCGAAAAAAATGTCAGAAGATGCTCCAACTTTTTTTATTCCGAAAAACAAATTGGAGATTATATATAACGGAACTTCATCGGGAACACTCATGGCGAGGGTGGAAGCGCTTGAGGCTCTCGGAGAAAAATTATCGGTCAATAAAAAGATTCCGACAGTTCGTATAGGCACAATAGCGGAACTGCACAAAAACAAAGGACTCAAGTATGCAATTCTAGCGATGAGCGAGCTTGTGAAAGAAATACCGGGTCTTTCCTACACAATTATAGGCGAAGGAGAAGAGCGCAAGAATCTGGAAAAACTCATATTGCACCATAAGCTAAGCAAAGTAGTTCGTCTCGCCGGATTTGTCGATAACGCTCAACGCTATTTACAAGCATTCGACATTTTTTTATTGCCATCCGTCACGGAAGCATTGGGTATTTCCATATTGGAAGCTGGATCCGCCGGTATGCCTGTCATTGCCACCTCCGTCGGTGGCATGCCGGAAATTATTGATGATATGAAAACCGGTATTTTGGTGCGCCCGCGACAGCCGAAAGAAATCGCAAGCGCGATTAAATTCCTGATAAATAATCCGAATCGAGCGGAGGAATTCGGCAAAAATTTGAGTAAAAAAGTATCAGAGAATTTCTCTCTTGAAACAATGCTTGAGAAAACATACGCATTATACAAATAGAACCCATATCAAAAATATAACGTGATACAATATTTTTGATATGGGTTCTCTAAAAAATGGCAAAAATTTAGGGGAGCAACCGTTGCCAGTTACTCCCCGTTGCGCCGCAGCGCCTCAATCTTGTCTCGCTATGTCCTACAAGGGGCGCGAGATCCCCTCTCAAGCATTTTCTGATTGTCTCCGCCGATACTTTCCTGTCCGCTTGAGCACAACGACAGGTATCTACGGCGGATAAGATTATTTTCCTTCGCTCCAAATTCCCCGCTACCGAACCGGTAACGACCTAATATCTCTCACTCGTTAAAATAATCAAAATCGAGTGATGCTTCTTAGGATTTATCCGTTCCCTACTTTAAAAAAGTGTGAACTCCATCATCGGGGTCACCCGATGAGCTACTGTAGGGGTCCCGAAGGCCCCAGATCTAGGATGAGTTCACACTATTGAAAGTGTATCATATTACAAAGATTTGTCAAGCAAAAAATGGGGATTTCATACTTTTTTCACCCCCAATAGTCAAAATATGTTGTAAAATAAGCATGTTTCTGAGGCCTAAAAAATCACTTCGTTCTCTATCTTTGTATCTATTCGTATCATTCGCATGTCATTCGTGGATTAGAATCGCGTTACTAAATCCCCAAGAATTCGTTTTTTACCATATCCCGATGGGTGGCGCGGCTATGTCGGCGCATGCTCATAAGAATCCCGAGTCCGATAAACTCGGTTACCAAATGAGAGCCTCCGTAGCTCATAAAAGGGACCGGTATGCCGGTAACCGGCAATAAACCTATGTTCATTCCTATATTAACTATCACATGACTCATAAAAAATATGGCGAGTCCCATGCCAAAAAGCATCTCAAAATTGGTAACGCCCATAAGGGCGCTCAAAAGAATCCGCCACACAACCACCCCAAAAAGAAAAAATAGTATGAGCACGCCGACAAAACCCCACTCTTCGGCAAAAGCCGCGAAAACAAAATCTGTTTCGTATTCCGGCAAAAAATTAAGCCGAGATTGTGTCCCATATCCGACTCCTTTGCCTAAAATTTGTCCTGACCCCACGGCTATGGTTGATTGGTAGGCGTTGTAGCCGGCCCCTCGAATATCCGTAAGCGGGTGAACAAAAGTCACAATGCGTTCTTTTTGATAAGGCTTGAACGCAAAAACCCAAAGTAGGGTAAAAGAAATAACACCAAGAGCAAAAATTATAAAAAGATGTTTCTTGGAAACGCCGGAAACCATCACCATGCCGAGCCAAATCAAAAAAATGACCAAGCCGGAACCGAAATCCGGCTGAAGCATAATAAGAAAAAACGGCACAAGGGCGTAAAGACCGGATATTATTATGTGTTTGTATCGGGCAATTTCTATATGCCGTCTTGAAAAGTATTTCGCGAGCATAAGAATGACCAGAAGTTTCATGGGGTCGGACGGCTGAAAAGAAAACTCGCCGAAGTCAAACCAGCTTCTGGATCCCTTAACGGCGCTGCCAACGACGATCACCAACAGAAGAAGACTCGAGACAATAAGAAAGAGAGAAACAAGCACGCCGGATTGTTTTAAAAAACGGACATCCGTACCGGATATCAAAAAAAACATTGATACGCCTAAGACAATCCAAATAAGTTGTTTTTCAAAAAAAACACTGTTCCCTGTGAAAGAATCCATTGTAACCAACCCAAAAAGAAGCATCGGCAAAACAGCAAAAAAGAGCACCCAATCAACTCCATTTAAAATTTTTGAAAAAAATCCTTGATTCATCTATCGTAAAATTCGGTAAGGCAAAACACTCTCCGTCCCGGACATTCAATAGGAAACGGTAAACGGATTTACCCTCGGTATAATCTCCACGCGGTAAAACTGGCTCGCAAATGGAGAAAGCCACGTGAAAAACACTTCTTTTGAGCTCTGTTTGGGCAAATTTTCTATGATGGTCTTGCTCACCGCGATGGCATTTTCGTCTTCGTCCCTTACGACTGCCGCGACTTCCACGTTCTTTAGGTTTATCAAAGAGTCATTTGATATTGTTGTTCTCAACTGTGGTGTGGTAGACGCGTTTATAAGATTTTTGTTCTTGACCGAAAGAGATATTTTCTCAAATCTAGAATCGGTCTTTACCCATTGATACCCGTCTTCGAATTCAAGAAAAGCTCGTTTGGGCGTGCGCTCCTTGACATTTATTTGTCCCTCAAAAATGGCTGACGACTGGTTCGGCCCAAGAAATGTTTTGCCGTCACGCTCCGCAATCAACACGTTTTTTTCATCGTAAATTTTGAACTTATAAAGAAGGTTCGGGATCCCGGCGTCAATGTTTTGATTTTCCACATAACCAAGCACATCGTAAAGCCCTTGGGCCGACGGAAACGCCCTTTGCCACAAAATACTTACGGGATGCACTTGTGACTCGCACAAATTGGAACACACTCCCCCGCAATCAATCCCAATCTCATTGCCGTTTTGTTTGCCATCGGTACAGGTCGGGTTTTCTTTAAAAATCGGATAAAGAATATAAAAAACGACTCCCAAGATAGCAAGCAAGACGACCGAAAGATATAAGAGTTTTCTGCGAATAGACCAGGACATGCCAATTTTGTTTATGAGTGAAGCGAATAATTGCAAAATTGAGCACCCAGCTCTCATTTCGCTAAAGTCTGTAGCTTCACATGAAAAAAATACTGTGCGGAAATTTCTACTACACTAAAAAAACGATTTCTTCCAAATGAGGGCTGGGTAACTCTACTCAAATTATAACAAAAAAGGAGAATTAAGTCCCAAAATCATAAAAAAACCGCGGCTTATGGCTTGCGGAGGTAAGTAAAAAACATCTTTTAGGGGTGTTTTTTACTTTTGAGTGTCTTGTTCTGGCGGTAGCTACTGCCAAAAGTATTTTTCTGGTGAAAAATCTTTCGGCCCCGCCTCGCGCCCTGCGAATGCCTGCTCGCAAGCTCACAACGGCATTTGCCTA
>JBBTSJ010000022.1:4682-12287 GCA_038064715.1 Patescibacteria group bacterium | reverse complement strand
TGTTGCCACATATCACGTATCACGAAACACGTATCAGTATCAGGAGTCAAGAATGGTACTCTGTGTATTTTTTGATATGTGGTATATGTTGCGTGATTCGTGTTACGGGACTAGCCTTTCATCACCTTCAAAAAAACCTCCTGCGGTATGTTGACTCGCCCTAGCATTTTCATTTTCTTTTTACCTTTTTTCTGTTTTTCGCGCAATTTCATTTTGCGGGTAATGTCGCCGCCGTACAAATATCCGGCTACGTCCTTTTTCATAGCCCTTACGGTACGCGACGAAATTATCCGCCCCATGGCCCGTCCTTGAATTTTCAACTCAAACATTTGCTTGGGAAGCGCGGCAAAAAGTTTTTCCACGGCTGATTCGGCCTCCTCTTCTATTCTTTTTGTCGACACCACTTTAGCGAAAGCCGGCACCGGCTCCCCCGCCACCAAAATATCCAAACGAGCGACATTGGCGCTTCTGTATTCTTTTATTTCGTAAGAAAGCGAACCGAATCCGGAAGAAACGCTTTTTAGTCTGTCAAAAAAATTACGCATCAGCTCACGAAGGGGCATTTTGGCCGAAAGGGAAATTCTGTTGTCGCCAAAAAGGTTCGAATCCCCCACTTCCGCTTCGTGCTCAAACAAAATTTGCATAATGGGGCCGACATAGGGAGGCGGAGTTATTATGGTAACATTCGCCCACGGTTCGCGCACTTCTTTGTATGCCCCATGGTCTGGAAAAAACGCCGGCGAGTAAATAGTTTTCTTCTCTCCGTTTTGATAAACCACTTCATAATTAATGGATGGTGTCGTAACGACAATGTTCAAATTAAACTCTCGGTGAAGCCGTTCCGCGATTATTTCCAAATGAAGCATGCCCAAAAATCCGCACCGAAAACCGCGACCGAGTGTGCCGGATGTTTCTTCCTCAAACGTCACCGATGAGTCGGAAAGTTTTAATTTTAAAAGCCCGTCTTTGAGCGTGTCAAAATCGTCCTGGCTTTCGGGATAAAACGAAGCCCAAACCACAGGCCGAGGCTCCATATATCCGGGCAGGGGCGGAAGCGAATTTTTAGAAAAAGTAACAGTGTCACCGACCGAGGCAATGCCGGGTTTCTTAATTCCAGTTACCATGTAACCGATTTCCCCGGCTGATAGTTCTTTGGTCGGTTTTTTGTCGGGAGAAAACATTCCCACTTCCGAAGACACGAAGCGCTCGTTCGCCTGAACGAGAACAAGCTCGTCTCCGGCTTTTAAAACCCCGTCTAATACACGAATATAAACGATAATTCCTTGGTGATTTGAGTATTCAAAATCAAAAATAAGCGCCCGCGCGTCTTTTGGATCATGATAAGTACTTTTCGGCGGAGCTATTCTTTCTATCACGGCTTCCAATAATTCCTCCACCCCCTCTCCCGTGCGTCCGGATACTTCCAACATTTCGCTCTCCGGTATTTGAAGAAGTTCCGCCACTTCTTTTTTTACCTTCAGGGTCTCGGCCAAAGGAGCGTCAATTTTTGAAACCACCGGCACAATGGTGACGCCTAGCGCCCGAGCCATGCCAAGGGTGGTCAATGTCTGGGCCTGCACCCCCTGCGTAGCATCAACGAGCAAAATTGAGCCCTCCACAGCCTGCAGGGCGCGGGATACTTCGTAGGAGAAGTCTATATGCCCTGGCGTATCAATCAAATTCAGGGTATAGGGCACAGCGTTTAGCGTATAGGCCATCCGAACAGGAGTCATCTTGATGGTTATGCCCCGCTCGCGCTCCAAATCCATCTTATCGAGCACCTGGTCGCGCATTTTACGCGCTTCTATGGTATGCGTGAGCTCAAGCATCCTGTCCGCCAAGGTAGATTTTCCATGGTCAATATGGGCGATAATTGAGAAATTTCGTATATGCTTTAAATCCATAAAATAAAGCTTATTTTAACATATATTTTAAGATGTTGACAAAAGTATTAAAATGATAGATTGTATAGCGAGTTAGTCGTCTGCTGTTTATGTGGCAGATAAGTGGTTACATTCCACCAATTACAAACGGAACAAACCGGAAAGGAGTTGCCTTATGGCATCTAAAAAACAGAGAGTTTGGAGAGTAATCCAAGGCCCTTCCAAATACGATTTTATTGAAGCGTTCTCTTTCAGAAAGGGTATGCCCCAAAAAGTGCAGATGAGGATTCGAGAAACAAAAGGGGTTGTTTCAGAGGTACGTGATATTTTAATCTGCGCCGTGAGTAAAAAGAATGACTGGTCCGACTCCTCCCCCGGAAACGAAGGCCACCTCTGGGGGTTTGTCGGAAGCATTGACTGGGACGGAACAAAAGGGACTTACGCTATTCCGATAGTCGGCGAGTACTCTACGCAAAGTAGAACCGGGCGAGTTGAAGAAACTTCCGACAATCTTGATTTACTTTTGCACGAGACCCTTTTTCGGCCATTCCCCAAAACCCAACCATAACCCGCTTTAGACAAAGAGCCGTCCTCTGTCTGGGCGGGTTTTTTGTATTTTCTCATTGTATTTCCCTAAACGCTTTACGCTAAACGCTTCCCCTACAACTCCCCCATCTCCGGCGCTAAATTCAAAAAGTATTAATTTCCAGCTATCGCTGGAAATTAATACTTTGATGCTTTTTGAGATCTTGGGCAATTTTTTATCTCTTACTTATTACCACCCATTATCTCTTACTTATTACCCACTACCCATTACTTGCCACTCGCTATTCGTTATTCGTTATCCACTTCGCCGGAGCGAGAGCAGGACGAGAAAAATATTCCTACAACTCCCCCATCTCCGGCGCGATAACATCGGTTTTCCAAAATCGTTTGTGAAGCGCGTCTCTAATGTCTTCCAATTCCCTGCTTCTCAAAAGTTTGAGCAAAATAATTCCAAGAATAATACCCAAGACCCCCGAGAAAACGCCTTGAAGCAAAATCCCAAAAAAAGTATTTATATCAAAGATGTTGTCAAAAATATTCAGAAATTGATACGAAGAAAAACCGATTAAAATGGTCGCGGCAAAACTTTCAAACATTACCCGGCTAAGCGAATACGCTTTAGCTGATATATGCCGACTCTTAAAGAATATCCACAGGGCAATGGCGTTGATTATCATGCCAAAGGAATACGAGAGGGGAAGCATCAAGATAGCCGTTCCGCCCAATCCGTCAACGCGCAAAAGAGATTCCATAAAATAACGAAACGGCAGAAATTGTTCAAAAGCATACATTGAACTAAAGGAAGAAACTATTACCAAGGCTGAGGAAGCAACGTTAACAAGAAGCGGAATTTTGGTTTCCCCGGCGGCGTAAAAACCGCGCACCAAAAGAAGGACCGCGCTTTGAGCCAAAATAGATATCGAAAAGATAGCCAAAGCGGCGGCGGTTAGTTTAGTATCAGACCAAGAAAATGAGCCTGTTCCAAGGATAACGCGAATTATCTGGGCCCTCAACACGATGAACAATCCCATGACGGGAAGCGACCAAAAGATGATGTGGCGCATAGCTGTTACAATATGTTCGGAAAATTTGTCGCGCTCCCCCCGCGAGAAAAATCCAGCCAAGGTCGGAAAAGCCGCGAGTGAATACGAAACCCCTATGATTGAAAGGGGCACCGATTGCAGGTTGAAAGCAAAATTAAAAATGGAAATTGAACCGTGATATATGGTTGAAGCAAGGGCGATAAGTACAATGAGAGACAAGTGCGACGAAGAGAGGGCTATCGTGCGGGGCAAAGACAATAAAATAACACCCCGTATGGCTTGCATATCAATGCGAAAAGAAAACCGAGGCAAAAGGCCGCTCTCGATAACCGCGGGGACCTGTATGAGCATGTGGACAAGAGCGCCTAAAACAACTCCGATGGCAAGACCGGGCAAGCCAAAAAACGGGTAGAAAAAAACGACGCCCAGAATAATGCCAACATTGTAAAGCACCGGGGAAAGAGCGTAAACAAAAAATTTCTTAAACATTTGAGTGACGCTGCCGAGCAAATTTGACACGCCCAAAAGTATCGGGGAAAGAAGAAGTATCCTAGACAAAAAAATCATATCCGATAGCTGGGAGTCGCTAAAACCGGGAGCAATAAGAGAGGCCAGTAGAGGCATAACCAAAAAGGCCAAAAAGCTTACCGCAATTATCGCCATCATAAAAATACTGAAAACGCCGCTTAAAAAATCTCTGGCTGACTTACGGGAAACTTCATCATCGCTTGAAAGATATCTGCTTAAAAAGGGTATTAGTACGGTTATGGAAACAAAGGAGGCCACGCTTATGAATATTATGTCCGGGACGCGAAAGGCCGCGTAATACACATCGAGGGTGGCGCTCGCGCCGAAAGTGTGAGCCAGAATACGGTCTCTGGCCAAAGCAAGTATTTGAGAGGCTAAAGCAAAAAAACCCAGAAGAAAGGCGGCCTCGTGAAGACCGCCCGCTTCTTTCTTCAAAATTTTTATAATACCAGTTACCATTTTAAAATTACCGGGTCACAGATACCCGCCTAAAACATTCTTTAACTTTTAATGTCTACCGCGCTTTTTTAGTCTCGTTTACCGGGGGAGATTTTTTGCTCTCGGGAGCATTATCCGGAGGAGATATCCCGGCAAACGCATCCTTGCCCCCGGTAAGATTTTTGAGTATCTTTTTTACCTCTTGGTTGTCCGAGTTAAGTTCGCCTATTCTTATAAACTGCCTTATGGCATCTCCCTTGCGTCCAACATTGTCGTAAGACAGACCCAAGAAATACATAGCATTGGCATAATCGGGGATAATCGTAGTCGCTCTTTCAAGCGCAACTATGGCTCCTTTGTAATCTTTGGCTGTGTATTTAAGTAATCCGAGTTGGAAAAATAATCCGGCATTATCAGGGTTAAGCGATGAGGCATATTCCGTCTTGGAGATAGCTTCTTTTGTATTACCTTCTCTTATTTCAATTTGCGATAGAGAAAATAGAGCTTCGGTATAATTGCTTTTTAGAGCGATGGCTTTATTAAGATATTCCCTCGCGGTTTTTGGGTTTTTGTTAGAAATCTCGAGTCTGGCCAAAACCAAATAAGTGGAAGGATTTTTGGGAGATAGCTCGATGGCTTTTTCGTAAGACTTGCGAGCTTCCTCATAAGCGCCGCCTATTCCGATGGGGACCAGGGTTTCATAAACAATCCCCAGGTTTATCCAATTTGAGTAACTCGTTTCGTCGTAACTAACCGCCTGTTTCGCGCTTTGTATGGCATTACTCATAAAATTTATGAACTGCGGTCTGGCTATTTCGGGATTCAAATCCTTTTGTTGAAGCAGGTTATTCATCTTGTAAGCGAAAAATTGCGAAAGCACTCTTTTGTATGTATCGATTGGGTTCATTGATATAGCTTTCAGAAGCGCTTTTTCCCCGGTGTCTATATCGCCCCCGCTGTTTAAAATTTCCATGGCTTTCCCAAAATAAACCGCCGCTACCGTATTTTTGACAAAAATATATCCGAGCGATACTGAAGCGACAACCAAAAAAACGGAAACTAAAATCGAGACAAGTTTGAGTTTTTGATTTTTAGGCAAAGAAAATTCGAATTTCCCGGCAGAATTATTCAAAGAAACCGCCACAAAAATCCCTGTCATGATAAATGTCAGCCCCGTAATCGTTAAACTTGGAACATAAAAGATGGAAAATGCCCAAAGATAAGCCGCCGACAAGAACGAAGACCAAATAAGATATTTGGAAATCATATTGGCGCCCGAAGAAAACATCGCGCGAATACCGCTGTAAAGGAATACCGCCAAAAAAACAATCCATAATATTCCGCCCAAAAGTCCGGTGGTTACGACAAATGTGGGTATAAACCCGATACCGGCATTAAAATCAGCTGCCCAAAAAACAGTATTGTTCAAGGCTTCCGGCCTATAAGTTTGCCACTCGTTTGAAAAGCGGTTGGGCCCGCTACCCAAAAGTAAATTCTCTTTGAGGGTATTTCTCGCAATGTCTGCTGTCGCGATCCAAGATGGGCGCACTTCTATTTGAGCTGTTTTGAAGTAGGAAGGCAGTTTGTTTCCGAGGGTGCCGGAAGTAAGAGCAAGAACGACTGACACGACAAAAACAACCAGAGGAACCCACGGAATCCCGCCACCGGAGAGAAGGTTAGCTTCTTCTGGTTTGGATCCGGCCCGCTTGAATTTGTTTAAATAAATTCGGTAACCGAAAAGGATGGCTGAGATCAGCGCCAAAACTATCCAACTCGTTGTAAAATTTATAACCGCGAGGAAAAATAGAGATACCACGAGAACCACATAAAGAAGAAACTTGTACACCTTACCAATCTGAATAATTTCAAGAGTCAAAAGCGACAATGTTAAGATAAGCCCGAAGAAAATACTAAGATTGTTCCACCCGCCAATCGGGTTGGATCGTATGTCGTTAAAAAGGCCAAAAGAAAGAACGTCTGGTCCGGCGAAAAGTCTTACGGCGTGATAACCGGCAATTAAAACAAAAGATGAAAAAAGAGCCAGGTAGAAACGGAAGATTTTATTGTTCGAATCAGCCGCCAAAGAAACGACAAATGTAAGCAAAAAAGCCACTACCATAAAAGAAGCGGTGCCAACCTCAACCCCTTGCCCAAAAAAGGAAACCATTCTAACCGGAGAAACAGCCGTCGCCACTACAACAATCAAGGACACGAGGAAAAGAGCCCCCAGGAGAAAACTTTTCGGAATTTTTACCGAACTCTTTGTAAAACAGTTGGTTATCCACAAAACAAAAGCAACCAAAGTAATTACGGAAATCAAAAACATTTTGCCGACATCAAGAGAAACACCGGTCGCCGGCAAGAAAAACATCGGCAAAAGAAACGTCAGCCCAAGAATAAGCCCGAACGAAAAGTTATCCGACAAAAAAAACCTTTTTAGTTTTTCTACGAAATTAGACATGTTTAGACAAAAGTTTTAAATTTTTCTTATAACTATAGCGAAGCATTAATTAAAAACAAGAAATTTATTTGATTATAGGGGGTATTAACCCGCAAGGCAAGGCTTTTGTTCGCTTGATTTTTAGAATAAATCGTAGTATGCTTAATTTTATCCTGAGTCGGGTGGTTGCTCTTTGATTTTTTCAAAGGGAGGAAAGTCCGAACACATACCAATTTTGCCTTGCGCAAGATTGGAAGAGTAGCGGGTAACGCCCGTCGAGAGCAATCCTAGAGGTGCGAGCAGAGACGCCTGAAGCGAAAGCCTAGGGCACCCCGGCCATAAGGCGGGGGTGAATTTCGCAGTAATGCGAGAGTGAAACGGCTAAATCCTTACTTGTGTGCAAGGCCGTGTCCCCCACCTTTGTTAAAAGGGTGGAGGAAGTGCCGCTTGAGCCGTACAGTAATGTAAGGCCCAGACAGATAACCATCGTAAGGTGGAGGTTAGAGGTTGGAAATTGGAAGTTGGACGAAACACGAATTAATCTGACTTCCGACATCCCACTTCCAACTTCCATCTTACACAGAATTCGGCTTATAGACTCAAGATAAAAAAATGAAAAACGACCGTTTAAAAGCGGTCGTTTTTCTATTGTTACCATCCTCCTATTATTAGTTATTAGTTATTAGTTATTAGTTATTAGTTATTAGTTATTAGTTATTAGTTATTA
>JBBTSJ010000022.1:0-4582 GCA_038064715.1 Patescibacteria group bacterium | reverse complement strand
GTTATCTATTATGTTATATCTCACAAACACCAGCTACGCAAGCAAGCTCGGCTTTATTTTCTGTTTCATCAACTTTTTCGTAAGATACTATTTTTGAGAAATCTATGTGTTCCCATTTCTTGGCAAGCTCGTTGTATGTTTTTTCGTTAATTTCCTCATAAGGGGCCAATTGATAAACATGGTTGTCGCGGGGAAGAAAAGACAGCCCGCCAACAATATCCCAATTCTTGTAGACCCAGTGCCCCACATCAATCCATTCGCTCTCTCCGACTGAAATTGTGGTTGAAGGATTGTGGTGCGTGTAATGCTCTTTAAACATTTTCCAATATTCGAGTTGTTCCAATGCCGATAAATCATTTTTGAATACGGAAGACCTTGGCGCCCTTACCGGAAAATCAATCACATAAGTTGTGGCCGAGTCGGCCGTCTGTCCGACTTCCGGATGGAACGTTACTCCTTGATCTTTAAGCATTTTGAAAAGCGCGTCGGTAGATGCTATGCGAACGCGGCGAATATAAAACGGGGAATGCCTCGGATGCATGCCGGAAGAAGAGTCCACTGTCTGCGAAAGATTCCCCGACGGCTTAACGCAGGTAATGGAAGTCGATTGATTAATTCCGAATCGTTTGGCATATTCTTTGTTCACCCTTACTGTTTCTTCTCTCAACTTATCAAGCACTTCGGTTTTGCGAACGGCCGGACAATCCCACTGCCCGGTAATCGAAACTCCGAGCAATCTTTCTTCGTCGCAATTTTCTTTCCATTCCTTGGAGAGATACGGAAAATTTGTCAGCGTAGATTGGTATGTGCCGATAATCGTGGCGATGCGCACTTTTCGCAAAAGTGTCTCTAGGGTATCCCCCGGGCGGGCTATTATTTCGGAAAGGTTGCAAAACTGTTTTGACTGAAGAATTATTTCGCCGCACGGGTTGGAGCCGACCAGACCGGTCATTCTTCCGTTTGTTATATATTTAGCCAAATGTTTCTGTCTGATTTTAGGCATTGTCTTCGAAAGAGAGCCTCTGTTGAATATGCCCCGTTCACCCGACTTTGATTTAACCAGAGCAACCCATTCGTCTAAAAACTCTTCCGGAGTCGGTTTTTCAACATACACCGCCGAGTTGTTGGCGAGCGACCTCTGCGGATCCGTGAAGTAAAACGGGCCTTTTTTGGAATCGCGCATCTCCACATCTCCCAAATCAGAAAGTGAAATAAGGGCGCTTCTGCGAACTCCGCCGGCAACTACGGCTTCGCCTATTTTGCAAATGACATCGTGGGCATCAAGGGGGGAAAGTTTCCGACCTTGTTTTTTGAGCATACGCTCGCGGGTAAAATTAATGATATCGCGAATCGGATCCGGACCGGAAGATTTGCCGCCCATAGTCTTGAGCCGCGCCCCGGCGGGACGGAGCAAGGAATAATTAAAGTCAATATCTTTTCCTTCAGACCAAGTTTTCATTCCCAAAACCAAAGCGTCCGCCCAACCTTCCCTACTGTCTTTTACAAAATAAGTGGGAACTTTTTTCCCTGTTTGATATTTTATGGATGGGAGTTGGTCAATGTTTTGATTCTCCACCGCGAACCCCACGCCGGTACCGCACATCAGTATGTACATTATCTCGCCAAAATCTTGCCACTTGGTTGGAGCAACGAAAGAACAGTTGTAAGCGCAAATATTTGTGGAACGGGTCGCGCGCCCGGCAAATTGAAAAAGTCTCATCGACGGCATTGCTTCCTGTTTTAAAATCGCTTCACGAATTTCTTTGCATTCCGAATCTTTCAGCTTGTTGCCAAGATTCTCTTTCATGAAATCAACATACCGGTCAACTGTCTCAATCCATGTCTCTCTCCTGTTTTCATTTTCTATCCATCTGGAATAAGTTCTGTAATAAATAAACTCACTCAAAATATTTCTGAAATATTTTTTGCTTTGCTCGGTAAGCTTGCGGACATTTTCCGGTATCTCACCCATTTCTTTTCTGATGCGGGAGCGTTCCTCGCGATAAAGAATGTAAGCTTTCGCGGTTTTCACAAAATCTTCCAAAATAAGCTCTTTTTCAACAATATCTTGAATGGCCTCAACTGTCGGTATAAAGTTTTTAACCAATTTTGACACCCGAACAAGTTCGGACTGAACTTTTCTGGCGATATAATCGGACTCTTTGCGTTCACCTTCGCTTGTCGCGGACATGGCTTTGTAAACGGCGTTTGAAATTCTTCCTAAGTCAAAATCAACGATAGAACCGTTTCTCTTTTGAACTTTTTTTATGGGAGAAAACGACTTGGGCTGGGCACCGGCTGTTGATTTTGATTTAGGAGACATAGACGTAAATGAACTTAATAAAATTAATGATAAACGCGATGATTAAACTTTCGTAAAATGTTTCGCTCCCTAATTTTACTCCATCTGCCTCCAAAAATGCTAGTTGATAAGTCAAAAACTTTGCACATAAAAATAAGAAAGCGGGAGTGTAAACCCGCACACTAAATATGCCCTTGTTTTGCTTGATGAAACAGGGGCTTAAAAAGTAAATTCTCAAAATGTGAAAAAACTCTTTGCTTTAAGACGGTCTTGTTACAAAATTACCATCGTATCCCCTATTTCCACATCTTTTTTTTCGACAAAACCCGCCGGAACTTCCAAAACATACTTGACCGGATCGGGCGGAGAAAAAGTCAACGGATATGACTCGGGTTCGGCTCTCTCGGTTATAAAAATTACCTTGCCAGACTGGTTAATCCAAATTATGTCTATCGGGAAACTCATGTCCTTCATCCAAAACTTCGGTTTTGTGGGTGTTTCAAAAACAAATACCAGGCCTTCGTTCTCGGCAAGGGCTAAATGCCCCGACAATCCCGCTTCTCTCTCTTTTGGAGTATCGGCAATTTCGGCATAAATCGTTATCCCGCTTACAATAACTTTTGTTTTCCGCGGATAAGGACCTGCTTTGTCTTTAACTAGCGCGTTTATGGCAATAACAACCATAAAGGACAAAGCTAGAATGGCGATAAATTTTATTTTTTTCATGTATGTCCTTTATAAATTTCTATCGGACAAAAAATAACTGATAACTTATAACTAATAACTAATAACTAATAACTAATAACTAATAACAATTATACCCTGTATTTTGTGTTACTTGTTATCGTTATTTGTTACTTGTTATTTGTTTCTATTTGCCTTGGCGCGTTCGTTTTCGGTAAGATATTTCTTTCGCAATCTGACGGACTCCGGAGTAATTTCCAGATATTCATCTTCTGCCATCACTTCAAGCCCGCGTTCTATTGAAAGTTTCCATGCTGGCGTCAAGAAAATTGATTCGTCCGAACCGGAAGCGCGCATGTTGGTCAGTTGTTTCCCCTTGGTCGGATTGACCGAAAGATCGTTTCCTTTGGAAACATTCCCTATTACCATCCCCTCGTACACTTCCGTTGTCGGTTCTATGTAAACCACTCCTCTGTCCTGCAAATTCCACAGAGCGAAAGCGAGGGCTTTGCCGGAGGCCATTGAAATCATTGAACCGGTATCTTTCTTTTGGATTTCTCCGGCATGCGGACGAAATTCCAAAAATCGGCTGCACAATATTCCTTCGCCTTTGGTATCCACGACGAAATCACTTCTGTATCCCAAAAGCCCACGCGTGGGAACATTGAATAATATCCGAGTATTCCCGTTTTTCTCCGTCATTCCGGTCATAATCCCGCGTCGCCGGCTTAATTTATCAATAACTGAACCGGAAAAAACGCTTGGCGTATCAATAGTAACTTCCTCGTATGGTTCAAATTTTACGCCATTTTCTTCCTTTATTATGACCTTCGGCTGGGACACCTGAAGCTCATACCCTTCACGGCGCATGTTTTCAAGCAAAATGGCTATGTGGAGCTCTCCCCGTCCGTACACGGTAAAGAGATCTTTGGACAAGTCCGCGTAAGGAGTATTTTCTCTTTCGTCGGAAACCTTGAGGCCGACATTTATTTCAAGTTCTTTTTCCAAACGGTCGCGAATTTGCCTGCCGGTAACAAATTTGCCTTCCCTGCCGGCAAAAGGAGAGTCGTTAACCAAAAAACGAAGAGAGATGGTCGGTTCGTCAACATGGATGGCCGGAAGCGGGACACTCGTTTCGTTACCGGAAACAGTTTCGCCGATAAAAATGTCCGGAATGCCGGCAATCATTACAATATCTCCGGCAAAAGCCTCTTTTGTCTCCTTGCGGGACATTCCTTCAAACGTGAAAAGTTTCGTCAGTTTTCCCTTGCGTACCGAGCCGTCTGCTTTTTTAACAAAAACCTGCGCGCCACCTTTCAGTGTCCCGCCATAAATGCGGGCCACCGCCATGCGACCGAGAAAATTGTCGTAACCCAAGTTAAAAACCTGCGCCGTAAGCTCATCATCCTCTTTCCCCGCTCCAGCCTCCGGCACTTCTTTCAAGATGACGTCAAGAAGCGGGGTAAGATCTTTTGCTTCGTCGAACATGTTCAATTTAGCCACACCTTGTTTGCCTATAGTGTAGACCGTTGTAAAATTCGCCTGCTCGTCGCTTGCTCCAAGTTCCATAAAAAGCTCGAGCACTTCGTCAATCAC
>JBBTSJ010000021.1:5893-6261 GCA_038064715.1 Patescibacteria group bacterium | reverse complement strand
AACTATTTTTAGCAAACATCCTAAGACGCTGTTATTTTAACACATCTCCCTTCTGACACCACCGGCAGGACCGTGAATACCTGTCTGCGTGTAGGCACAGGCAGACACTTATCTCCTTCGTCTAAATTTTTGTCGTCACAAAAATTTGTCTGGGCACCGAAAAAAACAGGTCCATCGGTCACGACTCTTCTATTTCGCTAAAGCTACGGTCTACGTAATTACTCGCGGTCACGCATAATTTTCTGCTGAAAATTTGTGCTACCCCGACTCGCGCCGTCGCGCTCCGTCTCTCAATTGCTTACTTATCGCAATTGACCCCGCCTCGCCCGCCTTCGGCATGGCTGCGGCTTTCAATTCCGGACGCGAGT
>JBBTSJ010000021.1:0-5793 GCA_038064715.1 Patescibacteria group bacterium | reverse complement strand
AGTTCACTCGCTCACCCCTCACTCCACTTCGTTACGTTCGGGCTGCCGAGAATTGGTCACGAGTTACTAAGTGTTCTCGTATGATTACATACTGCGAGCACTAAGTACTCGCGACCCCGCCTCGCCCGCCTTCGGCATGGCTGCGGCTTTCAATTCCGGACGCGAGTGAAGCAGTTCACTCGCTCACCCCTCACTCCACTTCGTTACGTTCGGGCTGCCGAGAATTGAACTCGGTCTACAACCACCCCATGGTCGCGTACTACCGGTATACTACAGCCCGGCACTAAAATACTGTGTTTAAAAATTTCTTTGCTTCTTTCGGGCTGTCGAGAATCGAACTCGATCTACGCCCTCCCGAAGGGCGCGTACTACCGGTATACTACAGCCCGCTTTGAAACAAAAGTTTAGCATAGACTTGAGCATGATTAAAGCGTTCGTTATGGTTTATTTATTATGAGTTATTGGTTATTAGTTTTTCATTCAAATTCATACACCACATCTTTTCTCTCCACTACCACCTTCCAGCCGTTGCGCTTCCCGTGTTTATAAAGCTTCATATTTGGATTAAAACAAATCGGTTGCGTGACCATTTCTAAAAGCGGAATGTCGCTTTCGGTATCGCCTACTCCGATGGAATCTTTAAGTGTAAGATTTTCTTTCTCCGCCGCCCGCTTGACTATGTTGGCTTTGTTGCTGATGGCGGATTCTTCAAGCGGTTTCCCCGTAAAACAATCGTTCGGCCCAAGTTCCAGAAGTCGCCCGTACACTTTGTCAAAACCAAGCCCACGACAGAATTTTTCAGCTACCCCTTTTGGCGAATGGGTAATAGCAAGCAAAAAATATTTTTTCTTTTTTAAATCCGAGACCAAATCGCGGGTGTAACGATAGGTATGATTCTGGTATCGTTCTATTACTGTTTTCGCGGCTCTGTCAAAATCGGAATAATGAACGCTCTTGATATGCCTATCAAATGTTTTAATAACCGCTCCTATATATGACTCGTAGTCGCCTTTTCTTTCCAGCCAATGTTTATGCTCGCGCTCGTATTCTGCCCGAGTACCTTCATCAAAATTTCCCTGCTCAATAAGAACATTGACCAACTCTATGAGTAAACTCGAACGAAATATCGTCCCGTCTATATCAAAAATAGCGACTTTTCGGCGTTGCTCGGGATTTTCAACCTTTTTCATATTCATATTTTATCACAATTATCTGACACCTCTTTCTTTTTCACGTTTTCCCACCTCTTCTTCGTCAAGACCAAGATAATGCGCCACTTCATGCCAAACGGTGTCGTGAACAATCTGCCGGAGTCGTTTCGGGTTATTACCCGCTTCTTCCTCTATAGGCCGTTGATAAATAGTTATGGTGTCCGGCATTGTCATTCCTACGCCGTAATTATCCCCGCGCGCAATCGCCGGAATTCCAGTATATAAACCCAAAAGCGTTTCGTCTTCCGAAAGATTTTCCTTTTTTCTCGTCTCCAAAGAAGGCTCGCCCTCAACCAAAAACGCCACGTTCTTTAATTTAACGCGGAATTTTTCGGGAATAGCCAAAAAACCTTCCTCAACCAGTTTTTCAAATTCCTCACGCTTCATTCGTATTTTTTTAGTTTTTGGTCATGTGACGAAACTTTGCCTATAGGCAAAGTTTCGTCACATGCATTTCTCCTTTGTAAATTGTCGCTTGTTCGTAGTTAGCTGTAAGTTGTTGGTCGTCAATCACGTTACTCCTTAAAATGGTCGCGTTCGTCGGCCAAGGCATCCGCTTTTGTCGCGTGGATTGTTCCATCTTTGTGTTCCGGCGGAGAATAAACGGTGTAAAGTTTGAGCGGGGTATCGTTTGAAGAATTGATGACATTGTGTCTGGTGCCGGCCGGTATAACCACCGCGTCGCCGTCTCTCACTTTTCTCTCCTCCCCGTTTAAAACAACCTTGCCTACCCCTGCTTCAAAGCGCAAGAATTGGTCCAAGTGGCCGTGGGTTTCTTCTCCTATTTCTTCTTTGGGCAACAGACTCATTAACACGAGCTGGCTGTGTTTGGCAGTATAAAGCACTCTTCTAAAGTTCTCATTCTTAAGAGACTCTTGCTCAATATTCGTTACATATCCCATATTTTTAATTATAACTTATTTAATCTATTCTAGTCTTTTGCAAAAGACTAGAATAGATTTTGGGGGGAATTTCTATAAGAAAAGCGGGGTTATTTGGGCTTAAAAATTACCTTTGTCTGCCCATGCACTTGATACATTGTGTCTGGTCTTTTCTTGTTTTTATGTACTTGTTTCCGCAAACGCAAATCAAAATCTCCGAGATGGTTCGTTTTTCCACCCACTTGCCCAAATGTTGAAAAGTTTTTGGAGGTGTCCTTTTTTGATTTTTGGTTTGAACGCTATTTTTCATGTTGATATTGGTAAAAAAGTTCATAAAGTTTTTTAAACAAACGTCAACGCTTTGCCATTTTTGTCTCCGCGTCCGGTTCTGCCGATGCGGTGCACATAGTCGTCGTGTGTTGCCGGAATATCATAGTTGATAACATGGCTTACATCGGCGATATCCAGTCCGCGGGCGGCCACATCGGTCGCCACCAACACTTGAACCTGATTATCTTTAAACATTTTTAAGGCGCGCTGGCGTCTTCCGTGATTTTTGTCGCCATGGATAGACTCCACCTTAAACCCTCTCATCGCCAAATTTTTTGAAAGTTTTTCCACTCCGTGCTTGGTCTTGCCGAAAATAAGCACCTTTTTGAACCCTGCCTGAATAAGCAAATCGTGTAAAATATCAATTTTGTCTTCTCCTTGCTTGATACGAACGATGTCTTGGTCAACATTTTTTGCCGTGTCTCTTGTCTTTACGGAAATAGTAACCGGACTTTTCAAGAAAACTTTTATAAGCCCCTCTATCTCTCTTGAAATGGTGGCCGAAAAAAATAAAGTGTGCCTATTTTCCTCCATTTTTGACATAAGAAATTTCATATCGTTGATAAATCCCATATCAAGCATTCTGTCCGCTTCGTCCAAAACAACCGTCTTAAATCCGGAAAGGTTCAGATTTTTTCTTTCTATCAGGTCTTTAAGCCGTCCGGGTGTTCCTATGATGAAGTTGTTGTGATAACGAAGGTCGGATATCTGCCGGCCGATTGGCGCGCCCCCGACGCAACATACGGAAAAAATCTTCAAGCGATAAGCGAATCCTTTTAGTTCCTGGTCAATCTGTATTGCCAGCTCGCGAGTAGGCACGACGATTAAAATTTTTTCCTTTGGGTTATGGATTACTTTGTTTATGAGGGGAAGAAGAAAAGCGGCTGTTTTGCCCGTGCCGGTGTTGGCTATGCCCACCACATCTTCTCCGCGCAAAATGTGCGGAATAATTCTATCTTGTATGGGAGTCGGAGCGCTGTAACCTTTTGCCGTAATGTTTTTCTTTAATTCTTCGCTCAATTTAAAATCCGCGAAAGAGTGTTCCGGCGCAAAATTATCAACGCTCTCGGTAATAACGGCTTTTTGGATAAATCTGGAAACATCTATTCTTTCACTAAAACCGCGCTTACCGCCCCCTCTCCCCGCGCGAGAATTTCCAAACGAACCTCCACGGGAAAAATTCCCGTGAGAAAAACGCGAGGAAGTGTGTGTACCGGAAGACCGCGCTGGCGCGGTCGAAGAACGCCTTTTGTGAGGCGGTTTGCCGTGGAATGAACCTGTTCCAGATTTCTGATTGCTGAATTTTTTCTGATACATATACGCTCGTATTGGATATTCGCCTAAAAGCCCTAGCCTTAAGCATTAAATAGATTAAACCCACAGAATCTCTCGGGTTTAATTGGATTTATGGAGAAGTCCTCCCTAAGCGCTAAAAACCAATGAGATATACTGTATTTAGAGTGTATCTTAAAATCAGTATTTTGTCAACACAAACATACAAAAACAACGTGGGCGTTCTCCGCAAGCCACAGAATGCGTAGATGTGTTAATATTTATAAATATGAATAAAAATATTTTGGGTTTAATTATAATAGTTATTATTACTGTGGTTGGATTGTGGTTCTATTTAAACGGGACAAAGTCTGAATCCGTAAAAAACGGGTCCGTCAATGTTCAAAGTAATATGCCCGTACCAGGATCCGCGGTTCCAGAGAGTGTTGTTAGTCAAGTGAGTGAATCAAGAACAATAAAAGAATTCACCGTTATCGGAACAAATTTTTCTTTTTCCCCTTCGACGATAGCGGTTGATAAAGGAGATGCCGTAAAAATAACATTCAAAGACAATGACGGATTCCACGACCTCCGAATTGACGGTTACGACATCGGCACGCAAAAAATCCAAACGGGTGGAGAAAGTTCTGTCCAATTTGTGGCAGATAAAACCGGAACATTTGAGTATTACTGTTCCGTGGGCGAACACCGCGAAAACGGAATGCGCGGAACACTTACGGTCAAGTAAGAGCAAAAAATATCTCAACAAAAAATCCCCGCCGAAAGCGGAGATTTTTTGTTTGAAAACTTACAAATTTTGGCCTTTATCTTTTCGTGAAAAGAAATAGTCCAAACTGAAACCGTCGGCGCCGTGAAAAGCTGTCGAAAGGGTCGCCATAAAAATCGCAAAATCGCGGACTCCGATTTCTCCATAGCCGACAACGGTGATTATGTGCGCCATGTGTAAAGCAAACAGTGAAGCCGCCAATCTCGTGTAAAGTCCCGTCAATAAGAGAAGACCAAGGGCGGTTTCAAAAACTCCATTTACGTAAACTAGTGTTTCAGGACTAATGGGTAAAGAGCGAGCATAATTTGGAAGCCAGCCGGTCCAGTCGGAAACATTAGTGAGTTGTTCCAACCCAAACCAGACAAAAACCAAAGCAACGCCGATTCTTACCACTATCGGCGCTAATTGTTTTAATTTTTCCGTCATGTCATTTTTTACACCGATTCATTCAAATACTTAATCATCGTATCCGCGTCGGAGACTAGAAACGGGTCGTCAGGGCAGTTGTCGGAAAAACCCGACTCCGCAAAAACTTTCTTTATCTCTCCGTCCACGACATACGTGCTATATCTCCACGACCTGTCACCAAAGCCGAGATTATCTTTTTTTACAAGCATTCCCATTCCTTTGGTAAATTCCGCCGAGCCGTCCGGAATCATTTTGACTTTGTTTACGCCCAAATTTTTGGCCCATTGATACATTACAAAAGCGTCATTCACCGAAATACAATAAACTTCATCAACTCCGAGAGATTTTATTTCATCATATTTAGCTTCATATCCCGGAAGATGCGTTGACGAACAGGTCGGAGTAAAGGCTCCCGGCAGAGAAAATACCACCGTCTTTTTGCCCTTAAAAATATCGTCTGTTGAAACATCCTGCCAACGAAAGGGGTTGTCTCCGCCCACGCTTTCATCGCGAATTCTGGTTTTAAATATTACTTTGGGAACTCTATTTGGCGTACTTGGAATATCGTTCATAAATTATTTACTCTTTAATTTTTAAGATTTTCAGAAATTATTATACCAGAACGGCGAGAAAAACCGAAATTTTTGAAATATGACCATATCTAATCTGGCTTATTCCGCGATTTTATCATCGGCCCATTCGTACGAATGGGCCGATGATAAACAGAGAAAAGTCAAATTGGAAATCATTTTAGTTAGAAGTTCTTGATGAAATTGTTGCGTAAAAAAAGCCCTCGGGGACGAGGGCTTTTCCGGTTATTTCTGTGCTTGTGCCGAATCTTCCGGCTTAAATAGAAATGTCCACGAGAATTCGAGGGGGTGTTCGTAGTGGAATTTCGGACATT
>JBBTSJ010000020.1:0-1919 GCA_038064715.1 Patescibacteria group bacterium | reverse complement strand
ACGCGGTTGACGGCACAATCGCTCTGACCGGCGCGCTTACTGTTTCGGGAGTGTCAAGCTATACCGGCTTGGCCACGTTTCTCGGAGGGGCGACTACGACCATACTGACGCTTCTTAACGGAGAGCAGATTAGCAACGCCACGGACGGCATCATTCAACTTAACGGTATCGCTTCAAGCACTTCAATAACCCTTCTTAACGGAGAGACAATCACCAACGCGACTGACGGCACGATTACCCTTACTGCGGCCACAACCACACTTACGGGCTTAGGCACATTAACGAATGGCTTTTTGTCCCAGGCCTCTTCTACTGTAGTCGGCAATCTAACTGTGACTGGCACATTCAGTCCGGCTATAACTGCGGCAACGAGTCTTTTGGTCGGTGGCGGGTATGGCGATACGGGCGTTACTCTTTCGGGAGCCGGCGTTATTCAAGCCAACGGCGCGTTAACTGTTGACGGTCTTGCTACCTTCCTCGGCGGCGCAACCACGACCATACTGACGCTTCTTAACGGAGAGCAGATTACCAACGCCACGGACGGCGTCATTCAACTTGGCGGCGTAGCTTCTACCACTTCCCTCACTCTTCTGAACGGAGAAACAATCACCAACGCGGTTGACGGCACAATCGCTCTGACCGGCGCGCTTACTGTTTCGGGAGTGTCCAGTTATACCGGCTTGGCCACATTCCTCGGAGGAGCGACTACTACAAATCTTATACTTCTTAATGGCGAGACCATCAGTAACGCCACGGACGGCACGATTACATTTGGGGCAACAGACTCTGTTCTGGCGGGGACAGCAAGTTCTTCGGCTATAAGGGTTGGAACCGATCAAGTAAGCACAGTTTCCGGTTTAATTTTCGGATTCTGTAACCTCACCTCAGTGAGCGTGGCCGCTACCTCAACCAACTACGCAGACTGCTCTGGCGCCACCGGCGTCACCTCAAGCTACCGCGTATTTGTCCAGGCAACGAGTTCGCTGCCAGCCGGTCTTGTCGTGTTCGCTGCTTCGTCTACAGCAACAGCCGGAACCATCAATGTACGTATCAACAACGTCAACGCGGGTGCCAGCACGGATACGGGCGGCATATCACTCAACTTCTGGGCGGTTCGCTAAGCGCCACGCGGGCTCTTAATTTATCCGCTAATTTCTCCCGCCGCTCGCCCTTGGTCTAAATGACAGTTGCGCGCGATGGAATCACATTATGGTCAACAACACATATACGCCGCAAATGTTTACACTCTTCGGAGTCAAGTGGATGTTTTTGGCAGTAGGCGCAGGCATTGCGCTCTACCTGCTCTTTTTCCCAATGACTTCTTTTGCCACGGGAACTGATGTTACGCTTCAAAAAAGCACGGCGATTCTCAACATAGGCGGTATTCAAATAGACATACTTGGTACAGACGCGACCATTAGCTCTATTGTGGTCGGAGCAGCCAGTTTCAACGTTACTGTTGATGTCGGGTCCTACATTCAATTTAAAGCCCCTAGCGGTAACAGAATGACCACAACGCTTGCAAGCGGAAGCAGCGCCTTCAGGGCAGTTAATGTGTGCGCCACCAACACCAACACTCCGACTTCAGTCCTTTCTCTGGAAAACACGACGGCGGAGTCGGTTATTACGGTGACTCCTTCCGCGACGGAACTTTGCGTGTCCGCTACGACGGTCAGCACCAGCGGAGGAGGTGGTAGCACTAGCGGAGGTGGCGGGAGTACGCCAGTTACTACAACAACGGCGACTACAGCAACAATTGCAACCACGGCAACTACCGCGACAACGCCGGCGACCACCGCAGCGCCCGCTACGCCAGCAACACCGACGGCAACCACTGCAACACCGGCAGCACCCGCCTCGGCATCTTCTTATAGTTTTACGAAACCATTAAGTCTTGGCGCTAGCGGTAACGATGTTAA
>JBBTSJ010000019.1:0-4157 GCA_038064715.1 Patescibacteria group bacterium | reverse complement strand
GATAACTTCGGTATCGCTCCCCAACGACGAAATCAAGGGAAAAATTATAGGCAAAGAAGGCCGTAATATAAGGGCTTTTGAGCGCGCGGCGGGAGTTGAACTTATTGTTGACGACACTCCCGGTTCAATTATTATTTCGTCTTTTGATCCGGTCCGCCGCCAAATCGCCCGCCTAGCTTTGGAAAATCTCATCCTGGACGGCAGAATACAACCGGTCAAAATAGAAGAAATGGTTGAAAAAGCCAAGAGTGACATAAACAAAATTATCAAAGAAAAAGGAGAACAAGCGGTTTATGAATGCGGCTTGTTTAATCTTGACCCGCGAATTATTTCAATTTTGGGACGATTATATTTCAGGACAAGCTATGGCCAAAACGTTCTCCAGCACTCGCTTGAGATGGCGCACATTTCCGCGATGCTCGCCGAGGAGTTGGGAGGTGATGTCACAATAGCCAAGGCAGGAGCTTTACTTCATGATATCGGCAAGGCGGTTGATCATGAAGTGCAGGGCACCCATGTTGAAATAGGCCGTAGAATCCTGCAGAAATTCGGCGCCGACCCGCGCATAATCCAGGCCATGCAATCGCATCACGAGGAATACCCGTACGAAACTATTGAATCAATAATAGTGCAAACAGCCGATGCTATCTCCGGCGGCCGCCCGGGCGCCAGACGCGACACGGTGGAAAACTATCTGAAACGATTGGGCGACCTTGAAGCAATCGCCAATTCTTTTGAGGGAGTGGAAAAAACATTTGCTCTGCAAGCCGGCCGCGAAGTCCGCGTATTCGTTTATCCGGAAAAAATCAACGACGTACAAGCCAAAGAAATGGCCAGAGAAATCGCGATCCGCGTGGAAAAAGAACTCAAATACCCGGGTGAAATCAAGATCGCCGTAATCAGAGAATCAAGGAACATAGAATACGCCAGGTAGACCGACGACTCGCGACAAACAACTTACGACGTTGGCGAAAAACCCTTGGAACACAAGGGTTTTTCGCTTAATATCTCTTTTTTTATTTCTTAGCATTTTGTCGTAAGTCATGAGTTGTAAGTCGTAAGTTGGCTTCGCTTGCCTAAAATACGGCTTACTATATAATCTATTGAGGACTTTTGGTATTAACAAGTGAAAGTTGGTCGAGAATTTTATAAAAATTAAATCAAAAAATATTTTAGTTTTTATGTGTTAGCCCTAAACGCTAATCGCTAAAACCTAAACGCTGTCTAAAAATATGAACAAAACAGATATCGCCAATGTGGTTCATGGTATTGTCGGCGGCACCAAGGTGCAGTCGGAACAAGTTGTTGATTCTATCATTGACACAATCGCGAGTACTCTAAAGAAGGGTGACGAGGTCTCCCTCGCGGGACTCGGAATCTTTTCAGTCAAGAGACGCGCCGCGAGAACAGCACGAAACCCGCGCACTGGTGAAGCAGTGCAGGTTCAGGCCATGAACGTGCCGAAGTTCCGCGCCGCTAAGGCATTGAAAGACGCAGTGAAATAAGCCAGCGCGAACAAGCAATAACCTACTCAAAACGTTTTGTAGGTCAAATGCGAGTTCGCGTGGCGCAATCCCGTATTGAAAAACACCGAATTCCTTGTTTGCGATTGTGTTTTTCTAATACTGGGATAGTTTCTTCTCGAGAAGAAATCAAAAAATCCGCCGTGGCGGATTTTTTGACTTTCTGTGCGGGATACCGGAATCGGACCGGTGTCCACAGTTTGGAAAACTGTTATTTTACCATTAAACTAATCCCGCTTATTTTTAATTAACAATATTCAATTTACAATTTACAAGAATTAATAGCAAATCAATAGGCTTTTTGGTTTTTTGCTGTTAATTGTTTGTTTGTAAATTGTTCATTATCGCGGTTTGATATAATCAAACGCATATGCAAAGTAGCATCCTCGCCAAAATTATCGCAATCATCGCCGGCATCATTGCTTCGGTTGCGCCAATACAAAACACTGCGCCCGAAAACCCCGCGCGGAATACGGCCTCTTCGTCACCACCTGTCGTGGTCGTTGAAAAAACTAAGCTGGACACAGCCACAACAACGGTAAAAAATATCCCCTTGGGTGAAAAAACCCATGAAAAACCAGCATTAAAACCCAAAATTAAACCAGAAATCAACCAGCAGGCAGCCACGAAACCAGTTTCCCCTCCCCCGCCGGCGCCAAAAAAGTTAATCCCTCTTGAAGAGTTAGACGAGAAAGCTAGAAAAGCAACAGTAAATATTCTCTGCACCACAAAAACGGGCGGAGACTTTAAGCCCATCAGCGGAAGCGGAATTATTATAAACGGGCGCGGAGTTATTCTGACCAATGCCCACGTGGCCCAATATCTGCTTCTAAAAGATTATTCCACAAAGGACTTCGTGACCTGCGTTGCCCGCGCCGGCAGTCCGGCTGTCCCCGCGTATAAAATAGAAATTCTTTATTTCCCCGCAATCTGGCTTGCCGAAAATGCCAAGGAGATAAAGCGCGGATCGCCGGAAGGAACCGGCGAGAACGACTATGCCTTGTTTTTAATCACCGGATCAGCGACGCCAAATCCTTTGCCGTCAGCGCTTCCTTTTGTGGCCATAGACACAAACCAAAAGAATATTTTGGGTGAAATTTCCCTCTTGCTTATAGGATACCCGGCAAGTTTTTTGGGCGGCATCGCCACTCAAAAAGATTTGTGGATTACCTCAAGCCCGTCTTTCATCACAAAATTTTATTATTTTAACGACAAAACAAACATTGACGTCTTTTCTGTCGGCTCAAATATCATCGCCCAAAAAGGCGCCTCGGGCGGCGCGGTCATAAGCAGGTGGACCGGCAAAGTTGAAGCCATTCTTGCTACCATGAGTGAAGGCAAAACTACCGAGAGCCGCGAACTATCCGCTATAACTATAGCCCACATCAACCGCAGTTTCAAAAGTGAAACCGGAAAAAGTCTGGATGAATTTTTAAGCGGGAATATAGACGAATCGTTCCAAGAGTTCACCCAAAACACCTTGCCCGGCCTGACAAAAACGCTAGAAACCGCCGTTGAAAATATCTCGGCGAACTAAACTATTCTCTTATTCTCACGAATTAGACAATGGCAACGAGGTCTGTTTAATTTTTTAAATTAAAATAGGCGTTAGCGAGAACATCGAGGCTCGATTCTCCGCGCCCCGCAAGCGGTTGCGGGACCCACCCTTCATTTCGCTTCGCTACATATCGGGGCGCCGAGAATCGGACTCGGTCTACCTGCTCCCAAAGCAGGCGTACTACCGGTATACTACGCCCCGTCTATCTTAACGATTGCCATATATTAACACGCTTCTCTGGCATTTAGATGATTATATTTTCAGTCATTCGTACGCGCGCTCTCTTCCCCGCTATGTCCAAGAAAACTCCGGCTACATCAATCTGCCACGAAACATCCTCATAAATCCCTTTTTCCATCAAATAGCTCTGTATTGTGCGTTGCATTCTCTTTAATTTCTCCGGGTGGACGTTCTCTTCGGGCGAATGGTCGCCTTTTGGCAGGTCAATGTTTTCACATGAAACAGTTTTTACCTCAACAAAGTGAATTATTTCATCTTTTTCGGCAATAATATCAATTTCTCCCCACTTTTTTCTATAATTTCTCAAAATAACATCGTAACCTTTCTTTGAAAGAAGCAGGGAAACGACAGATTCCCCTATTTTGCCCACATTTTCACTATTTTGATTATTATGTTTCATGTGAAACTATATTTATGTATTTTTAGGTCCCTTTTGGCCATTAAAACCCCGAAACATCCTTCTTTTTAGCCATATTTTATAAAAAGACTCTTCCAACCCTCAAAGACGGGCATTTTAACCAGAAAAATGTCTCTTATACACATGTTCACATAGTTATCCACAGATTTTTCAAAAAAACCCTTTTTTCTCCGTGAAATTAGGAAATATTTATAGATTTTTGGATAGAGTCCTAAAAGACACCAATGTCTTTTAGAAGAAAAGGGAAGGGTACCGGGAATCTCCCTCGCCTCTCACCTCGCCGTCGCTCGGTTCGGGCTGGTCACCGCCTCGCGATTTTGCCTACTGGCAAAATAACGCTCCGGCGTTCGATTTCCGGACAAAACCCAAACTGTTGGCTTTTTTACCCGCACGACTCGCTACGCTCTTTGTGCGGGTA
>JBBTSJ010000018.1:0-18851 GCA_038064715.1 Patescibacteria group bacterium | reverse complement strand
GTGAATGTGATTACCGTCTACAGGCGCCTATCAACATCCGATAGGCCACATTCACGCGCTCCTCGCTCAGGCGAAATAAAATTTGGCGACGCGCTCACAACTACACTGCCTATTTTAGACCAGACGCAAAAATGTCGCCAAATTGCATTACATGGCAAGCATTTTCAAAAACTCCTTTTCCTCAATTGTTTCCACTCTCAATTTTTTGGCATCCTCCATTTTATTCTGCCCCGAGTCGTTCCCCGCCACCACATCGTCGGTTTTTGACGAAACAGTGTTTGAGAATTTCCCCGCCGACTACCCTTGCCTTATACTCTTGTCTTAATATTTGCGCATTTGCCAGCGATAGCAAGTAAATGCTAAAATCAAAAAATGAAGATACGAAGATCAAAAATAAGGCGTAGGGCGGGAGATATGCAAAAGAAGATACTCTTGCTTTTGCTAGGCGGTGTTGTTTTGGGACTATCTCGATCCCCCAAGACATATTTCAGTATCTTGAAAAAATTAAAAAAAGAGTGGGATGATATCAATCGGTCTTCCCTAAACAGAGCCATACGATCGCTTTACAAATCAAAACTTGTAGAAACAAAGAACAATAAAGATGGAACCATGACTCTTGTTTTATCAAAAAATGGCCGATTGATCGCCCTCTCATATAATTTGGAGACGATGAGACTAAAAAAACCACCTCGGTGGGACAAAAAATGGCGTGTTGTTATGTTTGATGTGCCAGAACGACTCAAAAAAGTGCGGGAATCGCTACGATATCATTTTAGAAATCTTGGTTTTCGTAAATTGCAAAAATCTGTGTTTGTACACCCATTCCCTTGTTTTGATGAGATTGAATATATAACAGAATTTTACAACGCACGGCAACACATTCGTTTTCTTGTAGTGGACCAGATAGACAATGACCTCGACTTAAAAAAACGTTTCGGGCTATTGTAATTTTCCAATTTTTAAACGACATAGACCCTTGCGGCAAAAACCGCAGGATATTAGATCTATATTAGCTCCCTGTCTACATGTACGCACAGGCAGGCGCACAAGCAGGCTCGGCTCGAAGGTGGAGAGATTACCGCCCACAGGTGCCTATCAACATCCGTCAATAGGCCTTTTGCGCCTTTCTCACTCTACGTCGCGAATAAAATATCAAATTCAATTACGGGGAGTCAAGCCCTTTCGAGCATTTGCTTGCTATCGCAAACAGATGCTCGATTATGATTTTGAATATTTGGTTTTAATTTTAGGTGTTTTTTAAGTATTTAATATTTTCAAAAACTCATTTTCTGTGATAGTTCTAACTCTCAATTTTTTGGCATCCTCTATTTTATTTTGCCCGGGTTCTTCCCCCGCCACCACATAGTCGGTTTTTGACGAAACGGAACTTGAAACTTTTCCACCAAGAGCTTTAATTTTTTCTTTGGCTTCGTCGCGGGACATTGATAATAGTGTGCCGGTCAGGACGAAGGTGAAACCACGTAGTTGGTAGCTGGTAGCTGGTAGCTGGTAGGGCTTCACAACACTCAAATGCTTAAGAAGTTTCTTTAGTATTTTTTTGTTGTGCGAATCGGCAAACCAACGAGTAACCGACTCTGCAACAACTGGCCCGATTCCTTCTATTTTTTCTAGTTCTTCTTTTTGCGCCTTTTGTAACTTGTAAATCGAAAATTGAAAATTCTCCGCAAGGAGACTGGCCGTTTCTTCGCCCACGTGCCTGATACCCAAGGCGTATAAAAACTTTCCAAGTGCAACTTTTTTGGATTTCTCAATTGCCAAAATCAGGTTCTCGGCTGACTTCTCGGCAAATCGTCGAAGGGGCTCAATGTCGCCTGGCGTCAATTCAAAAAAATCGGCGTAATCCGAAACGAGCCCTTCTTGCATTAATTGTTCAACAATCTTCTCACCCAAACCATCCATGTCCATTCCATTGCGACTGACAAAGTGTATTAACCGCTCTAATTCCTGGGCAAAACAATTTTTATTCGCGCAGTAAAACGCGGCGCTTTCATTGCCTTTCTCGCCGATAGTGCCTTTTGAAACTACGCTTCCGCAAACCGGACATTTAATCGGCATTTTAAAGGGTTTTTCCGCACCCCTCCGCAAATCTTTCAACACCAGAACCACTTCCGGAATAACATCCCCCGCCTTCCGCAAAATCACCGTGTCGCCGATTTTAATATCCAAACGTTTTATTTCGTCTTCGTTGTGGAGCGTGGCGCGAGATACGATGGAACCGGCAACCAACACCGGGCGCAAGTGCGCCACGGGAGTAAGCGCTCCGGTGCGTCCGACTTGCACCACAATGTCTTCCACCACCGTTGTTACTTCCTCTGCTTTGAATTTGTAAGCGATGCCGAAACGTGGAGCTTTGGCGGTGTAACCAAGCGCTTCGCAAAGTTCTCGTTCGTTTATTTTTACCACCACGCCGTCAATGCCGTATTCCTCGCGCTCTTTTTTGTGCGACCATTCTTCATAAAATTTTTCCACGTCTCCCAACGTTTTAGCGTATTTATAATCATTGTTGACCATAAACCCGAATTTTTTGAGAAGTTCCAACTCTTCTTTTTGTGTTTTAGCTGACTCTCCGCCGGAAAATTCCTCTATATCATAAGCAAAAGCCTGGACATTGCGCGAAGCAACCACTTTTGGGTCAAGTTGGCGCAATGTGCCGGCGGCCAAATTGCGCGTATTGGCGTAAAGGGGCAAATTTTCTTTTTTCCGCTTTTGGTTTATTTTCTCCAAATCGCTTTTCTTCATCCAAGCCTCGCCAATGACAGTCATGGAAACTTTCTTCGGAAGCAAAAGTGGTATGCTTTTCACGGTGCGCAGGTTATTTGTAACATCTTCTCCGGTTTCACCGTTTCCACGAGTTGCCCCCATGGAGAAAGTCCCGTCTTTGTATGTAAGCACGACCTTCAGCCCGTCAATTTTCAGTTCGGCAACATAGGTCGGTTTTTTATCAATGCCTTCTTTTTTTAAAAAACGTGTCGTTCTTTCTTCCCACTCTTTCAATTCGTTAAAATCAAAAACATTGTCAAACGACCACTGCCTAACCTCGTGACGAACTTTTACAAATTCCTTTATGGGCGTGCCGCCAACGCGCTGTGTCGGACTCGCGAGTGATTTAAACTTCGGAAATTTTTGCTCAAGTTCCGCAAGCTCTTTTAACAGGGAATCATAGGCTTCGTCTGAAATCTCCGGATTATCTTTTTCGTGGTAAAGCTTGGCGTGTCGGGAAACAGTCTCCGCAAGCCTCAAAATCCGTTCTTTGGCCTCTTTTTTTGAAATTACCTTAGATGACATTATACTAATTAGTATAGTAAAATCACCTTAAATTACAAGGTTTTTAATGAGAACTTGTGAATTTCCTGACCTACTACTCGCCACAAACAACCCTCTATCAACTAGTTTCTAGTACGTCGCCCGAATTGCGCGCTCGACAACCTGCGGATTAGTAAAATCGCAAACATTGTATCCGTAAGCTTGAATTTTGGTGGAGTTGGCATTTTTGGCTACTTCAACCTTTGAACATGCTTTGCCTGAAACTATGCTCATAAAAAACGTTGTGGTAGCCGAAGTGCCGGTTTCAATATATTGAATCGGACCAAAAAAAGAATTGTTAAAATTCGCACTTCTATCGGTCGTGATGTCTTGTCTAGTCGTACCATCGGAAAGAACACCGCAATAAACATTTGATGGTCGGGGGGTTGTTGAATAGAGATCGGTTGATGTCGGGAAAATACCGTTGCCTGTTCCGGATAGTCCTTTTATGTCCCAATATAGAGCGCATTCCATACCGGCGTCAGCGGCATAAAAACCAAATTGAGATTCCCGACCGGAAGAAGACAGAATGACTTCTTTAATGGCTATGTTCAAAATACCGAAACTTATGACAAGAACTATGCTTGAAACCAAAATCGCAAAAAGAGCCACGAAGCCCCGCTTGGCTTGCAACTTGTAACTTGTAACTTGTAACTTTTTTAATTTCATGTTTTATGCTTCGTGCTTTAAGTTTTAAGTTTTACGATTTCTCTACGGCCAATTAAGCAAGTTGTCGGTAATAGTGAAGGTTTTAACCCCGCTCACGGCGGAACTTACCCACGAAACGGTAGATGAGACGCTTATTTCCGTAGGGCTTGTTTTCTTTATATTTATAGCGCGGGTAAATGAGGTCGGGCTGGAACCAGTCGTCTCGTATGTGTAAATTCCGTTTGAGTCTATATTAAGCGGAGAACAACCGCCCGAACAAATTGAAACTGCCAAATTTTTGGCATCAATCACGCACCCTCCTTCCGCGTAACAAAACGTTTCCGGGGAAACAGACGACCCGAGGGGCCCTTCGTTCCAAACACTCCCGCCGCTCATGGCGGTATTCTC
Organism: Patescibacteria group bacterium; assembly: GCA_038064715.1. GTDB lineage: Bacteria > Patescibacteriota > Minisyncoccia > Phycocordibacterales > VMEP01 > JBAZYZ01. Next base: position 14,471 of record JBBTSJ010000018.1, on the reverse strand, counting down.
GCGAATATTTCTGACAAGTTCAATTCCTTCCTGCGCCAAATAAAAAGCTGTGACTTGCTCTTTGGCGTAACGCGCGGTGGATAATGCTTTTGACGCAATAGACATCGGAGCCAAAACAGAAGTTAGTAAAATAAAAATGGCAACAATGGTTTCTATGAGGGTAAACCCCGACACCAAATTTGCCGTCGCTTTTTTTTGTTTTGCCGCGAACGTTGAATTAAAAATGCCGTTATCTCCAAAAAGTCGCGCTTGGAGGAAGAGTTTTTTGAAAAAGCAAAACAACGACAAAATTGGTGTGGGGGTAAAACCGCGGGTAGCTGGCAGCTGGTAGCTGATAGCTGGTAGAAAATATCGAAAAACCCCACGAGATGGTTTCCGTTCCTGTTGTTTGTCGTTAGTTGTAGGTTGTAGGTTCATAAATTACGAATCTATGCGACGGCCAGAAACGCTAGTTTGTATTTGAAATTTGGACTGTATTTCGTTATTATATCGAGCTGTCCCTCCAACCACTATAACAACACGCGGTTGCTTACTGTCACCGGCTGCGGTCCCAACGACAAAAAAAGTAAGATAATCAATCGTAAGTGGCTGATAAATAACACTTGGACTGCTGTTGTATGGCGTAAGTGGGGAAAAAGACAACCCTGAGTTTGTTGACCTCATTATTTGACCATTGTTATTAAGAGCGTAAACAATCTGATCATTGGAATTACTGCTATCGCCGTTGTAAGCTTCAAAAGCAACGCTGGACGCGCCCGAAACACTCGCGCAATCAAGTGATTTGTCAATGGGCTGAGACGGGTCGTTGTAATTGCAATGATAGTTGAACCCGACGCGCAAATTGCGAGCCATATTTTCCACCGCGAAATTTAAGTTATCTATCACCGAACGCATTGTTTGGGCCTTTTTGTTGGCGTCATTTACGGAAATCAGCGCGGAAATAGAGACGGTCGCCACCAGCGTAAAAAGCGAAACCGCGACCATCATTTCAATCAGAGAATATCCTCGTTTGTCGTAGAGCGTAGAGCGTAGAGCGTAGAGCGTTTTTTTAATAACTTTTTCTGTTTTTGTTTTTAAGTATTTCATATTTTACGTTCTACGCTTCACGTTATACGTTCTACGCTTTGCTATTCCACCGAGATCTGTCCCGTTGACCACACCACCACTTTGTTTTCTGGCCCACGTGGCGACAAAAGATAAACCTCCAAATCCGCGATATTATCAATATTTGCGCCGTTATCACCGCGAAGACCGGTCATCTGAGCATCCGGACTAGGTCTGGTAAAAACAATATTGGCTTCCCTAAGTTCAATTCCCGGAGCCGATGTTTCCCCGTTCGCGATAATTTTATTTACAACATCGCCCGATTGAATAGATATTTTTTCCAAACACTCATCATTTGCGTCACCACCGCAAGGATTAATCCTGGGATTGTATTTTTTGTCTTGAGGATTGTAATCTTTAAACAAGATGAACTTAACCTTATCCTCTGGAGTGGCGGTGGAAAAATAAACGCCATACCCCTTAAACTGATCTCCTTGGGAAACACTTATGCCATAAACTTGCGCCTGTCTGATAACAAGCGCGACCTGGTGGGTCAAGTTGTCCAAAGATGCCTTTGTATTAAACTTGCCGTAATTGACAAAAATCATGCCGGAAAGAAAAGCAAATATCCCCATAACCATCAGCATTTCAATCAGAGAAAACCCGCGCCCGCCGCGAAACGCGAAACGCGAAACGCGTATCAAAAGTTTGAATTTTTGATTTATCCTGATGATTGTTTGCTTCATGATATGTGATGCGTGATACATGACCTGTGATTACAAAAACAAATCCTTGATTCCAAAAAAATCAAACTGAAAAAAGTAAACGAGAAAAGCGCTTATGGTGAGGAATGGCGCAAACGGTATCTCGCTCTTCATTGTAAACCTTTCGCGCTTTACCAACAACAGAAACACGCCGACTAGCCCTCCTATCCAAAACGAAAGCAAGAGCGCCGAGACGCCGTCGAAAAAACCGAGCAAGAGACCGATTCCCAAAGCAAGCTTGGCGTCTCCCAACCCCATGGCTCTCCCCCCGGAAAAAAACCAGATGGCCGCAAAAAATAAGGCCAGTATGGGTCCGGCAAGAAGATCATATATAAATAATTGTCCACCGTTGTTTAAAAAGACGGACTGGATCAGGGAAACAAAAACAAACATCCAAACAAGCCCGTTTGGAATTATTTTATGGCGGATGTCATAAACGGTAATGGCGATAAGCAGAGAAAAAACAAATAACAAATAACAAATAACAAATAAATTTTGAAAATCAAAGATTGAAGATTGAAAATTTGTTGAAAAACCGGAATAAATTAGAAACCATTGCTTATAAATAATTGCCGCAAAAACAACCCCTGTAATCAATTCTACCGCTGGGTATTGCCACGAGATAGCGGACCCGCAATAATTGCAGCGTCCGCGAGAAAAAAGGAAGCTAAAAATCGGAACGAGATCGCGGGAAGAAAGTTTTGTCCCGCAAGAAAGACAAGCAGACCGACCGCTCGTTCCGCGGCCAGTATTGTATCTGAATAGCGCCACATTCAAAAAACTCCCAATAATGGCGCCAAAGATAAAAATGAAAAGAAAAATAAAAAAAGTCATTGCCAAATTTTTGTATTCAATATTATTCTATCACAAAAACAAAAACTGCCCCGAGTTCGCCAAGGAGCAGTTCTTGTTTTTGTAGTACTTGATCGGCTGGCTAAAACATTTTGTTTGCAAAATGTTCGCCCGGCCTCGTCGCAAGCGACGAGGCTTAGGGCTTAATATCGTAACATTGTTCGGTACTGCCGGTCTGTCCGGATGGAGTCCCTGCCGTTGTGTCGCAACTTACGCTAGTACCGTTAAATTCAGTGCCCCCGCCGGTGCATACAGTTCCTCCGGAAGCATCTGTATCGTTGAGCAAAGCGGTATTAAGGGTATCTTCAAGCTTAACCCCAAGATGGTATGAGGCGCAAGTGCCCGCTGTCCCGCCCGTAACTTGCAATCCGGCGTAAAAATAATCGGCTTGAGTGAGCGGATCTTTCGGAAGTGTCTGAATGTAACCGCCTGACGTTAAAGAAGACAAGGCTGTCGGAAAAGCTCGATTTGAATCGTAATACATTTCAAGGGCAAGCTGAAGTTCCCTGGCGTCGGCTACTCTTTTTGTGTCACGACCTTTCTTTCTAACGCTTCCCAAAGACACAAGCACGATGGTGGAAAGCATGCCTATGATAGCGATAACGACAAGAAGCTCAATAAGCGTAAAACCTTTTTTGTTTGTTTTTATCATATTTTTTTAACTCAAATAATATATTTTAACTTTTTCTATTATAACATAACGGCGATTTATAAGTAATGGGGTGTGGATAACGGAAATAGGGGCTAGAAATTGGATTATTCCAATTCCCGACTTAAAACCCGGTGGAAGCAATATTGTAAATCGGAATAAGGATTGAGGAAAGCAACACGGCCACACCGACACCGAGCGCCACTATAAGTATCGGTTCAATAAGTCCGACAAGAGTATCAACGGCATTGTCAACCTCCCGTTTATAGAACTTGGCCACGGTACGCATAATAAAAGAGAGTTCTCCTGTTTCTTCGCCTATTTTTATCATCTGTATCATTATGTTCGGTATTTCTTCGTGTTTATGCAAAGAATCCGACACTGAAATTCCTCCCTTAACATCCCGCGAGGCCTGATTTAAAATTTTTTCAAAAATACTGTTCCCCACCACGGACGCGCTTATCTCAAGAGCTCTGACGGCGGAAATACCGGATGTAAGCATCGTGTCTATGTTGTCGGCGATACGCGAAAGATAAAGTTTGGTGTAAAGCTCTTTAACGAAGGGGACGGTTATTTTGAGTTTATCTATGTATTCTTTGCCCCCCTTTTTATACTGGGTTCTCCAGAAATACAGACCGAACAAAACCAGCGCGGCCAAAATAAACGGGCCGAAGGAAACCAAAAAATCACTCATGCCGATAACTATTTTGGTGTAAAGCGGGGTTTCCTGTCCCGAGTCTTTCAGTACGTCGGCTAATTTCGGGATAACCATAGTCATCATAAGTATCATAACGACAACAAAAGTTCCTATCACGAACGCGGGGTAAATGAGAGCGTTTTTTGTTTTTGAATTTAATTCATAAGACCTGTCCAGGTAATCGGCTAAATAATTGAATGTTTGTGAAAGCTTGCCTGACTCCTCCCCGGCTTTAACCATATTTACATAAAAATCGGAGAATACTTCCGGATGCTTGGTCATAGCCCCCGAAATGGAAACTCCGGACTGGATATCGTCGGTCAAAATGACAAGCTTCCCCCTAAGATAGGGGTTCTCGGCTTCGGTCGCGAGCATCTTAAATGTCTTTAGGGCTGAAACTTGGGCTTCAAATAGCGTGGCAACCTGTCTTGAAAGAATAACTATGTCCTTGAACGGTACTCCTCGAGAAAAATTAAAATTCTTTTTAAGAAACGATGTCCTTTCACCCGCTTCTTTGATTGAAACAATAACAAGGTCGCGCCGTTGAAGCGCCGCTATGGCCAGATCAACATTTATAGCGTCAATAGTGCCTTCTTTTTCTTCACCGTTATTTACTATCGCTTTGTAGGAAAACAACATGGTTGATTTTGTTAGCGAGCGTAGCGAGATTTACAAAATCGCCACCCAGCCCTTTCTTTGTTCATATATTATACGATAATCTTAACTTCATTACTATTTTATATATAACCCTCCTTGCAAAAATAACATGAGAAAGGGCTGGGTTAAGTAAATTATAGTCGCTTCTGCTCCTTAATTTACTTTAACATCCGCTCAAGGGCTTTTGGGTTGAACGAATGGACAAAAGCATTTTCGGGAGTAATTTCCCCTCTCTGTATAAGACTAAGCAACGAGCGGTTCATGTCCACCATCCCGGACTCTGTGCCTGTTTCTATTACAACATCTATTTCGTGTGTCCTTTTGTCCCGAATAAGATTGGAAACTGCGTTATTGTTTATGAGAAGTTCGTAGGCCGGAACAATTCCTCCGGAAACCCGTGGTATAAGCCTTTGGGAAAATATGCCAAGCAAACTGCTCGAGAGCTGCGTGCGAATCTGGTCCTGTTGATCCCCGGGGAACGAGTCTATGATGCGATCTATGGTTTGAGAGGCATTATTGGTGTGAAGGGTGGAAAACACCAAATGTCCGGTTTCGGCGGCGGTTACCGCGGTGGAAATAGTTTCCGGATTGCGCATTTCTCCTATCATTATCACATTGACATCCTGGCGAAAAGCGGACCTTAGGGCGGTCTGGAAATCTTTTGTATCTATCCCCACCTCCCGCTGGTCAATTATGGAGCGGTTTTGTTCAAATTGATATTCAACGGGATCTTCTATGGTAATTATGTGTTCGGCGCGTTCGTTGTTTATCAGGTTTATCAGAGACGAAAGCGTGGTTGATTTACCCTGCCCGACAGGTCCGACAACCAGGAAAAACCCCTGTTTTTTCCTGGTAAATTCTTCAAGAGACGGCGGCAGATTCAATTCCGACAAAGTCTTTACCTTTGGAATAAGCCGAAGGGCGATAGCGACAGACCCTTTGTGAAAATAAGCGTTACCCCGCAATCTAGCTTGATCTTTGTAGTCGTAAGCAAAATCAATTTCCTGGTTTTTAAAAAATCGCTCCGCTTGCTCTTTGCTCAAAAGCACCTCCAAAAAACCCTTGGAAGACTCTCTGGTGATGGCGTCTCTTTTTGTCAAATACAAGAGATCGTTTGAAACACGGATGGCAGGATGTCTGCCTTCAGAAATATGAATATCGGAGCCGTTTTCGTGAATTACGGACAAGATGAGCTCTTCCAATTCTTTTTTGTAGTCCATATAATTTCTGTTTTTAGCTTTTTACTGTCGAAAATATTTTTTTGACTTTGTTGACCACTTCGGTGGGAGTAGCGCTTGCTTTTACTATATATCCGCTTGCTCCTAACGAATTCCCTTTCTCAATGTCGGAGGGCTGACCGAGATTGGACAAAATTATTCTCACGGCAGAACCGCCCAATTTTTCACTATTTATCAACTTGAGAAGCTCGAACCCGTCCATTTTCGGCATGACTACATCAAGAAGCATCATGCTCGGGATAAGCCCGCCACGAAGTTTAATCAGAGCGTCTTCGCTCCCCGAAGACGGGATTACTTCAAACCCGCTTTCGGTAAATTTAAGCGAGTACATATCCAAGAGAAAATCATCGTCGTCTACTATTAAAATTTTCAGTTTTTTATCGGAAACCATAAATTTATTTTCCAAAAATCTTTTTTACGATAAGCGTTGTACGGCCAAAACCTCTCCTTGATATAAACGGTTTGCCCCAAAGTTTACTTTCCCATTATGACACATTCCGGGCACAAATACATAATACTTAGAGCCCGTTCCGTTAAAGCGTATTTACTTCCGCGAAAGGAACTTCGCCTCTTATACACTTGAGCAAAGCGTCTTCTTTCATGGTAAGCATCCCCTTTCCCCTGACAAGTTTGGATATTTCGAGCTCCGAGGCGTTTTTTAAAATAAGGTTTTCTATGTCTTTGTCCATAATGAGAACCTCGAAAACCGCTTGTCGGCCGCGAGTGCCGGAGGGACAATCCGAGGACGGTTCGGCTTCGTAGATATTGCCGCTTTTTTCTATTTCCCCAAAAATTTCCTTTTTATATTTTTCAGGCAAATCCGCGAACTGTTTTTCAAACATTATTTTTAAACTCCCCTCTATGGGCATCGGCTTTTTTGAAGAAGGGCATATTACTCTTACCAACCTTTGCGCGATAGAAGCAATGAGCGTAGGGGCAATTAGATACGGGTCTACCCCCATATCTATAAGACGAGGAATAACCCCGACGGCATTATTGGTGTGAATGGTGGAAAGCACCAAATGCCCGGTCAGAGCCGCTTGTATGGCAAGTTGGGCCGTTTCTTTATCGCGAATTTCACCGACCATTATCACATCAGGGTCTTGTCTTAAGATAGAACGAAGTCCGCTGGCGAAAGTGTAGTCTATTTCCGGCGCTATTTGCGACTGATTTACTCCGGAAATGCTGTATTCTATCGGATCTTCGAGCGAAACCACATTTTTCTTTTCGCGGTCTATTTCGTTTAGCATTGAATATAGCGTTGTTGTTTTGCCCGAACCGGTCGGACCGCTTATCAATATCACCCCGTAGGGACGTTTGCCTGCGGCTCTTATATTCTCTAAATTTTTTGGTGTAAGCCCAAGTGTTCCTATATTTTTTATTCCTCTTTCGGAATCAAGAATGCGCATCTCCACCTTTTCGCCGTAAAACGAAGGAAGGGTTGAAACGCGGATATCCGTCTTGTGTCCGTCCATTTTGACGCTAAACCTTCCGTCTTGAGGCTTCCGCTTCTCGTCCAATTTCATATTGGCCATAATTTTAATACGAGCCACAACGGCGCTGTAAACAGCAAGCGGGAGAAATAAGCTAGTGTGCAAAATCCCGTCAACGCGAAACCGCACTTTGACCTTGTCTCCCATGTTTTCTATGTGGATATCCGAAGCGTTTCCTTCGGTAGCATGCCTTATTATAACCGCCACAATTTTGGTAACCGGCGCGTCTTCAACTATTTTTTCCTGAAGATTTTTGCCTTTTTCGTTTTTTATTTTGTCAAAGTTTATATCAACATCATCGTCGATTTCCTCGAGAGCCTGCGACACCTCGCCGGAAAGCCCTTCGTAGTTATGGGCGATTTCGTTAAAATTGCTTTTGGAAATAAGAAAGATTTTAAACGGCAGATTTATTTTTGAAGAAATAAATTGCAGCGCGTCGCGGGCTTCGATGTTATCCGGATCAACAATACCAACTTCCAAAACACCGTCATTTATGGCTATCGGCACAAATTTATAGAACGCGGCTGATTCTTCCGGAATATGTTTCAGTATGTCAAAAGAAACTTTTTTTGGGTCAACAAAGCGGGCCGGCACCCGAAAATACTCGGCCTTGGCATTGAGAATATCTCCCTCGTCCACTCCTCTTTCTATTAAGATGTCGTCAAAATCAACGCCCTTTTCTTTGGCGTCAATTTCGATTTTTTCAATATCTTTATTTTTTATGACGCCCTGATCCGCTAATTTTTCTAAAAAACTCATAGAGTATTGGAAACTACCAATTTAATTTATCGTTAAGACTACCCCCCGTCTCGGTTGTGGTCGGGGAAGAAACCTTGATGTTGTTACCTATCGCCCTAAACGGATTGGGGCGACCTCGAGGTTCGGAAGGAAGAGAAACACTCATGTCCTTCAGGCTGGAAAATGCCCTATCGTTAAAAATACCAGAACTCAAATCCAAATTAATGTTCTTCAAGTCGGCCAACGCAACAAGAAAATCTCTGCCTGCCCGCCCCCCCGTTTCGTTTTGCGCGCCTTCAAATTTAAGCCCTGCCGGTTTCGCGTCACCCGAAAAGAAAAACTTATAGCCCAAAAAAGCAATGACAACAATCGCTACGGCGACAAGTATGTTTTTTAGTAGAGGATTCATCCCGTTTATTTAAGCCAGTAAGTTGTTACCGACAGGTTAAACTGGTAAGTATCGCTGTTCTTTGGATCAGGCGGCGCGTTAAAAAAGATTTTTCCAATATCCGTAATCCGCAAATTATCCTCAAGCTCTTTCAAAAATTGTTTGAACGTCTCATATGTACTGCTAACCGAAAAAGACAAAGCGACTTTGTCGTAGTTTACCAATGTGTCACCGATGTTACCGGACGGCAAAGAAGACAGCCCTCCGCCGTCCAAATTAAGTCCCGAAACCCGCACGTCGCGAAGAACCATGCCATATTTAAGGGCGATGCGGTCTATTTCCATTATCAGCCGAACATTATCAATATGGTCCGGAACAAGTTTATTTAAACGGAATACATCTTCGGTGGAAAAAGAATTTATGGTATTGACAAGATTGTTTCGTCTTTCCGTAAGCTGATTGGCGTTATTGATGGCGGAGTTGAGCTCGTTTCTCTTCCCTTGCAACGATTGAATATCCTTGTAGGTCGGGTCTATAAATCCGAAATACAGCCCAACGGACGCGGCTATCATAAAAAATGGCAATAATAATTGAAACATCCCGTTTAGAGGCAGGTCGCGGTCGGTCCGCTCCTGTTTAACTTATTTTTGTAAATTGTTTTGCTGTTTTCCATAATTTTACTTAAATCTTTACTTTACGCCGTGACCGCGGCCTCTAACGGGAACATAAAATTAATTACTGGGTAGGCATGATAGACGAACTGGCTTCGCGCGTTAGCATCTTCTTGTAACTGATCAGGTCCGGGTCAAAAGAAATAAGGGCTTCAAATGTAACATTTCCTTTTTCGTTCAAATTAAGATTCGAAAAAACCGCGTTCTTTATAAAACGTTTCTCGTTATTGAAGTTGTCGGCCTGAAGAGCAATCGAGCCATAACTTTTTGCTTCTCCGGAAACCTTGACCGATGCCCCCTTAACCTGATCAACTATGTACTCAAATTTGCTGAAACGGACACTCTCTAAGGTGATGTCCTCCAGGAGTTTAAATACCGGAGTGGCGACAATATGCTTGTTCAAAAGTTCGTTGGCCGAACGAAGCCTTTTGTCGGTTCTTATAAGTTCGTCTATTGTCGTCGGCTCAAGAGCTTCTTTTCGTTCGCTTAAATACTTTCCGGCGGTGTCTATGCTTTTGGAGATAATATACTTGTAGAGAAAAATGCTCCCCGAACCCAAAACGGCGATAACAAACACGAGAGCGGCGATAACCATAAACAAACCTATTGGTTTTTCTCGCACGACTTCTAGTCCGGGTGTCTTTCTCGGGATAAACGACGTTTGATTTTGAGAAATTTGGTCCATCTAATTTAGATTACAAGTTTTAAGTTACAAATTTTAAGTTACAAGTTATAAGTTATAAGTTCATTATATAACTGGATACAATATAATTGGTTCGCTCGGTCGAAATGTATAAAGTGTTAACTTTCTCCACTTCTCCCTCACTGCCAATTATAACGCATATGTCGCTTGTTGTTAAACGCAACTTGTGTATTTCTTGTTGTTTACCCGAGCTCCTGAAGCTTCCGCAAGGCGACCCCTATCGCCACCGCGAATTCCGGACCTGCGTCCTTAAGCACTCCCGCGAGAAAGGCCGGTGCCTCAACTTTTGAAAAAGGGTCGCCGAATACCACTTCCGATTCTAAATTTTTTTCCGCTTCCGCGAGAAACCCCTTAAGGAGCACCCCTCCACCGGTCAGGATTATTTTATTGATAGTTTTGTTATTTTTCCGCTCGTAGTTTAATAATACCCTGTTTGTCTCCGAAAATACATAGTCAACGTTTGTTTTGGCAATGTCAGCTATCATTTTTCCTTCGTCCGTAGTGTCCAAAAACCCAAGTTCGCGCTTCATTTCTTCCGCGCGACCAATCGAAACCCCGAGAGAGCTTGCGATATTTAGAGTAATTTCCTGCGAACCGCGGGAAATGATGTGAATCGACTTTACTATCCCGTTCTCAACAATGGCCAGTTTTGTCATCCCGGCGCCCATATCAAAAATCATAACCGGCGCCGTGAAATGCCCGAATGTTGAACGAATCGTGCTAAACACTTCTATCTCAAAAAAGCTTGTGTCAAGCCCGGTCGAATTCACGACTTTATTGTATTTTTCGAGAGTTGCGTTGTGAATAGCCGCGATGAGGACATCTGTTTTCTCCGGCTCTTTTCCCGGAGTTTTGTCTGGAAGAAAATCGTCTTCGGCATTTTCTCCTTCGGAGGTTTCAGTCTTGGGAATTATCCACCAATCAAGCGTTACCTCGCCTATCGGCACCGGTATATACTTGCGGGCTTCAATGGGAATCATTTCGGCCAGCTGTTTTTGGGGCATAGACGGCATTTCCACAAACGAAATAAGGCTGGCGGCAAGCGGTATGGAAAATCCGGCCGACTTGGTCGTAACATTGGCTTCGCGAATAATCTCCGAGAGAGCTTGGGCAAGTTTGTCTTCGGGCAAGTTTGTCATCCGTCCGACCTCAATCCCCGAGAGCGGCCCCAAGGCCAACTCTCCGTAAGTTTCAAGCACGGCTTGGCCTCCCTTTTTTCTAAGTTGAACAACTTTGATGAACGAAGACCCCAAGTCCACGCCTAAAACACTGCTCTCTTTGCTAAAAACAGAGCCTAGAGAAATATTTCCCAAGCCAAGCTTGTCTAATATTTTGAAAAAGGGGTTCATGGGGTAGAATATGCATCACCTGCCTCGCATCAATCTGACGAGGTATGACGAGTCAGATTGATGGCGGTGAGGCAGTTGACCAAGCCCTAATTTTACCGAACAGTTGTCTTGTGACATCATAGACACGGTAAAATACGCCCATCACATAGTCAAAATCGGTTATGTAAAAATTAGAGCTGGGTTTATTATCCGCACTCCGCATTCATTCTCGATGCAAAGCATCGAGTATTCTGCGGGCGGATAATAAAGTATAACACGTTCATAGAATTTCTTGGCCAAAATATGTGGACAGCTTTTGTCAGCCCGTTGCTTGTTATTTGTTATTAGTTATCAGTTATTTGTTCTCCTTCCATGTACTTCTTAAAAACAATCCTATCCATAATATTTCCGGAGCATTGCCTGGTTTGCAATAAAAATGACGTTGTTCTTTGTCTTGATTGCGCTACGGAATTGCCACGCGGATTCTCGCCGGACCAAAAAATACTGGTGGTTTTCGATTACAGCGATCGGCGGGTCAAAAAAGCCATAAAACTTTTCAAATACGGCAACCGGCGTTCTTTGGCAAAAGTTTTCGCCGAACTTGTTTATAACAATACTCTTTTGGAAGAATTGTCCGAGCTCCGCCTGACAAAAAATTTTACCGAAGCGCTTCTTGTCCCAATCCCCATTTCCGGCAAACGTTTCCGCGAGCGCGGATACAATCAGATGGAGTTGGTGGGGCGCGAACTCGCATCGCTTGACGGAGGGGCTTCGTTTTCTTTGGCTAAAAATATTTTGTTAAAAACGCGCAACACGGAATCGCAAGTAAAAACCGGCGGGAAAAGCGAGCGCTTGAAAAACCTAAAGGGCTCGTTTGAAGTAGCCGAGAAGGTCTCGGTCCGCGGCAGAAATATAATACTCATTGATGATGTCGTGACCACCGGCGCTACCTTAGCCGAAGCCCGCAAGGTTTTGAAAAAAGCCGGCGCCAGGCAAATTTTGTCGGTGGCCATAGCGCACTGATCAACAATAAATAATATATAACTAATAATAAATAAGGTATGGGAAAAGGTTATTAATTATGTTAGGTTATTGGTTATAAGTTATTGGTTATAAGTTGTAAGTTTTCTGGAGACGTGACTGAGTGGTCGAAAGTGCCTCACTGCTAACGAGGTAGGGTTTAATCGCCCTCGCGAGTTCGAATCTCGCCGTCTCCGTTTTTGAACTCCGTGAAAACGGAGACGAGCGAGCAAACTGCTTTGCTCGCGTGCGGATTCGAACAGCGGAGCGTTGTCGAGTCAGTAGACGAGACTGCGAGCTGGTGCCCAGAAAAAATTTTGCGTAGGCGAAATTTTATTCGCGGGCGAATCTCGCCGTCTCCGTTTTTGAACTCCGTGAAAACGGAGACGAGCGAGCAAACTGCTTTGCTCGCGTGCGGATTCGAACAGCGGAGCGTTGTCGAGTCAGTAGACGAGACTGCGAGCTGGTGCCCAGAAAAAATTTTGCGTAGGCGAAATTTTATTCGCGGGCGAATCTCGCCGTCTCCGCAGATTGAAAGTGATGTAGTTATCAAGCCAAGTGTGCAAACGGTCGCCAAGATCGCTAAGGCGTTAGGCGTTCCAATGGAAGATTTAGTAAAATAATATTATGGAAAACAAGAGTAAAAAAACATCCGCCCTGCTTTCTTTGCTGTTTCCCGGACTCGGCCATTTGTATATAGGAAAATATACTGACGGAGCTGTTTTTATTATTGCAACCGCTTTCTTGTGGTATGTGATGATTTTTCCGCCAAATTCTCAAGCGCTAAATTTTGGCTCGCTTCGCTCAAATATTTTTTGGTTAGGATTTGTCATAGTTTATTGTTATGCCATCGCTGACTCTTACCAAAAAACCAGGAGTGAAGCTAATGCTTCAAAAAAATCTTTTGGCGCGCCTTTGCTTGCGGCTGGCGGTATAACGCTTTTGTTTGTGATGAGCGGACTTTTGATTTTTAAAGGCGAATGGCGGCCGTTTTCCTATTCTTCTGATTGGAAAAAAGAAGGAATAGTAATCACTTCGGAGTATTGCAATATGATGGCTAACCCGGAAATTACTCAATTATCCGACGGGTCTTGGATCATGTATACTCACGGATGGCCAAGGAAAGATGATAGCAGAAATGATATTTACGGATATTCGTCACGCGACGGACTGTATTGGAAAGCCGAAGGAATGTTGATTGAAAAAGCGTCTATGCCTGCCGCGGTTCAACTGCCAGACGGAAGAATCCGACTTTATTTTGTCAGAAACACCGCTGAGGCGAGCGGAGTGATGAGCGCCGTATCTTCTGCTGACGGACTTCATTTTTCCATTGAAGACGGATACCGGTTTTTGATTGGCGGAGGCGCAACCAAAGATGTAAGCGGGTTCAAACCATTTTACGCGGTGACGGGGCAAGGAGATCCGAAAGATATTACCACGATGGCTCATTTGAACATTATTAAACTTGAGCAGGGCGGTTACCGGATTTTTTTTGACGAAGGAGGAATGCGGGCTGATGTGAAGCAATACGGCGAAAAAGCCTGGCCTATATGGAGAGTCAGAAGCATTACTTCGGAAGACGGATTGCGCTGGACTCTTGATCCCGGAGTAAGAATAAACTTTGAACAGCCGCCGCTTGTTGAAATGCAAAGAGCCGGTAGTTCTGCGGTTGTTAAAATCGGCGATGAGTATCATATGTATTTTACCGCGGGTTTTTCGCCGTGGGAGGATTTGCAGCCATGGAAACGCTGGGCTTGGGGCGGAATTTATAAGGCCGCATCAAAAGACGGTTTAAATTTTAGCATTATAGATAAACGCCTTCTTTCGGGCGGCGATGCTGCTATTATCCAGACCAAGGATTGGTTTAGAATGTATCTTTCCCACTCAGAACCCGGTCCTGATAACTGCATCAATATTGAAAGCTGGATAAAAAAATAAGCCACAGTGTAGCATCTCGCTATTATTAGAGAAAAACTTGTCACCGCTTTGCGGGATCCCGCCTTCTAAAATTTAAAATATGCGGCGGGAAAATCGTCCTTTCCGCTCCGATTCCCGCCTTCACTCACGAGTTTCGGTCGGGCAGGCCCTCCTCCGCTAAAGCTACGGCGGGTAAACAAGGCGAGGCGGGCGGAAGGGGGGTGTGGGGGGAATTCCGCCCGCCGACCTGCCCGCCGAAGTTTCAACGCAGGCGGGGCCCAGCCAGTTCCGTTCGGATATTTTCAAACAGAC
>JBBTSJ010000017.1:0-7487 GCA_038064715.1 Patescibacteria group bacterium | reverse complement strand
TGGATTATGCCGTAATATTGACCTCAAGCCTGAGGCAAAGGTTAATCCTATCTCCGGTTTTACCTGGGTCTGGTTAACACGCGACATCTGATATTCAATCGGGTCTTCCACGGTGGAAATATTTACTTCCGGTTTGTTTAAAATTTCCAGCATAGTGTAGAGCGTAGTAGTTTTACCGCTACCAGTCGGCCCGGTCGCCAAGACCATGCCGGTTTTTTGCTTGAGAGATTGATAAATGCGCTCCAAGCCCTCGCCGTGAAAACCCAATCCTTCCAGAGTAAAGCCTTTGGCGTTTTCTTTGAGCAAGCGCATCACCGTCTTCTCGCCGAAATAAGTCGGCAGGGTGGAAACACGGAAAGATATTTTCTGTCCCGGGGATGTTATTTTAAACCGTCCGTCTTGGGGCAATCGTTTTTCGTCAAGTTTCAGATTGGCCAAAACTTTTATGCGGGCGGTAATGGCGGGCGCGGCGCTTCTCGGTAAAACCATGGCATCACGCAATATGCCGTCAATGCGGTAGCGAATCAAAAATTGTTCGGTTTGCGGTTCCATGTGGATGTCCGAGGCGTCTTGTATAATGGCGTGATTTAAAAGCGTATCCACAATGCGCACTACCGGTAAATCTTCGGCGAGTCTTTTCAGTTCCCCTTCGGTCGCTTCCCCGCCACCGGACCCTTCACTTTCGGAAATGCTTCTTATGGAAGCCGCTTCGCTTTCTATGATGTCGTCAAATTCTGCCTTGAGACTTCTCCTGTACTGGACAAGAACGCTTTTTATGGACTCTGTGTCGGAGAGGCGCGGTAAAATCCTAAGCCCCACTTTTTTCTTGACGAAATCTATGGCTTCCAAATCGTCGGTGTCGAGCATTGCCACCTCAAGCTCGCTCCCGTTTTTTCTGTAAGCCACGATGTTGTGGTTGCGGGCAATAGCTTCCGGAATAAGCGACAATATTTCAAAATCTATTTTTTCACCTTTCAGATTCACAAAGGGAATGCCGAGAATATACGCTTCCGTGCGCCGCAGGTCATCTTCCGAAATTTTTCCATCCGAAATAAGGAGTTCGCCCACAGGCCGATTCTTTTCTTTGGCCTTTTTTGCCATAGCGTCAAACCCAACGCCGGATATAAGCCCCGCATCCAAAATAAATTTTCTTAATTGTTTTTCGTCGATAACCATGGGTCACGTATCACGTATCACGTATCACGTATCACGAAACACAAAGTGGGTTTCTAGCGCGTGTTATGTGTTGTTTGCTATGTGTTGTTAATTATAGCAAAAATACGGCGCCTTGCGCTGTTAATATCAACTAGACGAAAACTGGAGCGCAAAAATAGATAAACTTGTTAACAAATTTGACTTTTACGGTCACCCGTGTATACTTCACACAGTAATTCCCGTTCCGCAAGGTCGGGTTTTTTAATAACACGATGCTAATATACAAATAACTCAACGAATAATACGAATATTCGCATGCCCCATTTGTTAAGGACATGTACATTAGTATCATTCGTATGTATTCGTAGATTGGCATCGCAATAATACAACCATGCTAGATTTAAAAGTTTTAAATTCCGCCCTCATGCAGTTGGAGGAAGAGCGGAAAATACCGAAAGAAAAAATAATTGAAGCCATTGAACAGGCTCTGGCCGCCGCCTACAAGCGCGACTACGGCAAGAAAGGGCAGATTGTCCGGGCCAAGTTTGATTTGAATTCCGGAAAAACCGATTTTTATCAGGTAAAAATCGTAGTGGACGATACTACCGTCCGTCAGGTTGAAGAAGGCGAGGAAGAGGAGTCTGAAGAGACGACGGAGGACGAAAGAGCGCGCTACAATCCGGAACACCATATAATGGTTGAGGATGCCAGAAAAATAAAAAGGGACGCGGAGCTTGAAGATGAAATTGTTTTTCCTCTTGAGGTTAAAGATGATTTCGGACGAATTGCCGCTCAAACGGCTAAACAGGTTATCATCCAGCGCATCCGCGAGGCGGAAAAGTTTTCAATTTTGGACGAGTTTGAAAGCAAAGAGGGTGAAATAGTTTCCGGCATAGTCCAACGCATTGAACGAGGCAGTGTTTTTATTGACCTTGGGCGCACTACGGGAATCTTAAACATGGAAGAGCAGATGCCGGGCGAACACTACAGAATCGGCGAACGGCTTCGCGCTTATCTCTACTCGGTTGAAGAATCGCCACGGGGCATAAACATCCGCCTTTCGCGCACTCATCCGAAATTCATAGAAGCGCTGTTCAAGATGGAGGCTCCGGAAATATCGAGTGGAGTAGTTTTGATAAAGGCGGTCGCCCGCGAAGCGGGTTCCCGTTCCAAAATCGCCGTTACCTCAACCGACCCGCACATAGATCCCATTGGCTCATGCGTGGGCCAGCGCGGAGTTCGCGTCTCAACCATAATAAACGAATTGGGTGGAGAAAAGATAGACATAATAGAATGGTCGGAAGACCCGAAAAAATTCGTGTCCGGCGCTTTGTCCCCGGCAAAAGTTTCTTCCGTCAAAATAGACGAGATGGAACACAAGGCCACCATAGAAGTGGCCGAAGACCAACTCTCTTTAGCCATCGGCAAGGGCGGGCAAAATGTCCGCTTGGCGGCAAAACTAACCAGTTGGCGCATTGATATTGTGGGAGACAAAGGCGAAGAAGTCGTTGCCACCGACGGTGAAAAGGTGGAAATGAGCGGCTCAATAGAAGAAAAAATAGCGAAAGAAGAGTAAGGGATTGACCGTTCTTTCAAAAAAATCCCCTTTGGGGGATTTTTTGTTGCTGAAATCAAAAAACGCTCTCCGCAAAAAATATATTCTTGTGCTATGCTTCCTTATAATAGTGTTTGGGATTACTTATAATAACTAGCCAAAATTAAAACTACATGAAAAAAAGAATAGTCGGTGCGGCAATTACAACCTTGATGTTTCTCGGTGCGGGCGTAGCGCTCGCCCAAACGGACATGGGGGCGACAAATACAGCTCGTCCGGAAGTTGAGGTTAAAAACGAGGAATTGAAAAAGGACATTGAGATAAAACGTGAAGAAGTGAAAAAAGAGGTGGAAGCAAAAAAGGAAGAAGCAAAAGACGCGCTTGAGGCCAAAAGAGAAGCCGCGAAAAATTCGATCGAGGCAAAACGGGAGAAGGTAAAAAATTCTCTGGAGGCAACTCGGGAAGAAACCAAGAAACAACTGGGGGTCAAGCGGGAGGAGGCAAAAAATTCGATTGAAGCAAAACGCGAGGAGATAAAAAACTCTCTGGAGATTAGGCGTGAAGAAATAAAAAAAGAAATGGAGGCAAAAAAGGCAGAGCTCAAGAACATAACAAAAGAGCGCGGTGATAAAATAAAGAAAGAAATTGAAATAAAAAGGGAAGAATTAAAGAAGAATGCTGAAGCAAACCGAGAGGAAATAAAGAAAGAAATTGAAGCCAAGAAAGAGGAATTCAAAAGCACGACGAAAGAATTCCGTGAGGAAATCAAAAAAGAGATGGAGGCAAAGAGAGAGGAGTTGAAAAAAGACGCCGAAGCAAAAATGGAGGAAGTGAAGAAAGAAATGGAAGCAAAGAGAGCGGAACTTAAAACGGAAAAAGACAAAAGACGCGCGGAGGCTGTCCAGAAATATTTTGAAAAAATGAGCGAGGTTCTAAACGAAAGGATAATTCTGATTTCCAAAGCGTCGGACAGAATTTCTTTGCTTATTGTCAAACTAGAAGAAAAAGGGAGGGACCTTTCCGAAGCCAAGGATTTGCTTGAAACAGCCCGCGAGAAGGTAGCCGAGGCTCAAGCAAAAATAGATGAGCTGAACAAAACGGCCCTTCTGGCGATAGACCCGGCGACAACCGAAACATCTGTTGAAAATCTGAAAACTTTGAGAAAAAATGCCGACACTGCGGTAAAAGAAGCTCGTCGAGCTTTAGTAGAAGCCATCACAAAAATAAAGACCATTGTCGCAACAACTCCCGCACCGACAACTAACGCAACGCCCGCCTCCGAAACCCAAACATCCGAAACGGGAACGAATCAATAATTAAAAACTAATAATCAAAAAACATGGAACAAGACAATTCAACAAACGTAAGGGTAGAGCAAGGGGGTGTGGCCGAAGACAAATCATCGGTGGGACCCACTGTGGCAATAATTATAATTGTTGCCTTAATCGCCCTCGGGGGAATTTACGCGTGGAAAAATTTTAAAAAGAACTCTCCTTCGACCACTCCAGAGACAGCGCAAACGGCAAGCGAAGAAGCGGCGACCATAGAAGCCGAATTAAACAAAATAGATACCAACACAAACCAAGAGTTGGACAACCTGGAAAAAGGGCTCTAGTAAAAAACTCCGCTGAAACAAAAATTTCCCGCCTCATGGGGAATTTTTGTTTTTTGACAAATAAACCGTCTGCCGTTAGGATGTGGTGATATGAAATCCGAAATCAAAAAACTTCCGCACTCGGAAATTGAAATCGTCGGCGAAATCCCCGCCGATGTTTTTGAAAACTACAGACCAAAAGCCATCGCCCTGCTCAAAAAAGATTTTGAACTGCCGGGTTTCAGAAAAGGCCATGTGCCCGAGAATATTTTTCTTGAAAAAATTCCGGATATGATAATTCTCGAAGAGATGGCGGAAATGGCCATCAATGAAACCTATCCAAAAATAATCGAAGAATACAGATTAGACCCCATTGGACAACCGGAGGTGCAAATTACCAAACTGGCTAAAGGAAACCCTCTTTGTTTCACGTTAAAAACGGCGGTTATTCCGGAAACAAAATTGCCCGACTACAAAAAAATAGCGGGTGACGCTATGAAAGAAAAAGAAATGATAAGCGTCACCGAAGAGGAGGTTGAAAAAACAATCGCGGAGATTCGAAAATCGCGAGATCCGAAACCGAACTCACGACCGGCAACCGACGACAAACAAGAATGGCCTGCGGAAAATACATCCTCGACTCAAGCACTGCCGGAATTAACTGACGAATTCGTGAAAACGCTCGGTAATTTCCAGAATGTTATCGAATTCAAAGAAAAATTGAAAGAAAACATAAAATTGGAAAAAGAGCGCGCGGCAACTGAAAAGAAACGGGTCAAACTTTTGGATACCTTGGCGCAAAAAACAGAAATTGATCTGCCGAAAATTATTATGGAGGAAGAAAAAAATAAACTCGTTTATCAATTGCGCCACGACATAGAACGTTTTGGTCTAAAATTTGATGAATACCTAAAAAGCGCGGGGAAAACCGAGGACGACATCAGAAAAGAGTGGGAGAGCGAAGCGGAAAAGCGCGCCAAAATTCAATTTATCATGTCCGAAATCGCCAAAGTAGAAAATATTTTTCCAACCGAAGAAGAATTGAGCCAGGAAGTGAAACATCTTCTTGAGCACAACAAGGACGCCAACGAATCCCGCGCTCGACTCTACCTCTCGCAAGTCCTGGCCAATCAAAAAGTAATGGAATTCTTAGAAAATCAATGAGTGAGCAGACGGCGAACGAATATGATTTTCTTAGTCCAGCTGTATTTTTGCCGTCGCTAAACACAAACAGCGCGCGGCCGAATAGGCCATACCTTATGGGCGAAGCGCTATTTTTGTAAATGTCTCAATCATAACCAACAATGTAGTAGCTCGGTATGTGTTTCGCAAAAATACGGTCTGCGGTTTAGAAAGCCAGGGAGAAAAGCAGTAATGGAAAAGCTTCTATTGTTTTTCTATTAATTCTTCAACCCTGCGTTTCGCTTCTTCCAAAAGCTCCTTCGCCTTCTTCCGCGCCGCGTGCGATTCTCGCACAAGTTCGGCGATTTTTTGTTTGTTTCTGTTCTGAACGAGCAGAGTGACGGGACTGGTCTCTTTTTTTTGCAAGAACACGGTGGAATTCCCCCCCACACACACCCCTCCTTCCGGCTCGTCCAAGGGAGTCTGTAATGATACTATTTAGTACTTTTCAATATCTTCGCGAGTACTTTATTGGCCGCTACCAAATTCTTCGGGACAAGAGATCCATGCTCTTTATAGTGGATACAATTACGAATATGCCCGACTATTGTTTCTCTTTTGCCGCGAGCTTTGGGGCATTTTATGTCTTTTAGTCCGGCATTTTTAATAAGCCAATCATCAAAAGCGGCAACGGTTTTAATTTTCAAAATATTCCTTGCTTCATTATACATTTTTTCAAAGTCGTCTCTTGGAGAGATAGGTGGATAAAGAAGTTCGTAGAAAAACTTATTCTTTTCAGCAATTTTTTTGAGCAAAATAGTATGCCTTATATTTACCGATTTAATTTTATCCGCCCCTTGTCTAACTGCTAATTGATAACCTAATAAAGATGGGTTTCTATCTTCAGGCTTCTTTTCAAATTCTTTTTGAAGGTCCTTTACAAATTTTTTGAAAAACAATCCTATCTCTTTTTCCCGACCAGAAATATCGCCACGCCCAGATAACTCCGAAATAAGATAGAACATGGAAATAACGTTTGCCCTGTTTCTTAATGCAGGATCTTTATTTTCTGAAAAAGCTTTCTCAAGATAGTTTATAACGTTTAAAATTTTCTCCGCTTCTGGACTTTTATCATTAAAATTCGTATATTCACCGAGAAACTTTTCTATATTCTTAAGTTTTAAATCTTCTTTCACTCCCTTTATGCTCAATAAACATAACTGCGTGCAGACAGCATAATGGGAATATCTAGTTTTGGGCAACGCAATTTTTTCTCCAAAAAATTTCTTTATGGTAAGCCGCTTTTTAATAAATTCGTTCATTTTTCCTAACGTGCCATAAAGATTTTCGCCAAAATTTAATGGGGTGCCACGCTGAAGCCTTTTATAAAAATCGAATACTTCATCACCTTTGGGTTCGGTCAGAACTTCTATGGCAAACTCATAGTCGTCAATTTGGCATTGTACCGTTGGGGGTAGTTTAGAATATATTTTACCCCCGTATTCTCCAGAGTATTCCGAACTCAACGGCAGTTGATCGTCCATAAAATTAAATAAACTGGTTAAACGCTGTTTCCCATCCACACAAGCAAAAACATCTTTTCCTGTTTTCCAAAAAAAGATTTTTGGTGTTCCCCATCCTTTCAAGAGCGAATCTACGAAATGCTGCTGTTTGTTTTTAGGCCAAACTTTGCTTCGCTGAAAAAACGGCTCTAAGTCAATTGATTGTCTACTCTTATTTAACCAATTTGCTTTTTTTGATTCCAGTCTTGTCTTCATATGATCGTTGTTACTTTCTCATACAAAATCGGTAAGCAATCCTGTTTCATGCGAAATTTTGTTCCGTGATTGTGTCCGGTGCGAGCGTCAAAATCCACAAGAACTTTTCCCTCGTCCAATGCCTTCAAAAATCCTTCAAAATTGAATTTCTGCAACATCATCACTTTTGTGTAATGATAAAATTCTTTCTTACGCACAATTTTTACCTCGGCCTGAACATAAAAAGCATTGAGTAGTTTTGTTCCGGCCTTATGTTCCAAATCGTCAAAACCCCAGTATGGTT
>JBBTSJ010000016.1:0-12609 GCA_038064715.1 Patescibacteria group bacterium | reverse complement strand
AATGAAAAATATCGCGTCAAATCTCTTAAATCACCTTGGCAACTCTGGCATTGGCAGGCAGGTCGGACACGGTGAATGTGATTACCGTCTACAGGTGCCTATCAACATCCGATAGGCCACATTCACCTCTTCCTCGCTAGGCGGAATAAAACGGTAAACTTTTATTTTGCCACCAAAAACTATTAAAGAAAAAGGGGCTGGTGTCAGTTCGTTTCTTTAAGGAGTTTTATGAGCTTGTCTTGAAGCTCTTTTATGCTTTTGTCGTCATAAAGAGAAACTGTAAAGACAGTATCGTTTAATTTTTCCGCGATTTTTATTTTTTTCTTTAGTTCGTCCGCGGAAACGACGTCGTTTTTGGTTAAAATAAGAATTTCTTTTTTCTTAAACAGTATCGGGTCATATTTTTTGATTTCATTGCGAACGGTTTTGTAAACCGCCTTTATGTCTTCATTTCCGAGAGAAACCAGGTGGGCAAGCATCTTGGTCCGCTTCACGTGGCGCAAAAATTTATAGCCGAGCCCTTTTCCTTCCGCCGCGCCTTCAATAAGTCCGGGCAAATCAGCCAAAATAAACCTGTACATCTCACCCAAATTTGGCTCAAGGGTGGTAAAAGCATACAATCCAATCTTGGCGTTGGCGCGAGTTATAGAATTAAGCAAGCTTGATTTTCCGGCATTGGGTAAACCTATCAATCCCAAATCGGCAAAAAGCTCAAGTTCTATCAAAAATTCTCCAGACTCTCCTTCTTCGCCCGGCGTCCATTCTTTCGGACTTCTGTTTACGGAACTTTTGAAATGTTCGTTGCCCAAACCCCCGCGACCGCCCTTTGCGACCAAAACTTTTTCTCCCTCCCGTTCAAGCGAAAAACTTTCTCCGGTTTCTTTGTTTGTAATAATGGAACCTATCGGAAGTTCTATTACGATATTCTCACCGTCTCTGCCGTGCAAACTATTTTTGGCGCCATTTTGCCCGTCGCCCCCGGCAAATTCTTTCTTGTGGACATACTTGGACAAAATATGAACATCTCTTACGGCTAAAACGTAAATGTCTCCCCCGCGACCGCCGTTACCGCCGGCCGGGCCCATAAGAGGCTTGCCCTTGCCCCTTAGCCAGCGAATTACTCCGTCGCCGCCCTTGCCGGCTTTCAAAAAAAATTTTATTTCGTCTACGAAAGCCATAGGAATAGTCAGTAGTTAGTAGTGAATAGGTTTTAGAAAAATTCAATGCGTTGGAATATCGGTTGGTTGCTCTGTCTCCAAGCGGCGCTTTTCGTAGTAACGGAAAATCGCCCGTTGTATCGCTATAAAACTTGCTATGAATATCAAAACGACTAAAAGGAAAATACTTAACCGGTTAGATATGAGAAGAGCGGCTGAACCGAAAATATATCCAAGGGTTACAAAAACCAGTATCCATATCACGGAAGCCACAAATTCAGCTTTGGCAAAAAGCCATAAATTCATCCCTATGACACCTGAAAGAATCAAGGTAGCATGATTGGTGCCATAAACATATTTCGCCAGAACAAGCGAAACAAAAGGCTTTTCCTTAAATTGCGGCAGGAGACGCTCCACGATTGACTCAAGACTGTTTATAATCCGCTCCGCTCGCTTTATCTTGCGCATATAAAATCCGATAAAATACCACATCAAGTCACCGACAATAACCCCAAAAATAGCGATCGTTATAACTTCCCAAAAAGAGAGAGCGCCTAGATGAACCAAGACCCCCGCCACGATAAGAAAAGTCTCCCCCTCTATTACCATAGCGCCAAAAAGAATGACCATTGCCGCGAACTTGTGCGCAACAACAAAAGCTACTACGTTTGTGATGCTAGATAATAGCGTCATCTTTTGATATCAGTTTATCTCCAACGTAGTTTACGACAGAAACTATTACGCTACCCGAAACGGCAGCCACAAAGCCGTTCACGGAAAATCCTTTGACTACTGTAGACACGATCCAAAAGAAAAAAGCATTCACCAAAACGGAGAACAGCCCGAGCGTAATGAGCGAAAGAGGAAGCGTAAGTAATTTGACTATAGGTTTTATGGTAATGGAGAGCACCCCCAAAACGAGCGCGGCAACGAGCGCTGGGTAATAACCGTCCACGGTAATACCTTGCACGAAATAAGCCGCGAGCAAGATGGCCAAAGAAGCTATTATCCATTTCGCGAGGATGCGCATCTGTTTAGTTATTGGTTATCCACTACCGCTTTTTTAATTTCCTCTAAATCTTTTTTTAATTCTTTCATCGCTAATTTTATCTCCACAATATCGTCTCCTTCCGTTTTTATTTCCGCTTCCTCTTTTTCCACAAGTTTTTTCTCGTGTTTAAGTCCTGTTAAAATAATATTCTCTCCGACAAAGAAGGATACGAAAAGTCCCGTCAAAAGTAAAACTAAACCGCTTATTAAAAGAGAGGTGGGGCCTGTCATAAAAGAAAATTGATCAGCTGTGTGCCACACCCCGCGCCAAAACAAAACTATGGCCCCCCCACCGACTAATCCATACAAAAGCGGGTAGCGGGAAAGCCATGCCCTTACGCCGTCTTCAAGCTTGTCAAAAAATTTCATTGTTGCTTTTATCATATATTTTTAATTTATTATTACGAAAACTCCCATGATATACGGCATTATACCCTTAAATTTACCCTGCGGGCAACGCGCCATTCTGGTTTCTGCCGTGAAATCGTTTGGTCTTCAACAAATATCTAACCACGGGAATTTATTCCAAGATATCATGCTTCCCTGATAGTTCAAGCACTCCCGTGTTATCAAAGTATGGCGTTTTTAGCCCTTCTTCCCAAGTCCATCCGTGATATGCGGTTCGTATCATTTTGCCTATATCTCCGTGAGTTACTATGAGAACATTTTTGTCGGGGTGTCGCTCGCGTATTTCTTGCAATGCCTTTTTGCCTCGTTCAAGTAGCGTAGAAAAATTTTCCGCTCCTTCCGCTTCCAAAAAGTAATTTACTTTCTCTGTTGAAAGAATCTTTTCGGAGTATTTTGGAATATCAGAGACTGGTTTCCCGGTCAGAATCCCAAACTCCCGTTCCATCAAGCGTTCGTTAGCAATAACTTCATCGATTCCTAGCCCTGCGGCAATAATGCGCGCGGTTTCATATGCTCGCTTTAGCGGTGAAGCATAGATAACTTGAACATCGTTGTTTTTAAGTTTCTCGGCAACTTTTTTCGCCTGTTCTCGTCCCAATTCGGTTAAATCAGTATCTCTCCTGCCATTTAGAATACCGTTTGCATTATCTGTGTCTTGTCCGTGTCGAACTAAAAATATTTTACTCATGATGATTTCCTACTTTCCGTGACATCGTTTATATTTCTATATTTCCCAGCGAGTCCATACGAAAATTTATTTTCGTGATGGGCAAGCGATGGGAATTCAAGAAATGCCATGGCATTTCTTATATTTCTTTCCGCTCTCGCACGGGCATGGGTCGTTTCTGCCAACCGGAGCTTTTTCGCGGGCAAGTGAAACCGCCGCGGCGCTTCCGTCCCCCTCGCCCAAAACACTCCCTTCTTCGTGCACTTCTTGGAATTTAGCCCCGCCCGATACCGCGATGGCGCTCGCCCTCATCTGCGGGATAAGCCTCCCGATTGTTTCGTAAAAAGACGTTTCCATTTCTTTAAACAAACGCAGTCCGTCGCGCTTGTATTCCACAAGAGGGTCGCGCTGTCCAACCGCGCGCAAGCCAACCGAATCGCGCAAATAGTCCATAACCTCCAAATGCTCCACCCAAAGCATATCAATAGCCTGCAGGACTAGTTTCCGCAACTCTTCAAAAAAATTATCTTCGCCTATTTCTTCTTTTTTCCCAGAAATTACCGCCTCAAGCCCCTCTTCGCCCGAAGTTGTTTCCACAAGAAGCGTTCCCAGATATTCCCTTTCTCCGGCAAGCGCTTTTTGCCTTCTTTCGTAAGTAATCTTGCGCTGGTGATTCATAACGTCGTCGTATTCAAGCAGATGCTTTCTGCGGTCAAAGTTGAAACCTTCTATTTTTTCCTGCGCGCTTTCAAGGGCTTTGGAAATGAGGCGATTTTCTATCGGCTGGTCTTCGGGAAAACCGAACCGGCCCATCATATTTTTTATATTCTCCGGCGCAAATATCCGCATCAAAGAATCTTCCATGGAAACAAAAAATTGCGTTTCTCCCGGATCACCCTGGCGTCCCGCGCGGCCGCGAAGCTGATTGTCTATGCGTCTGGCTTCGTGCCGTTCGGTTCCGAGAACAAAGAGTCCTCCCAGGTCTCTCACTTCTTTGTAATCGTCCTCACTGTGCGGATTCCCGCCGAGCTTTATGTCAACACCGCGTCCCGCCATGTTGGTGGCAATAACAACGGAACCTCGCCGTCCGGCTTGAGCTATGACTTCGCCTTCGTTCTCGTGATTTTTGGCGTTCAATAATTTATGCGGTATCCCCTCCCGCTTGAAATATTCGGACAAGATTTCGTTTTTTTCTATGGAAACCGTGCCGACCAAAACAGGCTGGCCTTTATCGTGGAGCTCCTTAACTTTGCGCGCGATTGCCTGGAACTTGCCTCTTTCGGTTTGAAAAATAAAATCATTGTGGTCATCCCTTTTAGTTGGACGATTAGTCGGCATAGACACAACTTCAAGACGGTATACTTTGAAAAATTCTTCAGAGCTGGTCATGGCCGTGCCGGTCATGCCGGAAAGTTTTTTGTAAAGGCGGAAATAGTTTTGAAAAGACACCGAAGCAAAAGTTCGCGATTCCTTTTCTATCACAACGCCTTCTTTGGCTTCTATGGCCTGATGAAGCCCCTCCGACCAGCGTCTGCCGGGCTGCATTCTGCCCGTAAATTCGTCCACAATGATAATTTCCCCGTTCCTCACGACATATTCCTTGTCGCGCAGAAACAAAGCTTTGGCGCGAACGGCCGTTTCCAAATGGTGAACGAATTTCACTCCGCGTTCGGTATAAATATTTTCCACCCCAAGGGCTTTTTCGGCTTTGTTTATTCCGGCCTCGGTCAATGTAACGGCGCGCTGTTTTTCATCCACGGCGTAATCCTCGTCTTTGTTCATGCGCGAAGCGATTTCGGCGAATGTTTTGTACAAATCTCCCGACTCCGAGCTTGGCGCCGAAATAATGAGCGGGGTGCGCGCTTCGTCTATCAAAATAGAGTCTATTTCGTCAACAATGGCGTAATTGTATTCACGCTGGACCAAATCTTTCGGATTGTAGACAAGATGGTCGCGCAAATAATCAAAACCAAATTCATTGTTGGTTCCGTAAGTTATGTCGGCTTGGTAAGCTTCTCTTCTGGTGCAAGGACGAAGAAACTCGTGAAAAACTTTGAAAGAGCCGAGCTCGTCGCGTGCTTCGTCAACCTCCCGATGAGACGGGTCATACAAAAAAGAAGATTCGTGATTTATAACGCCGACGGAAAGCCCGAGAAAAGAATAAATCTGCCCCATCCACACGCCATCGCGGCGGGAAAGATAATCGTTGACTGTAACCACATGAACCCCACGACCCGGAAGCGCGTTTAAATATGCCGGAAGGGTCGCCACTAAAGTTTTGCCTTCGCCGGTCCTCATTTCGGCAATATTCCCCATGTGCAAAGCCACACCCCCCAAAAGCTGGACATCGTAATGCCGTTCGCCCAAAGTTCTTTTTGAAGCTTCTCGCGCTACGGCAAAAGCTTCCGGAAGAATCTGGTCAAGAGTTTCCCCATTCTTCAAACGACCGCGAAATTCCGCTGTTTTGGCGCGAAGGCCTTCATCCGTTAATTTCTGGACCAGGTCTTCAAGCTCGTTTATTTGAAGGATAAACGGCGAGATCTTTTTTATTATTCTGTCGCTTTCGTTTCCGAAAATGTTTTTTAGGGAAAAGTTCATCCCGTTTAGAGATCGGAAGCGTTCATGGAGAACGCTTCCGTGATTATCTTGATAAGGGTGATATTTTTAGACCTAAACATTTTTTTGCGCCTAACTCCATAATACAACTGAATAGTCTCTAACGGGACTCATTTTTAGTATAGATTGCAACATTTTAGCACAAAAATAGGCAATTAAAAGGCGACTTTCCGGGGCAAATCAAAAACCTCTTCCTGCGAACAGGGAGAGGTTTTTGTAGGACAAACGCAAACAAGGGAAACTACGCTCTTTTCGCCTTCTTTGCCTTCTTTGCCTTCTTTTTCTTTGCCATAATATTTTTTGCGCCCACCCGAAACGTTTATTGTGATAAACGACGGGCAAGAAAAATTATTTTTAAAGTTTCGCGATATTTGTCGACCGCTTAAAAAAATTATAAAAACATCTTTTAAGCTTTTCAAAATGTTCGTCGCGAAGTTCTAAGTTAATTATCGTACATTAAAAAAATATTTACAATCGTTTTTCGGCAAAAAACAAAAAAACTGTGGATAACTTTTTTGTGAAAAATTTCGCGAAATTTTTCACAAAAAAGTTATCGAATGCAATTGTCAGACAAATTGACCGACATATTCAACTTCCGCTTCAAGCTTAACGCCAAAAACTTTTTCAACCGCATCGCGCATATCGCGCGCCAGATTGTAAATTTCACCCGCTCCCGATCCACCGCGGTTTATTATAGAAAGAGAGTGTTTCGGAGATATACCAACTTTGCCCCTGTAATATCCTTTATTAAACTGTGTAAACTCAAGAAGAAACGCTGGCGCGATTTTGATACGATTGTTCTCTATCTCCCAAGACCATGGTCGTAAAAACTTTTCTTTTTCTTTATCAATATGCCCCGCAATTTCCGCGACGTTCTCAAATACTCGACTCGAAACAATTGGTGCCGCAAAAAATGACCCGGCGGAATTATACGACTCCCTCCCAGCCATAATAACCATTCCTTTTTCCTCTCTCACATTAAGAATGACGAATCGTATGTCCTTCGGTGTCGGAGAAACATTTTGTTTTTTTATAAGCTCTCCTATGTTAAAACGATTATCTTTGTATGTTTCGCCCGTTTGAAAGTAAGGCGTGCTAGAAAGACGAAATGTCACTGAAAATATTACGTATCTTTTTCCTTCTGGTTTTTTAAACAAGCTACTACGATACGAAAATTTGCATTCTTTGTTAGGAAAAATTTTTATCCTTTCTTCCTTGATGTCGAAAACAAGAACAGACTCAATGGTGTCTTTTACTTCACTTCCATAACAGCCGATATTCTGAACCGGGGCCGCTCCGACAGACCCTGGAACACCTGACAAATTTTCAACACCGTGCCATCCGCGCACCACTGCGTACTCCACAAAATTATCCCAATCTTCCCCCGCTAAAACGGTAACGAAGATATGATCACCCTTCTCTGTGTGCGTAATTCCCCGCGAAGAAATTTTGATTACCAGACCGGGGAACCCAGAATCTGAAATTAAAATATTCGACCCTCCGCCCAAAACAAAAAACGGCAGTTTCCGTTTTTGAGAGAACAAAACTGCTTCTTTGAGTTCATCTATTGTTTTTACTTCCGCGAAATAGCGGGCGCTACCGCCAACTTTAAATGTAGTAAACGGAGCAAGCAGTACGTTTTCTAATATCATGTGTCTATTCGTGGCCGGTGAGGTTAACTCCAAAAACAAATGTCTTATATGAGTGCGATCACCGGCCGCGGATAGACGCAACAGGTCAGTTTGTAGTATACAACATCACATATAATAGTATACGGGACCTAATCCAAGGGGAGACCTTGGAAAACTTGAGCCTTATCCCATAAGGGTTTTATGACAAACGCAAAACCCCGCTTTCGCGGGGCCTTACGCAGACATTCGTTGTTTTGGGAGAGAACCTCCCACTCACCCCACTACCCTAGCAAATTCCACCTAAAAAGTCAAATTTTTCCAGATTACTCTGGTTGTAATCTCGTGATAAATCCCATTAGAAGTTAAGTATTGTGTATGTTCGTAAGAATAGATCTTTGTCGCGCGACGTTTGGGTGGACTTCTAACGGGACAAGTTTTTCCGTAAAATTCCAGAGTTTTTCGGCTATTGCCATATCGTAAGACTCATCCGAGGAACGCTTTTTTGTCTTGCGGTCAAAATATTCTCCTGTAATCCCTTGGACTTCGGGGCTGGTTGCCAGATAGACAATTCCTAGGGCAGCTTCTTCTTCGCTTATCATCTTTAGGCGGAAAAAAGCCTTCACTATAATATTCGTCTTATTCATCAACTCCTTCGTAATTTTTGTGTTGATTATTCCCGGGTGCATGGCATTTACCGTAATATTGCTTCCGCTTAAATCGCGCGCGAGTTTGCGCGTAAATAATATCAAGGCAAGTTTGGACTGGGCGTACATCTCATACCGCTCGAAATTTTTCCCTTCGGTCAAATTATCAAAATCAATATGCCCCTCGGCGTGCAACATCGAAGACACATTTACAATACGCGACGGGGCGCTCTTTTTTAGCAGAGGTAAAAAAAGACCGGTAAGAAGAAACGGGGCAAAATAATTCACCGCCATGTCCATTTCAATATTATCCTTTGAAAATTTAAGGGTAGTCTCCCCCACCCCGGCGTTGTTTATTAAAACATCCAATCGGTTGTATTTGTTTTTGAAATTTTCGGCAAAAGATTTTATCGATTCAAAAGACGCCAAATCGCATTCAAAAAAATCAACCTTGTCGTTTCCTGACAATTCTACTATTTCTTTTTTTGTCAACTCACCCGATTCTTTTGACCTTGCCGTAAAAATAACCGTCGCGCCAAGTTTGGCGAGAGTGATGGCAGTTTCTTTACCTATACCGGAAGTAGCGCCGGTTATGAGTATGGTTTTGTCTTTCATTTCATTATAATCCGCCTTGAGTCTATTCTAGTCTTTTGCAAAACACTAGCATAGAAAGTTTTGAAGCTGATTTTCATTCTTCCACAATTTCTATCTCCTTGGCAATCTTGTCAGCTTCGTCTTCGGGTAGTTCAAATCGGCGCGCCAAAAATATCCCGGCGACGGAAATAGCCGATATGCCCACTACCCCCAAAAGCCATTTGTAATTAAACCCCGAATTTGAGTTTGCGGCCGAGGCGGTAAGATTGTTGCTGTCTTCTTCGTTTTTACCGCCACCAATGCCTACTGCTTCATCCGCGCTTGCGTTCTCTTTTAGAGCTGGCTTGTTTGCGTATGTTGCGCCATCACCTCCGAATACGGTTTGTGATTCCTTAGAACTTGCTGTTTTGGGAAAAGACGGAGAAACGGCGACTTTTGGCGCTTCCCCGTACTTGTAAGCAGTAACGCCGTTTGGATAACGAAGCTCCGGCGCGCTCCCATCCTCAACGGAAAGTCCGGTAATTTCATTTGAAAAAATCATTTTCTTGCCGCCGGCGATAAAAGTATTTTTCGGCACGGTAAAAATTTTTTCTCCTGCCTGCGCCACACCCAGCGCTTGCCCGCGCTCTAACAGGCGGACGGCAGGCGGGCCCAAGAAAACCTGCCAATAAGAAATCTCCAGATCGGAGTTAGATGAATTGTAAATTTCCACGAAATAATCTTTTCCGTTGCCGATTGAGGTAATGGACAAAGGAGAGGGTTCGGCGCGAACATTTGCCCTATCTGAACCGGAAAAGTACCCGGAAGCAATGTCTAGAATAACAATGTAATCTCCGGGATAATGGTAGATATGTTCCACCGTTTTGCCTTCAGCCGTAGCTCCGTCTCCAAAATTCCAAATATATCGCGCGTTGTTTAAGGGCTCTTTTTTTAAACCATACGCTTTTCCTTCAAATCGCGCTGTCGCGCCGGAAACAACAATCTTGTCTTTGCCGGCATCGGCAAAAACCTGCGGTTCAACGGGCCAATTGGAAGCCGTATCGGTAGACGACGGCGAGTCCACCGCGGTGCCTGAAGAAAGCCCGCTATAAGAAGTCTCTGTTGTTGATGATGACGTTGATGATGATGAAACTCCTGATGATGGCTGACTAGACAGTATCCCCGTCCCGGGCGTAGGTAACGCGGCAATCCAATTCCCTGATGAGTTTTTCTGCAATGAATTCCCGTCGTCGTTTGCTCCCGTACTGTTCGCGTATGTTGCACTATTTGCAATATTGCCCGCATCATCAATCAACAAAATTGAAGCCCCGGTATTGTTGAGAGTAAGAGCCGCACGCATAACAGTAAATGTCCCGCTGGGATACATTGAATAAAAAGTTGTCGGGTCGCGCGCGATAACGGCATATTCTCCTGACTGCAGCGTCATCGAACCGCGTCCACTATATTCGGGCGGCTCTGAAAGAATGCGGTTGTTTGATCCGTCATTAAAACGCCAACTGGCGCCCGTACCGCCCTTGATAGTGACTGCATTTGGTCCATCATTAAAAATCTCCACCCACTCACGATCGGTATCGGAACCATCCAGGTCATACATTATCTCTGAAAATATAATATTAGCGTGCGCTACGGATGGCACAATCAACTGAATAAAACATAAAAAAAATATTATGTTTCTGTATTTCACGCTATTCGTTCAAAATTTTCCTCAAAACATCTTCCGGCACTTCTTTGGGCGCGTTCGTGACTTCATTGTTTTTCTTCAACTCTTCCCATTTTTTTTCCTCTTGCTTCAATCCGTTTTCCGAAACATTCGGAATATTTTTTTGAACATTAATCGCCGAAACTTCTTTTTTGGGTTCAGGCGGAGTACTTCTTTTCTCTTTGAGGGCGGCGGCAAGCGCTTCTTTTAGGGCCATGTTGTTTTTTGAGGGAGCATTGTTTACTTGGGGCTTTAGTCTGCTCAAAGAAACCGGCATCGGGCTGGCGGGGGTCTCTTGGCGCGCTACCGCTTCGCCTTGAGACTTAAGCGGCCTGCTTGAGGATATGGCGGGCCGCATTTCGGGCTTAAAGCGTTTTTCGGGGACCACAGAAGGGCGAGGCGGGGGCGCAACTGGCCGCGGCGGCACAGCAGTGGTCGTAACAGACGGCGGCGGCGCGGCGGCGACCACGGGAGTAACCGTGTCTTCTATTTTTCCCTTACTACCGCGAGTGCCAGCGTCTAATGGCACAACAATATTTTCTTTCTTTTCTTGTTTAGCAACATATTCAGTTCTTGGCGGACGGTATGAGGGCTCTTCTTTCTGGGCAACGGCTGAATGGGTCCCGCGCGGAGATGCTCCGGCAACGTCATTTTTTGTTTTTTCTCTCGGCGGTTTGGACGACGGAACGGGCGCGTACCAGGCATTTATTGCCGCTTCCACTTCCGCACGCGGAGTAGAGTGGGTTTTTCTGGTTTCCTCTATGATTTTATCTTTAGACGAACTTTCCGGCATGGATATCGGAGGCAAGGTTGTCGCCGAAAAAGGCTTGGAACCGATGCTGTCTATCATAAGTCTCAAATACACTTGGGCGAACCCCAAATTAACAAAATCCTCGGCAAGAAATTCCGGAGCGAATTCTTTTTCAAACAACTCCGCGTCCTCCGGCCCGATGCGAAAAGTAAGCATTGAACCGACGTTGCCGAAAACGGCATCGCGGACTTCATCGGGCATTTGATTTATATACTGATGAGCGATGGTGAGTGAGAGTTTGTATTTGCGCGCTTCGGACAAAATGTCGGCAAAAGATTCGTTGGCAAAGGACTGAAACTCATCAACATAAAAATAAAAGTTGGGGAGTTTATGAAGCTCTTCCGGCGTTGCGTCGGCGCGCGACATCGCTCCCAGATAAATTTTTGTCACCAACATATTGCCCAAAAGCGCCGAGTTCTCAATGCCCATCCGCCCTTTGGAAAGGTTCATGATGAGAATTTTTTTCTCGTCCATAATTTTCCTCACGTCAAAAGACGATTTGGGCTGGCCGATGATGTTTCTGACAAGCGGATTGGAAATGAACTGGCCGATTTTGTTTTGAATAGCTGCGCCGGCTTCCTGCATGTATTTATCTCCATATTTGGCAAACTCATCCACCCAAAACGCTTTGACGGAAGAATCGGAAATATTTGCTACCACCAAATTACGATAATCCTTGTCGGAAAGCATGCGGTTAACACCCAAGATAGTGGCATTTGGATATTCAAGAAGAGCCAGTAGAACATTGTTCAGTATGTACTCCATTCGGGCGCTCCATAGGTCAACCCAAATCTTCTTGAAAGCATTCATCAGCCCGTTCGCCACCAAATGCCGTTTGTCGGCGCCGACATCCTCCATCACATTGAAGGAAATCGGATACTCCATATCAAAAGGAGCGAAGTAAACGACATCCTTCATTCTTTCTTCTGGAATATAGTCCAAAAGTTTCTCGGCGGTGCCTCCGTGCGGGTCAATAAAAGCCACCCCCTCGCCGTTTTGGATATCTTGGACGGCCATATTTTCAAGCAGAGTGGATTTGCCCATGCCGGTTTTGCCGATAATGTAAAGATGGCGGGTACGGTCTTTGGCCCTGATGCCGAATTTTATTTTTTTATTGCGGAAATCCGTCTCCCCGATGTATGTGATGTTGTTTTGGTTTGTCATACTTGTTTAGTATTAAGTATATAGTATTAAGTATAAAGTATAAAGAAAAAAGCTCACGCAACTTCGGCAACTCTCCTGCACCATGCGCGTAATTCCCCGCTTCGGCAATGACTTAATGCTCCAAGGTATGATGCAACAATAACTCTTAATTTTTTTAAGATACAGTAG
>JBBTSJ010000015.1:0-8988 GCA_038064715.1 Patescibacteria group bacterium | reverse complement strand
TCTTGTGGTGCGACTTTGTTTTATTCATAAAACAAGAAGTACTCTTGTGGTGCGAAGACGAATTATAGGTAAATACCTCGGAGCTTACTCCGAGGAACCTTTATTTTTGTGCTTAGATGTTGAACAGGCTCTAAATGTAGTATAATGGGCACTGATTATGGCAAAGAAGATAATGCAAGACGTTTTTATGGGTAAAGGAGGAAAGCAGCCCGCGTCCGCTGTTCGCGGTAATTCGGCCGGCATCATCCAAAACCCTGATTCTGAAAAAGTCCGTAAAATTTTCCCGATTAAGCAGACGGAAAAAAAATCGCGTCAGCCTTTTTCTTTTTCAGAGCAAGAACGGTCACGAATAAATTTATTTCGCCATTCTCGTTTTGATTGGATAAAAAAACCCCTATTTTGGCAGGGCCTTGGCGGGACCGCCTTTCTTTTTTTGGCCATGCTCGTTTTGGGGGCGCTTTTTTCAAAAACTACAATTGAAGTGTTGCCAGAGAAAGCAACTGTTCCCGTAAATATTCCCTTAGTTTCCAAGAAAGGAGCGTTTGATGGTATCCCGTTCGAGATTGTTTTGGTGAAAGGAAGCGAAACGAAAAATATTGCCGCTACCGGAACAAAACACACCGAACGCAAAGCTTCGGGTAAAATTATTATTTACAATAATTATTCCGGAACTGCCCAGAAATTGACAAAAAACACCCGCTTCGAGTCGCTTGGTGGAAAAATTTATCGCGCGGGAAACAGCGTAACCGTACCGGGGATTTACAGCAAAAATGGAGAAAATATCCCTGGTTCCGTTGAAATTACGGTGTTCGCTGATAAGGCCGGAACGGAATATAATTCCCCGCTGACGGATTTTACAATACCGGGTTTTAAAGGAGATCCTCGTTATTCGAAATTTTACGCCCGCTCCAAAACGGAAATGACGGGAGGAGTTCTAGGAGACACCCCGGTAGTGTCCGAAGAAGACCTCACATTAGCCAAATCGGCCATAGAAGACTCTTTGAAGGAGGATCTTTTCCACGAAGCTAGCTCTCAAATCCCCAATGGATATATTCTTTACAAAAACGCGATTCAGATTAGTTTTGATGAGATTAAGGATATCAGCAATAGCCCCAACTCTCTAACGATTGAGGAAAATGGAACACTTGTCGGGATACTTCTC
The DNA here is from genome assembly GCA_038064715.1 of Patescibacteria group bacterium. GTDB lineage: Bacteria > Patescibacteriota > Minisyncoccia > Phycocordibacterales > VMEP01 > JBAZYZ01. The sequence goes on along the minus strand of JBBTSJ010000015.1, from coordinate 7,826 downwards.
AAAAAAGACGCTCTTTCGAGTGAGGTAATAAAAAATATCGCCTTGCAAGATAAAAATGATATTCCCTTCACCTTAGATTCGCTGGAAACGCTTTCTTTTTCCTTTGGAAACGGCACAACAATCCTAGACGACAAAACGAAAGAGCTACCCTTTACTCTTACGGGAAATGCCGACATAACCTATATTGTGGACAAAAATTCTTTGATAAACGATTTAGTTGGCAAAGCAAGGAGAGAACTTCCAGCAGTTTTGATTAGATACCCCGCAGTCTCTGAAGTTACAATCGTGAGTATACGGCCATTCTGGGCGCGTTATTTTCCAAACAATCCTTCAAAAATAGAAATAAAAGTGACCAAAGAATAGGCTCCGCTTTTAAAAACTTGACCCTAATACCGTTTTTTGTTAGTATTTCAAAACACCAAGAATGACCAAAGAGGCTATTAATAAAGAGCTATTTGCAAACGGTATTGTAATAGAAGCGTTGCCAAGCGCGCTGTTCAAGATAAAACTTGAGGGAGGAGAAGATGTGCTTGCGTACTTATCCGGCAAAATGCGGCTTCACAGAATAAGGGTGTTGGTCGGGGATAAGGTCACGGTAAAGCTTGACCCTTATGGCGGGAAAACTTCCGGTAGGGTTGTAAAACGAGGATAGCTGTGCTAGCATGGCAACTAACCTCATAAAAAAGGATTTGGTCCTTTTTTTGTTTTTGTAGTGGCTAATGTTTTTGCCCCAATACCAATATACGAATGGGCACGAATTATCCGAATAGAATTCAATCAGTACCATTCGTTTCCATTCGTAATCATTCATATCGTATCGTATTATTCGCATCGTTCGTGCCCATTCGCAACCATTCGTATTATGAAAGTTAAATCATCGGTTAAAAAAATTTGCGCGAAATGCAAGCTTGTCCGGCGAAAAGGGCGCGTGCGGGTTATTTGCGAAAACCCGCGCCATAAGCAAAGACAAGGGTAAGAAAAGGAGCGTTTAGCGGTTAGGGTTTAGGGTTTAACCCTAAACCCTAAACCCCAAACCCCAAAAGCTATTCATGAGAATTCTCGGCATTACAATTCCAGAAGAAAAACACATAGAAATCGGCCTAACCACTCTTTACGGCATCGGCCATTCTCGCGCCAGAAAGATTTTGGATAAATCAAAAATTGCTTACGATAAAAAACCTAAAGATATTTCCGCTGAAGACGAAAGCCGCATAAAAAAAGAAATTGAAGGGCTAAAACTGGAAGGAGATCTTCGTCGTGAGGTTTCCCAGAATGTTAAACGACTGAAGGACATCAAGTCGTATCGCGGAACTCGTCACGTAAAAAGGTTACCAGTCCGCGGACAACGGACAAAAACAAATTCGCGCACGGTGCGCGGTAATGTGCGAAAAACAATGGGTTCCGGTCGGAGGAAGACGGAAAAAACCTAGAACAGCGATTAGCTGTTAGCGTTTAGCGGTTAGTGAAATACGAATTAACCTAAACGCTAATCGCTCTACGCTAAACGCTAGAATATATGGGTAAGAAAAAAATCGTAACAAAAAAAGAAGGAGGGGCAGAAGGAGTCGGAGAAGCAACGGGTCGCGTTTCGACGCGCCAACCCAAGAAACGGGTTTCCATGGGGACTCTTCATGTTCAATCAACATATAACAACACCAAACTTCTTTTAACGGACAAGGATGGAAACGCCTTGGCGTGGTCGTCTTCTGGAGCAATCGGCTTTAAAGGCGCAAAAAAGGGTACTCCTTTTGCCGCGGCAAAAGTAGGTGAACTTATCGGCGAAAAAGCGGCGCAGTCTGGAATCAAAGAAGTGGATGTGGTTGTAAGAGGGGTTGGTTCGGGACGCGAATCTTCAATAAGGGCTTTTATTTCAAAAGGGATCGACTTGACCGCTATAAAAGACCGAACCCCGATTCCGCACAATGGTCCGAAACCAAAAAAGCCAAGAACCGTTTAAAAACGTAAAAATCAAAGCTAAAAATTAAAAAATGAAAATTCTAAAAAACAATTCAACAAAAAGCGAGTATTGCGCCTCTTCTTTTTTAGCTTTTAGTTTTTAATTTTCATCCATGATTACCGACAAAAAATGCAGTACTTGCCGGCGCGCCGGAGAAAAACTCTTTCTTAAAGGAGAGAAGTGTTTTACACCTAGATGCGTTTTTGTTAAAAAACCGTATCCTCCCGGCAAAATAGACTCTGAGCGAAAACACCGATCGATGATGACCGAATATGGGCGCCAGCTTAAAGAGAAGCAAAAAGTTAGGAATGTATACGGTGTTTCAGAAAAGCAATTCGGTAATTATGTCAAAGCAGCCTCAAAAAAACACGGGGTGAATCCACCGGAAAAACTGTATGAATCACTGGAACGCAGGTTGGACAACGTTGTTTTCAGGATGGGACTTGGAAAATCGCGGACTCACGCGCGCCAGCTTGTTTCTCACGGCCACATTTTAATTAACGGGAAAAGATGTTCAATCCCGTCCCATCAAACGAGGATTGGAGACGTAGTTTCTGTTCGGGAAGAAAGCAAGGGAAGAATTGTTTTTACGGAGGCTTTCAAAAAACTAACTGACCGTGATACTCCAAATTGGCTAATGCTTCGCCCAGATGTGGCGCAGGGGGAAATAAAGTCTTTGCCGAAAGAAAAAAATCCGCCGTTTAATTTAACGTCGGTAATTGAGTTTTATAGTCGTTAGTTTAGAAAATTAATGAACGAATGAATATATGAATGAGTGAATATAATTTTCTTAACCCCGCCCCAATTTTGCGCCTAGCGTAATTACGCGAAGCGCGAGCGGCGAACAGCCGCTTCCGGTTCTGGGCGCAGCGCTTCGCCCGAGAAGGGAACTGCCTATCCGGCAGTCGCACTGCGCAAAATAGTTGGGGGCAAAATTGAGGCGGGGTGAGATTTTCAAAAGTTCGCTTCGTTCACTAAAAAAATCATCAAGTTTTTAATTATAAATTTAAAAAATATTATGCCAGAATACACTATTATTTTGCCCTCTAAGCCCAAAATTATTTCGGAGAACGAAGTGAGTGGCGTTTATGAAGTTGACAGTCTTTATCCGGGATACGGGCATACGTTGGGAAACTCACTCAGGCGGATTATTCTTTCGTCTTTGCCGGGCGCAGCCGTTATACTGGTTAAAATAGATGGCGTTAGCCACGAGTTCTCCACGATTGAGGGCGTAAAAGAAGATGTTCTGACGATTCTTATTAATCTAAAGAAGGTGCGTTTCAAGATGCTTACCGACGAACCCCAGACGGTTTTCATTTCAATCAAGGGTCCCTATTCGGTAACAGCCAAAGACATAAAAGTTCCCGGGCAAGTTGAGGTTCTTAATAAAAACCAGCATATTGCCGAGTTAACGGGCAAAAATGAGTTCAAGATTGAAATGTCTATCAAAAAGGGGCTTGGTTATGTGGCCAAAGAAGACACCCATAAAGATAAAGTTGATATTGGAGCTATCGCGATTGACGCTATTTTTACGCCCATCCGCCGCGTTAGTTACGAGGTTGAAAATATGCGCGTAGGAGACAGGACGGATTACAATCGTTTGCGCGTTTCGATTGAAACCGACGGAACTATCACCCCCAGAGAAGCCCTCGAGCGCTCCATAGAAATTATGATACGACAGCTTAAAGCCATTGTTGGTTTTAAGGAGGAAGAGAAATCTCCTTTGGAAAACGAAGAAGAGGTCGGGGAGGAGAGAAAGTCAAAAGAGCAAGGCGACACCGAGGCGATGAAAACAAGAATAGATACGCTTAATTTTTCAACCAGGACCCTCAATGCTCTTTCTTTGGCGAATATTCGAACAATCGGAGGGCTTGCCAGAAAGAAAAAAGAAGATTTACTTTCCATAGACGGACTGGGGGAAAAAGGCATTCAAGAAATAAAACGGGTTTTGTCAAATTACGGCATAACGCTGAAATAAAATGAAAAACGTAAAAGTAAAAACTAAAAAGAAGTACAATACAAAAAATGCTTGATTCGCGCACATATTTATATTTCGTCGAGCGAGGAGCGGCGCGCAAAGTATTCTTTGCATGCCGTCCGAGCGACTTTGTTTTATTCATAAAACAAGAAGTACTCTTGTGGTGCGACTTTGTTTTATTCATAAAACAAGAAGTACTCTTGTGGTGCGAAGACGAAACACAGGTAGAATACCTCGGGGCTTGCCCCTAGGAACCTTTATTTTTTAGCTTTACATTTTAAATTTATTCTATGCTCCATCATAATAAAAAAAGAAAATTAGGACGGCCCCGCGACCAAAGAAAAGCGCTTCTTAGGTCTCTTGCTTTGGCTCTTATAGACAAAGAGAAGATAATCACAACCGAAGCAAAGGCCAAAGAACTGCGACCTTTTATAGAGAAGTTGGTTTCTAGAGCAAAAGAAGAAACCCTTTCTTCAAAAAGGATTGTAATCGCCAGGCTTTTTAATCAGGAAAAGGCGTCAAAAAAACTTATCTCTGACATTGCTCTGCGGTACAAAAAAAGAAAGGGTGGATATACCCGAATTCTTAAGCTTTCCGCCAGACGCAAGGGTGATGCCAGCAAAATGGCTATAATAGAATTCGTATAATAATTAAAAAATAAAAGCGAAAAATGAAAAAGATGGAATTCATGAAAAATAACGGTGATAGTCCCATACTTTTCTTTTTTAGTTTTTAATTTTAACTTTTCATTTATGAATCATACAATAGATGCAACAGGTAAATCAATAGGACGGGTGGCAACGGAAGCCGCAAAATTTCTTATGGGTAAAAATATCGTTTCTTTCAAACGGAACGCCAACCCGGAGGTTACGGTAAAAATTATCAACGCTTCGCAAGCAAGCGTAAGTCAAAAAAAGGCCGACAACAAAACATACCACAGATATTCCGGATATCCCGGCGGTCTCAAGGGGGAAACTTTGAAAAGCTTGTCCGAAAGGCGCGGATACGGGGAAGTTTTTAAACGAGCGATAAAAGGAATGTTGCCCAAAAACAAACTTCAGTCAAAAATGTTAAAGAATCTTGTAATCACGGAGTAAAACTTATAACTTGTAACGTGTAACTTTTAACACGAATAAAACAGGCTCTTGAGTTACAAGTTATGTGTTACAGAAAAAATAAATCAATATGAATAAAAAAACTCCCGTAAAAATTGAAAGTGGCAACAAATACATAGAGGCCATCGGGCGACGCAAAACTTCCGTTGCTCGTGTTCGCATGACAGAGGCGTCAAAAATGTCTTATGTCATAAACGGAAAAGAATTGGAAAAATATTTCCCGACCATGGAGTTGCGTTCAATAATAAATAACCCGTTCATTGAGGGAAAATTTCCCGGTAAATATTCTGTTTCCGTTGTTGTAAAAGGTGGGGGAATACATTCTCAAGCCGAAGCTGTTCGGCACGGCATTTCTCGGGTGCTCACCAAAAAGGAACCGGAAACACGCGTCAGGTTAAAAAAACTTGGTTTTCTGAAACGAGACCCGAGAGCTAAAGAACGTCGCAAGTTCGGTTTAAAGAAAGCCAGAAAGGCTCCACAATGGAGCAAGCGATAGAAATCCAGAGCGTAGAACTTAGAACTTAGAATCCAAAACATTTTACGCTCCACGTTTTATATTTTAAGATTTTTGCATATGTTCACAAAAAAACAAAACCTTTCAAAAAATGAACCAGCGAACGAAGAAGATGTCGTAATAGAGCCGACCGAGGAGGAAGTTGGCGATGGAGATATGCGCCAAAAAATTAAAGACCTGAAAGAAAAACTTGAGATTTGCCGAAAGGAACGCGCGGAGTATCTGGCTGGATGGCAAAGAGCCAAGGCAGATTACATAAATCTTGAGAAAGAGTTTAATCCCAGATACGCCGATGCCCTTTCTTTTGGGGCCGAAAAGCTTTTCTCCGACATAATTCCCGTTTTAGATAGTTTTGAGCTCGCTATGGGCAATCGTGAAGCATGGGAATCCGTTCCCGAAAATTGGCGGAAAGGCGTAGAATATATTTCCAATCAGCTAAAAAACGCCTTGACCGACAACGGCTTTGCCGAAATTTGCCCAAAAGTCGGGGATAGGGTAGATTTTGAGCACCACTTGGTTGTTGAAGCGGTTGGTACGGAAGAAAAAGACAAAGATGGGGTAATAGAAAAAATTTTACAGAAAGGATATGCGCACAAAAACAGGGTGGTGCGTCCAGCGCGGGTCAGAGCGTTTGTTTATAAAAGAGCAAGTTAAGAAGTAAAAGCGAAAAGCGTAAAATATTAAGATTAGAAACCTATTGATTTTTTTAATTTTTAATTTTAAATTTTTAAATAAATATTATGTCAAAAATCATCGGTATTGATTTAGGAACGACCAATTCGGCTGTCGCCATCATCGAGGGCGGGGCGCCGAAAATTATTGAAAATATAGAAGGCGCCCGCACCACTCCGTCGGTTGTCGCGCTTGCCAAAAACGGAGACCGCTTAGCCGGACTTTTGGCCAAGAGACAAGCGGTTACCAACCCCGAAAACACCATATCAGGCATAAAGCGGTTTATGGGGCATTTGTTTAACGAAAGCGATGTAGAAAAAGACCGCAAAATGGTTTCCTTTAAGGTGGAGGGCGGAGAAAACGGCGGAGTCAAGGTAAAAATGGGTGACAAATTATATCGTCCAGAAGAAATTTCGGCCATGATTCTCCAGAAAATAAAACACGATGTTGAAGCAAAACTTGGAGAAAAAATAACCGAAGCGGTTATCACCGTCCCTGCTTATTTCAATGACGCTCAAAGAAAAGCCACCAAAGACGCCGGAGCGATTGCCGGACTTGATGTAAAACGCATCATCAACGAGCCGACAGCCGCGGCCTTGGCTTACGGTTTTAACAAAAAGAAAAACGAAAAAATAGCCATATACGATTTTGGGGGCGGGACTTTTGATATTTCCATACTTGAGGTGGGGGAGGATGTAGTTGAGGTTAAGTCTGTTGACGGCGACTCTCATTTGGGCGGAGAGGATATAGATCAAAAAATAATTTCCTGGATAGGAACCGAATTCAAAAAAGAATCAGGCATTGATGTGACCAAAGACACGCTGGCCCTCCAAAGACTGAAAGAAGCTGCCGAAAAAGCAAAACACGAACTGTCAACCACGGCGGAAACGGAAATTAACATCCCCTTCATAACATCGGATGCTTCAGGCCCCAAACATCTTCTTCTCAAAATGAGCCGCGCCACGCTTGAGGACTTGGCGCGGGAATTCGTAGACCGTTCAATAGAAATAACCAAACGCGCCATAGAGAGATCTCCTTTCAAAATTTCCGATATAAACGAAATCGTTATGGTAGGAGGACAAACTAGAATGCCGGCAATCGTCGCGGCGGTTAAAAACTTTTTCGGCAAAGAACCTAACCGCTCAATCAACCCGGATGAGGTTGTGGCTTTAGGCGCGGCGGTACAAGCGGGGGTGCTTCAGGGAGATGTCAAGGACGTTCTTCTTCTTGATGTCATTCCGCTTTCTTTGGGGATTGAGACGCTTGGGAATGTGGCCACAAAATTGATCGAAAGAAATACCACCATCCCGACCTCGCGTTCACAAGTGTTTTCTACGGCCGCGGACAATCAAACTTCCGTAGAGATTCATATAGTGCAAGGCGAGCGGCCGATGGCCATTGATAACAAGAGTCTGGGACGTTTTATCTTGGATGGCATTCCGCCGTCTCCCCGCGGCATGCCGCAAATTGAAGTTATTTTTGACGTTGACGCGAACGGCATCTTAAATGTGACCGCCAAAGACAAAACGAGCGGAAAAACGCAAACAATAAGAATCGAGGCCAGTTCCGGATTAACTGACGCCGATATAA
>JBBTSJ010000014.1:1219-8117 GCA_038064715.1 Patescibacteria group bacterium | reverse complement strand
ATGTTCTCAACCTTGCGGTTCAGCTTGGGAAAACCATTCTTCGTTCTGCAATTTCGGGCGTAGTAACGAAACAAGAGGCAAAAACGGGGGAAACGGCTCCGGCCGGCGTCGTATTGGTGTCGGTAATTTCAAACGCCAAGTATGAAATAGAGGCGGATATTCCGGAAGCCGATATCGCTAAAATAAAAATAGGGGATAAGGCGGAAATAACACTTGACGCTTACGGAAGCGACGCTGTCTTTTCCGCAACGGTATCTCAAATCAATCCGGCGGAAACAATAATTGACGGCGTGGCGACCTACAAAACAACATTGCAGTTCAACGAAAATGATCCGCGGGTCAAGCCGGGCATGACGGCCAACACGGACATTTTCGGACAGAAGAAAGAAAACATTTTATTTATTCCGGGTCGCGCCGTTTCAACCAAAGAAAAAATCAAAACAGTTGATTTGTTGGAAGGTAAAACTACCCGCGGGGTTATTATTACCACCGGGCTCCGCGGTTCAAACGGCGATGTAGAAATACTCTCGGGGCTTAAGGAGGGGGATAGGGTGAAGACGAACTAGTTTGTAAGGTTTATAAAGTATAAAGTTATAAAGTAGACAGCTTGTGGCTTACGGGTTTTCTTTTATTCCGGATTGTCTAAAAGCTATAACCTAACAACTGATTTATGCTAATGGAAATCAAAAATCTGGAGAAGACATACCAGGACGAAGCTGTGGCCACGCAGGTTTTGAAAGGTTTGTCGTTTTCCATAAACGAAGGAGAATTTGTGGCCGTTATGGGCCCGTCCGGTTCCGGCAAATCAACCCTGCTTCACGTTTTGGGATTTTTGGACGCGCCCACCGGAGGGGAGTATTCTTTTGAAGGCAGGTTGGCCGGTTCTTATACCGACGAAGAATCTGCGCATATACGCAACAAAAAATTGGGATTTATTTTCCAATCGTTTAATCTTTTGGCGCGCACGACGGTTCTGGAAAACGTGAAATTACCGCTAACTTATTCCGGAATAAGCGAGGAACATTGGGAAGAGATGGCAAGAAGCGCCCTCAAATCAGTCGGGCTTTCTCACCGTCTTTATTTCGAACCGTCGCAACTCTCCGGCGGGGAAAAACAAAGAGTGGCCATAGCCCGCGCCCTTGTCAATAATCCGGAGGTGATTTTTGCCGACGAGCCGACAGGCAACCTTGATTCAAAGTCAGGGGAGTTGGTTATGGAAATTATCCGGAAGCTGAATGCCGAAAAAGGCCATACCATTATTTTAATCACCCACGAAGCTTATACCGCGGAATATGCCGAAAGAATCATCCGCTTGCGCGACGGCAGTGTGGAAAGCGATATCAAAGTGGCCAATCGCCGCACGGGCAAGGTGTTTGTGAAGTAGTTACCGATAATTTACAATGACCAAATTTTCAATTTTCAATAAATTTTCAAATACCAAATGACTCAAACGAATTTAATTGAAAATTTTGTCATTGATAATTTAATGAAAATTGATGCTTGGAAATTGAAAATTATTATTGCCCATTAAACATATGACTCTCCGACACACCGCCAAAACAGCCCTGACCGGGCTCAAAACCAACAAGACCCGCTCCGCTCTAACCATCCTCGGAATCGTCATCGGGGTGACGGCGATAATTATGGTGGTTTCTTTGGGAGAAGGCGCTCAAAACCTTATTTTGGGCCAAATAGAGGGTATTGGAGCGAGGGTTATAGGCATCATTCCGGGCCGCGCGCCCAAGGGTCCGACCGACATTCTCGCAACCCTGACCGCCTCTCTAAAGCAGCGCGATTTAGACCTTCTTTCCCGCAAAGAAAATGTTCCGCACGCGGAGGATATTATGCCGATAGTATTTGGAAGCGAAACCGTTTCCTACGAAGGAGAAACATACCGCCCGACTATTTTTGGCGGAACGGAGTTGATGGCCGAGATATACGATATCTACCCCGACCAAGGCAGGAATATAAGCGGAGACGATGTGCGCGGGGGGGCTGATGTCGTGATTTTGGGTTCAAAGGTTGTGGAAGAACTTGCCCCTGGCGGCAATCTTTTGGGGGAAAGAATCAAAATAAAAGGCAGAAACTTTTTAGTCATAGGAATTCTTCCGAAAAAAGGCGGTTCTTCGTTTATCAATTTTGACGAGATGGCAATGGTGCCGTATACTACCGCCCAAAATTATATTTTCGGCATAAAATATTTCAATCGTATCGCTGTGCGAGCCGATACGGAAGCGAACATAAATACCACGGTAGAAGACATAAAAGCGACATTGCGAAACGCTCACAATATCACCGATCCGGAAAAGGACGACTTCGGGGTTGAAACGCAAGCGGACGCTCTGAAAACAGTAGGAACTATTTTGACCACCCTTACTCTCTTTTTGGCGCTGGTTGCCGCTATTTCGCTTGTTGTCGGAGGTATCGGCATCATGAACATAATGCTTGTTTCAGTGACCGAACGAACGCGAGAAATCGGCCTTAGAAAAGCCCTCGGGGCGACCAATAAAAATATTTTGGCGCAGTTTCTTTTTGAGGCGATTATTTTGACGGGCATAGGCGGATTTGTGGGTATTTTGCTCGGTTCGGGGCTTTCTTTCGCCACGGCTTTCATTATCAGTAAAGTTTTTGGCATTGCCTGGAGTTTTTCGCTCCCGTGGCAAGCGGCAATTTTGGGCATAGCGGTTTCGGGCGCCATCGGATTGATTTTCGGTTTATACCCCGCGCGCAAAGCTGCCGCCAAAAACCCGATTGAAGCGTTGCGGTATGAGTGAACCTGCGACCCCAGTAGCAGAGAGTACTCACTGCGGGGCATGTTTACGACTTACGACAGCCGATAAAAATGCTATTCTCTAATTCGCCCGAATTAGAGAATAGAGTAAATTGATGTTAAAATAGGATACGATAAAGGATACGATAATAGTGGTAAAAAAATGAAGGAATTAGAAAAAAAGCTGAAAGCATTATCTAACAAACGAAGACTTGCTATTGTCAAATATTTAAAAAGCACCGGCCGAGCGTCAGTTGGCGATATCGCAGGGGCAATAAAACTTTCGTACAAGGCTACGTCAAAACATCTTCTAATTTTGTCTAACGCTGAAATAATTGAAAAAGAGCAGATTAGCTTGACGGTGTTTCATTTTCTTCCGAGGACAAATGACACACTTGTCAAAAGTGTTCTAAGCTTAATGCGCTAGTTTCTTATTCTCTAATTCGGGCGAATTAGAGAATAAGAAAGGTTGGGGTAAATTTATAAATATCAACGAGCGTAGAAGTGATATAATAAATACTTAATAAATACTTATGAAAATTACAAGTTCGGTTTTTGGCAATAGAGAGAAAATTCCGTCTAAATATACTTGCGACGGGGGAAATATCAATCCGGAGCTTTTGATAAGCGATGTGCCGGAGGGGGCGAAATCCCTCGCCCTTATTATGGACGATCCGGATGTGCCGAAAGCAATACACCCCGAAGGTATTTGGGTGCATTGGATTATGTGGAATATTTCGATCGAAACAAAAGTGATTGCGGAAAATTCCGCGCCGGACGGAGCGGTTGTGGGAGCGAATTCCCGCGGGAATAATAAATATGCCGGTCCGTGTCCGCCCGACAGGGAACACAGGTACTTTTTCAAACTTTATGCTTTAGACACGACACTTGATTTACCCGTTACAACAGGGAAAGAAGGATTGCTTCAGGCGACGGAGGGGCATGTTATTGGATCTGCTGAATTGATCGGGTTGTACGAAAGAATCTGAAAGTAGCGCGGATCTAACCCCCATTTTGTGATATTCTGTATTTAACACCATGGGAACAGAACAAAAGCTTGGGATAAGGACATTTCTTTATCATCTCTATCAAAATATCGCCACCGGGGTTGCCATGCTGATACTTGCGCTTGTTTTGGTTATTGTTAATCCGGGGCTCGGTTTCATAGCTTCCGTTTTGGCAACACTTTCCTTTTTGGTTGTCGTAGCGGGGACAATTTATAGCTGGCTTAGATATATTAGCTGCACTTTTATTCTTGACGAACACGCCTTAATTATTAAACGGGGTATCTTGAGCAAAAAAGAAACATCAATCCCGTATCGGCAAATTCAAAATATTAACATTGAACAAACCCCCTCGCGCCGGATAATGGGCGTAAGCAATCTGATTATTCTGACCGCCGGAGAAGACAATAACAATACGGTTGGAAAATCAGAAGGAGTTTTTAATATAATTGACATTTCGATGGCGAGAAGCCTTCAAGAAAGTCTTCTGGAGCGAATAAATGTTCAACAAATTAAATCGGTTGCTCCGTAAAAGAGGCGCGAGATTGGGGACAAAAAAATGAAGCGAATCTTAAAAACCATTGTTGTCGTGATTTTGGTTGGGACATTTGCTTTCATCTTTCGGTTACCGCTTGAAAAACAAATAGAGGGACTTTTAACCAGAGCCCGGTCTTTTTACGCTCTTTACGCTCCGTGCAGTAGGCCGATAAATTACACGATAGATTCCTTCGATACCAAGTTCGGCATTTCAAAAGAGAATTTTTTGAGCGCTCTTAAAGAAGCGGAGAATATTTGGGAAAAACCTAGAGGCAAAGATCTTTTTGCTTATGCGTCAGATGGCAAGCTTGCGGTTAATCTTGTGTATGATTACAGACAGGAGGCAACGAATAAACTAAAAAATTTGGGGTTTTCGGTTGAAGAAAACAGGAATTCGTACGATTTGCTCAAAATAAGGTATGCGGAGCTGGAGGTCCAATACAAAGAGGCAAGAGTAATTTACGATTCTCGCGTTGCGGTATTTGAAAAAAGGAAAGAAGCGTATGACCAAGAAGTGAAATATTGGAACACAAAAGGCGGGGCTCCAAAAAGAGAATACGCGCGATTACAAGAGGAGGGGATAGCCCTTGAAGCCGAGTTAAACGAAATAAAAGGACTTCAAGCAAATGTAAATGAGTATGTCTCCCAAACTAACGCTTTTGGGGTGGTGCTTAACCGTCTTGCCAGTTCGCTTAATTTGGATGTTGGGAAATATAACGAGATTGCGACGTCGCGCGGCGAAGAATTTACCGAAGGGGATTACCGAATAAACGGAGGAAAAGAAGAAATTAATATTTACGAATTCAGCGGTCGCGCCAAGCTGGTGCGCGTTTTGGCTCACGAATTCGGTCACGCGTTGGGGCTTGAACATGTGGACGATCCAAAAGCCATAATGTATAAATTAAATACGAGCAAAAACGAAGTTCTTACCGTGGCCGACATTTCCGAACTTAAAGCAAAGTGCGGAATTAACCAGTAAAACGAACTAGGTTGTAGGTGATAGGGAGTGGTGGAAAAACAAAAACAATGACTAGCTTAACCCCCTTACCCAAATATGGCGTTTAAAGAATACGTAAAGAAACACGAACGCCACATTGGCGCGTTAGCCGTAGTTCTTGGTTTTGTCTGGGACTCGCTTACATTTGCGCGTCCGGACCAACTTTTGGGCAATGCAGTCCTTGTTGCTTACCTTGTAATATCCGCCGGTGGCATTTTGTTTCTTGCGGGGTATGCCAAGCGGGGGACTGCTGTTCCAATGTTGCTGCTCGCTATGATTCAATTTGCTTTTGGCAACTTAGCCGGTGGTTTTTTGGTGGTGTATGGTCGGAGCGGGGTGTTTGAAGGAAATTATCTTTTTATGCTTATTTTGGGAGCATTTATCATTGGTAATGAATTTTTGCGGGACAAATATTCGCGCGTTAACTTTCACATTTCAACATGGTATTTTCTTTCCCTCTTATATTTTACTCTCGTTGTTCCCATGATATTCGGCCGAATGGGGGATGGCGTTTTTATTTTAAGCGGAATAGCAAGCTTGGTCACGGTTGGATGTTTTTTGATTGTTTTATCCGTTGTTTCAAAGAAAGCCGTAATTGGCGCTTTCTCAAAAACATTTTTTTCCGTTGCCGCGATATTTATTGTTTTTAACGCGCTTTACTTTTCAAATACTATTCCGCCGGTGCCGCTTTCTCTTCGCGGAATCGGCATGTATCATTCCGTAGAAAGGATGGCCGAAGGTAACTATAGAGCGACTTACGAAAAACCCACTTGGTACGAATTTTCCCGCGATACAAATAAAATATTCAATAAATTTGAAGGAGAAGATGTCTATTGTTTCAGTTCGGTTTTTGCCCCGGTAAAAATTTCCACCGGTATCAACCATAGGTGGGAATATTACAATGACGCAATCGGCAAATGGCAGACAACAACTCTTGTTTCATTTCCGATTGTTGGGGGACGGGACGGCGGCTATCGTGGATATAGTCAGAAGTCCAATCCAGCTCTCGGACGATGGCGTTGTTCCGTGGAAACAACAGGAGGCGTTCTTATCGGTAGAACAACCTTTAATGTTGTCGCCAGGGAAAACCCCTTGATGCTTTACGAAAAAAATCTTTGATGACCCCCGACAAGAGGAAACCCAAGTTAATAAACTACCTCGCAGCAAGCTGACGAGGTATTTATTTTGAGAACCTCTCGGTTCTCAACGCTCGCTTCGCTCACTGCTTTCCTCCACGGGGAAACTCCCGTTTCCCCGACCCCCTTCCCTCATCACGCATTCATCCCCAGAGCAAGCTCGCGGGGAATTCTGCGGTTTGATTAAAATAGGGGAGTCGGTTTTAAGTAGTTTTTTTCTGTTTAACCCCCAACAAAAGTTTTTCAACCACCGAATCACAGTTCGTAAATTATTATACATTTTTTGCTTTTAGCAAAAAAGAACGGCAAAAACTATCCGATTCGAACGCGCGAAAAACAAAAATGCCGAAACGAACCTGTTCATGCTCACAGGGGAGACCCCCTTTGGGACTTTATGTTGTAATAACACTGTGTCGCACAATATACCTTTCCCGACACGGTAGTATCGGGAAAG
>JBBTSJ010000014.1:0-1119 GCA_038064715.1 Patescibacteria group bacterium | reverse complement strand
GTGGTATTATTTTCCAACACTATCGCATCGGAAAATAATACCCGACGACACGGTAGTATCGGGAAAGGTGGTATTATTTTCCAACACTATCGCATCGGAAAATAATACCCGACGACACGGTATCGAAAAATAACACATGACGCCATACTCTCCTCGCTGACTTAAAAATTAAAACTACCTGTGGGTTGAGAAGTTTGTGTTTGATTTGGCGAAACACTTTGAGTAGCCGGAGTAGCCGGTGTTTGATTCTGATTCTGTGTAGTATTCAAAACATCAAGAGGATTCGGTAAGTTCCATATGTCAATCGGCAAAGGAACTTGAGGTATTTGGATGCCATTCCCCGACCCCACGGGCAAGTTCGTGACATTTATTATAGTCCAATACCACAGTCTTACAGCTAGGTCTTTTAGGTAATTGTCCCAAAACACTTTGACTTCACCGGAAACATACACAAAATTACCTTGAACCGTAGGGTTACCGACAATGTCTTGTTGAACGCTTATTCCGAAATATCCCAAAACGACAACCAAGGCTATAATTACCAATACTAAGGCAAAAAGAGACCCTTTTTTTCGCGAAAATTTTGATGATATAGACATTTTTTGAATCTTAATTTATGTGCATTAATTATATCAATTATATAACTGGATACAATATATGATTACATACAAGCTCCTCGGCTCGATAATGAAATAAAAGATTACTTTTCTTTCATCACTCTCGCTTTACGTTGAAATGTATAAGGCTAACCGCCTTCTCCACTTCTCCCTCACTGCCAATTATACGTCTTATTAAAGATACGACAACGGATTAAGGTAACCGCTTTTTGGTGCCACGGGTATTTTAAGATATGTTCCGCAGATACGGCTTTTGTATTCGGTTGGTCCGGACACGTGAACGGCCTGGCTTGCGAAAACAGCGAAATGAAGATGCGGTCCGGTTGAATACCCGGTATTGCCGCTATAACCCAAAATATCTCCTTTTTGGACCGCTTCACCGGGGCTTACTTTTATAAGCGACAGGTGAGCGTATAGCGTTGATAGGCCGTTTGTGTGCCGGACAAGCACCCATTTCCCGTATGATACGCCGTAACATTGATTATCGGTATTTCCCGTATCG
>JBBTSJ010000013.1:0-17960 GCA_038064715.1 Patescibacteria group bacterium | reverse complement strand
TGGTCGCCCTTTATCGCCCAGGGCCGATGGAAAGAATTCCAGATTATATTGAACGCAAACACAATCCGAAATTAGTCAAATATATGGACCCGCGGATGGAAGAAATTCTTGACCAGTCTTACGGGGTCATTACTTATCAGGACGACGTTATGATGATAGCCATCAAACTAGCCGGTTATTCATGGCTTGAAGCCGACACTCTCCGCAAAGCCATGGGTAAAAAAATTCCCAAGGAAATGGCCGCTCAGGAAGAAAAATTTGTTTCCGGGTGCGTGGACAAAGGAATGCGGTCGGAGAAAGCGATTGAATTGTGGAAGCTTATTGAACCGTTTGCCGCCTACGGATTCAACAAAGCCCATGCCGCAAGCTACGGCCAAGTAGCCTACCAAACCGCTTATATGAAAGCCAATTACCCTGTTCCATATATGACAGCAGTAATGACCGCCGAATCGGGTGATGTGGAAAAAGTGGCCGAAACAATCGCCGAGTGCGAACGAATGGGCGTCAAGGTATTGCCTCCGAACGTAAACGAGAGTTTCGGCGACTTTACTATTGTCGGAGAAAAAAACGCGGAACAAATACGCTTCGGCCTTTGCAGTATAAAAAATCTGGGCACCGATATCGCGGAGTCCATAATTGACGAAAGAAAGAACGGCGGAAAATACAAATCTTTTGCCGATTTTTTGCTCCGAGTCAAACACAAGAACTTAAACAAAAAATCTCTGGAATCGCTCATTCGCGGAGGGGCGATGGATGAGCTGGGCGAACGGGGAGAACTTCTTGGCAACGCGGAAGAAGCTCTTGCCTTCAACCGCGAAGCTTCGGGCGCGAACGCGAACCAGGACTCCTTGTTCGGCGGAATGAATATCGCACAGCCGGAAATCAAATTAAAAACCTGCCCGCCGGCGACAAAAAACGAAAAACTGGCCTGGGAAAAAGAACTGCTCGGTTTGTATGTCTCCGGTCATCCGCTTGACCAGTGGCGCGACAAATTGGACAAACGCGAAATGACCGTTAAAAAAATAAAGGAAACACTCAAGGAAGATATGCTCGCCGTTCTTGCCGGCATAGTTCACGAATCAAAAGAAATAATAACCAAATCAAACGAACGAATGGCCTTTTTGAAAATCGCCGATTTCACGGACGAAATAGAGGCTGTTGTTTTCCCAAAACTTTACAAAGACACGCGGGAACTTTTGCAACCGGACAAATGTATTGTTATCCGAGGACGCATATCCAAACGAAACGGCCAAACGAGCGTCCTAGCGGAAGAAGTCAAAGAATTGAAATAGTGGGTTTGGGCGGATTGACCCTGTAGTGGAATTTGGCGAGATAAACCACAATTATGGCTTACGCGCTTTACGTATCGCCAAATTTCACTACAGGGTTGACAATTTTTTTGCAAGTAGAATACTGCGAAGTAGCGTAGAGCCTAAAGGAGGCAATTATGAGCGAAGCGACGGAAAGACCTTTTAAAAAAGGGCAGTTGGTTATGCCAAAAGAAGGACATCTCGAGCATTTTCGGAGAGAAGACTATGTCCGGGAAATGCTTGTGTCTCTGGTGTTCGGGGACACCACCGATGCGGTATGGCTCGAACTCGTAAACAACGACGGTAATTTAATCGTTGGTCCAACAGGCAACATATTTTTTTCCGATGAATGGGTTGAGCGAAGTGACGGGGATGTTTTTGAAAAGGGTCAACAGGTAGTCCCTGCGCCTGGTTATCTCCACGAATTCCAGAACAAAGACCGAAACTGCCCGATGTTCGTTCAAGATGTAACAAAAGAGACGTCGAAACTTGTCACATCGTGGCTTAGGCTTGTAGACGACAAGGGCAGAGAAATTATTAATCCTGGGGGTAGCAAACTGTTCAGCCCCCATCATGTCCGGCGTAAAAATAGTTAAGGGGAATCAAAGACTACGGGCGGATCCAAGTGATCCGCTTTTTGTTTGTAAAAAATAGAAAAAATGGTATTATTTTTTCTATGAGCAATCAGGGGGAATTAACGAAAATACGCCATTCGCTGGCCCACCTTTTAGCCGCGGCTGTTTTGGAGTTATACCAGGACGCGAAACCGACAATCGGCCCCGCAATAGATAACGGATTTTATTATGATTTCGAATTTTCTTCGCCGATAAACGACACCGAGCTCCCCAAAATAGAAAAGCGGATGCGGGAAATCCTAAAAACCTGGGGACAGTTTACCCCCACGCCGGTATCTCAAGAAGAAGCCTTAAAAATATTCTCGGACAATCCCTACAAACAAGAATTAATTAACGAAATAAACGTCAGGGAAGAAGGGCTTACCACTTACAAGTCCGGTAAATTCATAGACCTCTGCCGCGGAGGCCATGTTGACGATGCCGGCGAAATAAAATCCGACGCGTTCAAGCTTTCTCGCGTGGCAGGAGCTTATTGGCGCGGTGACGAAAAAAACACGATGCTCACTCGTATTTACGGACTTGCTTTTAAAAACAAAGAGGAACTTGAGAAATACGAGCTAATGATTGAGGAAGCAAAAAAAAGAGACCACAAAAAACTTGGTCCTGAATTGGATCTTTTCATGTTTCATCACACCTCGCCGGGGATGCCTTATTGGTTGCCAAAAGGCGTAATCTTTTATAATGAGCTTGTTAAATTTTGGCGCGAAGAACACCAAAAACGGGGTTATCAAGAAATCGTTTCCCCGATTTTAAATAAAAAAGAATTGTATATAACCTCTGGGCATTTTGACCATTATTGGTCGGATATGTTCGTGGCAAACATGGGTGAAGGAGAGGAGTACGGCATAAAAGCCATGAACTGCCCGAACGCTCATGTGGTTTTTGGGCATAAAACTAGAAGCTACCGAGATTTACCGCTTCGGTTATCCGACACCGATACACTGCATCGTTTTGAACGGTCGGGAACGTTGAATGGTCTCTTGCGCGTTAGAGAATTTCGCCAAGACGACGCCCATATTTATGTCACCGAAAACCAGATTGAATCCGAATACAAAGAAGTGTTTGATATAGTCAAGCGTTTTTATTCAATTTTCGGCCTCGAGTATTCATTCAGACTAGGCACCAGAGATCCCAAAAATTTTATGGGCGATGTTGAAACCTGGAATAAAGCCGAGACTACACTCAAAAAAATTCTGGAAGACAGCGGCGTGAACTTTTTTGTTCTGGAAGGCGACGCGGCATTCTACGGTCCAAAAGTTGATATCCTGATGAAAGATGCTCTTGGGCGAGAGTGGCAGATGGGAACCGTTCAATTGGACTTCCAACAACCGCGCCGATTCAATCTTGAATACACCGCCCAAGACGGAAGCAAAAAAACGCCTATTGCCATACATCGTGTAATCTACGGCTCACTTGAGCGTTTTATAGGAATTTTGATTGAGCATGTCGCCGGAGCATTCCCTGTGTGGCTCTCCCCCGTGCAAGTGATTATCCTGCCAATCAGCGAAAAACACCGCGAATACGCGCGGGCGGTCTTTTCAAAATTAAAAGAATCGGGCATCCGCGCGGAACTTGACGACAGCAACGAAACGCTCGGCAAAAAAATCAGAAATGCTAAAACAAGCAAGGTTCCCTATTTCTTGGTTTTGGGCGACAAAGAAGTCGCGTCAGACAATGTTACTGTAGAAAAACGCGAGGGTGAATCTGAAAAGATGAGTCTTGAAAATTTTATAAAAAAATTAAAAGAGGAAATCGCGAATAAGGGGTATTGAACCAGAGGGCAAGCCCTGCACCCGCTAAGGTGCTCGCTCCGCTCGCCCTTTCGCGCGGCAGAGCCGCGCGGTATTTACCCTTTGATTCGCCGTCGCACCACAGGAGTACTTCTTGTTTTATGAATAAAACAAAGTCGCTCGGACATTGTGAATGTGATTACCGTCTACAGGCGCCTATCAACATCCGATAGGCCACATTCACATGCTCCTCGCTCAGGCGAAATAAAAAATAAGGGTTCCTCGGGACTTGCTTTGTGTGCCGTTAATAACTTTTATCGCCCCAGCAAGCGGAAGTATTTTACCTAGCATAATTGACATTAAAATGCTTTACTATTGTTGTATGCTCTTCAAATAACCTTTCCGAGGGGGTGCAACATGGCAACGAAATGGCGCGAACATATGAGACGTCGGGTATGGTTCATTCTGCATGAGCTCTGGTGCGAGCTGAAAGGCGACAAAAGAAGTGATTTCGAGAAGTATGTTGAAAGATGCCGTTATCTTCACCTGCCAGACATCATTCACAATCCTTCCGGACCGAGAGAACAAACGCCGGAACAAGTCGCCAATGATCGGCATCTCGTTCGCAAATTGGTCAGCCAAGCAACCTCATCTGACGGTCTGCATGGCTGAAGCGCCATGCGCAGTATCAAAACGGGAACTTCGTGGTTCCCTTTTTTAATTTCCTGAAAGCGGTTCGCCCCGTTTGTTCCTATTGACAAAGAATTGTTTTCGTGTAAATTTCGGTCAGAGGTTCAGATGTTATTTGCCACGCGAGGGCATTATGCTCATAAGCAAAGAATCCAAAGCGGTAAAAAAGCTTCTCAAAACCGCTGGAAAACCAGAAGAGCAGGCTGCCATAAAGCGTAAAATACTGGAGAGGGCGAAAAAAATAATAAGTGCCGCTCTCGCAGTAAACAAACCGCACGGCGTCCTTATCCTCCTCGAACACCACACCAAAAGCATGGGGGTAGTTGGACATAGTTTTGCCCATGGCTCCGAAATGGCCGCTCTTCCGCATTATTACTACATGGTGGCTCGTATCGCCTCAATGGAAAACACTGTAGCCGGACTTATCGGAGGATATGAAATTTGTGTTCCACCGATGGAGTTGCGTTACTCGCGTCCGGAGCGACGAGATAACCTGCTTAAGGTTAGGGGTCTTGACGTGAAATACTATGTGGACAGACTTTATCCGGAAACCCAATACAAACCGTATTTTTCCCACAAAGAAACACACGTCATTGCGATAGGACCTCGGGCTGTCGGTAGCCGATTGCAAGAATGGAAAAAGCTCTTTCCCCAAATTACCGTCAGTATTCCATAATGACCATTTACAAAACCCCGTATCTCAAGCAGAGCACGGGGATTTTTGTTCAAGAACTCCCCGCCACAACGGGAAATTTTTTCTTGTTTACTATTTTCCTTTTTTCGGCTTTTTCTTTTCCTTACGCTGGGACTCGTTTCCTTTTGCCATATTATTATTGGTTATTAATTATTAATTGTCCGTTATTAGTTATTAGTTATTAGTTATTAGTTATTAGTTATTAGTTATTTTAAGTATCAATATTTGCCATTTTGGCGTTTGATTGAATAAACGACTTGCGGGCCGGCACATCCGTTCCCATCAGGGTTTCAAATACTTTTTCCGCTTCTTCCGCGTCTTCTATCTTCACTTTTTTCAAAACGCGCTTTTCCGGATCCATGGTCGTTTCCCAAAGTTCTTCTGGATTCATTTCACCGAGACCTTTGTAGCGTTGAATAGATATCTTCCGACTTTTTGCCCCGCTAGAAACAGACTCTTCTTTATCGTCTTGAGTCGTTGTTTCTGATGGAACCTCGTCTGGTATTTCTTCCGCGTTTTCCGCGTCAAGTCCGTTTCCTTCTCCTCCCGCGGCAACTGCGTCTTTCCCAAGCAACCGCACTTTTTCCTCTTCGGAATAAGCGTATTGAACATCTTTGCCGCGGGATATTTTGTAGAGCGGAGGCTGGGCGATATAAATAAACCCGCCGTCAATTACCGGACGGAAATATCTGTAAAAAAGAGTGAGTAAAAGCGTGCGTATGTGCGCTCCGTCAACGTCGGCATCGGTGGCGATAATTATTTTATGATAGCGGAGTTTCCCTAAATCAAATGTGTCGCCGATAGCCGTGCCTAGCGCCACCACAAGCGACCTTATTTCCACTGAAGCGAGCATTTTGTCGAGACGCGCCCTCTCAACATTCAAAATTTTTCCCTTAAGCGGCAAGATGGCCTGTGTCCGGCGGTCACGTCCCATTTTTGACGACCCGCCTGCGGAATCGCCTTCCACTATGAATAGCTCGGATTCAGAAGCATCGCGCGTCTGACAGTCCGCAAGCTTGCCCGGCAAGGTCAGCCCCTCAAGCGCGCCCTTGCGCAGAACGCTATCTTTGGCGGCTTTGGCGGCTTTGCGCGCCTGAAGCGCGAGTAACACCTTGCCGATTATGTCCTTGGCGTCTTCGGGATGTTCTTCCAGAAACGCGCTGAAGGCTTCGCCGAAAACGGTACTGACGGCGCTTTGGGCTTCCATACTGCCCAATTTTTCTTTGGTCTGCCCCTCAAACTGAATTTCCGGACCCATCTTTATGGACACCACGGCGGTAATGCCCTCAAGAACATCTTCGCCCGTAAGATTCTCTTCTTTTTCTTTAATGATGTTGTTTTTCCGTCCGTAACTGTTAAGAATGCGGGTGAGCGCGGTCTTGAAACCTGTTACGTGCGTCCCGCCAACCGGATTCGGGATATTGTTGGCGTAAGCGTAAATGCGCGAAGATATGTCGTCTACATATTGAAGCGATACCTCCACATTCACATTCTCGGATTCTTTCTCAACATAAAAAATATTTTTGTGAACCGGTTTATAGGTTTGGTTGTGAAATTTGACAAGTGAAAGCAGTCCGCCTTCAAAATAAAACGACATTGATGGGGCTTCAATTCCAAGTTCGGAGAAATAAAAAACTTTGTCCAAATCAAACTTTCCGACATAGTCGCGCGCGTCAATCACATGAACCCGCATCCCCTTTACAAGATAGGCTTGCCCGCGCAGGCGATTCACCACCGTATTCCAGTCAAATTTTATTTCCTTGAAAATTTCCGTGTCGGGCTGGAACAAAACGATTGTGCCGTTTTGTTTTGAACTGCCTAATTTTTTGACGGCCGCCTTTTTCTTTCCGCGCGAATACTCCTGGGCGTATTTGCCTCCGTCGCGATGCACTTCCACCCGCGCGTATTCGGAAAGAGCGTTCACCACCGAAGCTCCCACTCCGTGCAAACCGCCGGAAACTTTGTAACCCTCTCCGCCGAATTTTCCGCCCGCGTGAAGGGTAGTCATTACGGTTTCAAGCGCGGAAACTTTCGTCTTTTTGTGAATATCAACGGGAATGCCGCGGCCATTGTCGGTGATGCGTATTCCGTTCTCGGGAAGAAAAACTACCTCAACATGATTGGCAAAACCGCCCATCGCCTCGTCGCGCGAGTTGTCAAAAATCTCCCAAACAAGATGGTGAAGTCCGTCCGGTCCGGTCGTGCCAATATACATCCCGGGTCTTTTGCGGACAGGCTCAAGCCCCTCCAAAACGGAGATGTCCTCCGCGTTATAATGATGTCCGTTTCCTTTTGCCATTGTCGTTTGTATAACGAGGCTCATGCCGAGTTATACAACTACGACAATGAGCATCCCGTCCCAATTTTGCCTCTACCTGTTTCGCGCGGTGCGTCTGTCGAATAGGCAGTTACCTTGATGGGCGAAGCGCCGCGCCGAACAAGAAGTTACCTTACTTAATAAATCATTCTCTAATATCCCGTAAGACGCAAAATTGAGATGGGATAAATGATTCTGTCTTTTAATAAAACATTGCCATGTTGGGCTATCGTTATTTTCCTTAATTTAGGCCACATTTTAGGCCTCTCTCATGTTTAAATATTAGCATATTTTAACCCCGCTTACCAGCGATTTTTGTGGGTAAATCCTGCCCCCAAAAACTTGACTTTTTACTAAAATTATAATACACTATCAAGCAGTTTCTTTCCCTACTCCCAAACACAAACAAGGAGGATGATGTGTTCCTTAAAAACATGTTTGGAGCATTTCTGCTCGTCTTTGCTCTAGCGACGACTGGAATTGCTTTCCCTATTGAACCGCAACCGAAGGAGAGCGCTGTGGAAAAGGCAATTCGCATTGAACCGCTTGGACAGCTGGCGCAATTGGCCGACCTCATAGCAGTCCCGTTTATGTATTTGATCTCCGGGACACTCAAGGAAGAGCCGCAAAAGACCCACTTCTGGAATAATCGCCAATTGAAGTCAGGGGAAGTAAGATATCTATCGACAGAGGGGATGGTGCACTGCAAAGGAATCTCCGGCACAACGTCGGCGTGGCCAATATTTCACATTCCAATATTGGGCGGCTGGCGGGATTACGTAGTCTTGGCGCCGACGGAATACACGGCGGACTGGTATGTCGGCTGGACCGGAAAAGGTTTTACCTTTACCGGCGTCTCGCGAGTTTCGATACATGACGCTGTGCGCATGCTTATCGGCCATAGCGATGTATCGTTTTTCGGTGTTAGAGCCGACGGTGCGCAGATAAACATAAGGATGGTCGGGGCCGGCCGAATCGGCGAAGGCGGTCCATTCGCCAAAAAGCCGCTTCTCTGATTTTCCCGCCCCCCCACAAAAACCACGTGGGGGGCGTTTTCTTTTTTTCCACAGAAATATTCCTTATTCTAATGTTCTTGAGAACATTAGAATAAGGAATATAAAGGTTCCTCGGGGCAAGTCCCGAGGTATTAAACCTTTAATTCGCCGTCGCACCACAGGAGTACTTCTTGTTTTATGAATAAAACAAAGTCGCTCGGACATTGTGAATGTGGTTACACATTCACATGCTCCTCGCTAGGCGAAATAAACTAAAAAACACAACTCTTTGCCTGTAACCCCCGATAAGATAATCGGATGACAGTTTTGCCTATAGGCAAAATTGTCATCAAGAGCTAGGGCTAATAAATATCGCCATCCTCCGCCAACCATATTTAAACGATTCAATATCAACAAAAACATCTTTTCCCTCTTCCCGATACAGTGATTCCGGTTCGTTGAAATAAAATCCCACGATTGAGCTGTCTTCGTCTTCTTCATATCCCGTCAAAACAACCATATGAAATTTTTGCTGGCCAAGAATATGCTTGGTTGTTGAAACAATAATCGGATACCCAGCCTTAAGTTCGTCATGTATTTTTTGCAAGCCCATAATTTCTCCTATTTTCTCTCCCCGCTCCGCTTCCAAGTCATGCTCTTTCGCCACTTTTAAAAAGTAATCGTGGAACCAACCGTGTTTGCCGTATCCGCCGTCTTTCTCCCCCGTTTGGCACATTTCAAGAATTGACGGAGTTTCTTTCCCGTGAAAATCTAAAACCATTTTTAGACAAGTCATGCCGCAGGCTCTCGGCATCCAGTATTGGTCCGCGACATCCAGAAATTGAGAATAACATGGGACGTTGAGTTTCATCCGGTAGTAGAAAATGGCACCGCTCTTACTGGAGCAGTCTTTGCCATTATTTTCATATTAGATTTAATAACTTCTGACATTGTTATTTTTAAAATAATAAAATTTCACTAGTGCCATTTTCACTACGGGATTTATTATTTGTTATAAGTTATTTGTTATTTATTGGTTTACCTCACCTGCCAGCTTTTTTTACTATTAAGCGAATCTGTTACCTTATTCATAATTTCATTAAGTTCCTCATCGGAAAGGGTTTTTTCGTGAGACTGGAAAACCAAATGAAAGGCGTAGGAAATTTTTCCACTCTTTTCAAATTTATCAAATAGGTCGTTCCTCATAAGCAATTCTCCCGCCTCCCTCTCTATAATCTTTTTTACTTCATTCTCGTCCGTCCCGCTCGGCACAAACACCGCAATGTCGCGGAGCGCGAAAGGGTACATTGAAATCGGCTTAAATACAGCGGTTGGGGTCTCCGGAATTTCATATCTTGCCGGTTCAGGCAATTTTATAATCAATTCATCGAAATTAAACTCCCAAATTCCCCCACTTGGCGGTTGAACCGCCAAGTGGGTATTCAGAATCTTTTCTATGGCTTGTTTGGCTTCCGCAAAAACGGCCGCGGTCGGACTTTTCTTCTGCGCGGACACGGCAAGGGCGCAAGAGGTATGTTCTCCGTCTTTAGAGAAAACTTTGCCTATTTCAAAAATTTTAACCTGCTCAATTCCCAAAAGCGGCGCGTTTTTGACATTCGTTTCCAAACTCTTTTCAATTCTTAGTGTTAATTCTTTACGCAAAAATTTCTTGTCCTCCGCCATCGGATTTTGAAGTTCCACTTCCCCATCCGAAGTAAGCGCGTAAGTCATCACCTCGGAAAAACCCAAGTTAACAAGCGTCTCGCGGATAATATTGGCATAATAGAGCGTCTTATTTATTTCCGGTTTTTTGTCAGCTTTCGGCGGCGTACTCGATGATATTTTCTCATAGCCGTATATTCGACCGATTTCTTCAATCAGGTCTTCTTTATTACCCGACACTAAGAAACTACGCTTACTCATAAGGTCTAAGCGTTCTATTGGAACGGTAACAATAAATCTTGGCTCATCAATACCGTAAATTTTCCTAAATCCTATTATATTTTTAAATGTCGGGCTTTCATCCATTTTTTCCTTCAAAACATTACCGACTTTTTCTGTTGTGTGAATAATTTCATTATTACCCAAATATAAACCAAGATGATCTACCCCCCCGGAAACTTTTACGCCCGGCAGAAATTCAACAGATTCATAGCGAGTAATATGTTTCGTAATACCTGTTGCCGCAAAAACCAAATCCCCCGGCCTTAAATCATCTTTATTTATATTTTCTCCGTAAATATACTGGTCAATGCAAATCCTAGGAATTTGAACCCCCGCCTGAGAAAATAAATAGGCAATAAACGAGGCGCAATCAAAAAATTCCGGCGCATCAAAAGAGATACTCGCGCCATATTTATATGGCACGCCCAAATATTTAGGCGCGATCTCAAGAACGCGGGCAATCGGATTTTCAACAATTTCGTACTCAAATCCAAGCTGTCTAAGGATTTTTTCAACATCCTCCTCGGTCATTTTTGTCCCGAGCAATTTGTTTACTTCGGAAACTGAAACTCCAACTTTGTATGGATTGCGCTTGCGCGGATACACATCAAACACCTCCCCTATTTTTGTCTTATCGGTTCGGGCAAATTCGCTAAATAGGGCAGTAGCTTTCTCCATCGCCCGTTCTGCGAGTTCCGGCGTAATTTCATTTTCAAATCTTTTTTCCGAATCGGTGCGAATGCCGACTTTTTGTGAAGTTTTTCTTACGCCGATTGGTTCGAAATTAGCGCTTTCCAAAATTATGTTTTTTGTGTTTTCGTCCACTTCTGCCCACTTACCGCCTTTTATTCCGGCAAGCGCCAGCGGTTTTTCGCTATCGGCTATGACAAGCATTGTTTCGTCAAGCGATATGTCTTTTTCGTCAAGCGTCACGAGCTTCTCTCCCGATTTAGCCGCGCGTACGATTATTTCCACTTCATTCCCGTTTTTTGCCAATTTGTCGAGGTCAAAGGCGTGCATCGGCTGGCCGGTCGCAAACATCGCGTAATTGGTGATATCCACCACATTATTGATGGAACGCTGGCCTATCGCCTCCAATCGTCTTTTTAGCCAGTCCGGCGACTCCGCTACCGAAATATTTTCAATAATTCTCCCCGCGTATCTCCGGCATAGATTTTGGTTTTCAACCACAATCTTTAATTCATGTTTGGTATTTTCCACTTTCCACTTTCGACTTTTGACTTTTGACTTTAATGGTATTCCGCTAAGCACCGACAGTTCGCGCGCGATGCCATCGTGGCCCAAACAATCGTGAGCTCTGTTCGGCAAAATTTTGAAATCAAAAATCGTGTCGTTGCCAATCGTTTCTATCCCCTCAAGTTCAAAAGCGCGCATGGTAAACAGCCTAGAAATTTCTTCCGGTTCAGAAAGCGGTTTGTCAAAATAAGTTTGCAACCAATTCAGTGAGATTTTCATATCTAAAACTGTGTTACTAAACGTAGGTCTCCATCGTACAATTTGCGAATATCATCAACCCCGTACTTGAGCATGAGTAAGCGGTCTATGCCAAAACCAAAAGCGAATCCCTGCCACTTGCGCGGATCAATGCCGACATTGTTTAGAACTACCGGGTGGACCATCCCCGCCCCCGCCAGTTCTATGTATCCATTTCCTTTGCATAGGCCACATGTTTTCGCTTCATTATCTTGCCCTTGCCCTCCTAAATTTTGTTCTAAAATTTTGACGGGTGAACATTTAAAACACGACATGTCTATTTCTGCCCCCGGTTCAACGAACGGAAAGTAGCTTGGCCTTAGACGCACATGCATTTCTTTTTTAAAAAACTTAGAAAAAAATACTTCCAAAACCCCTTTCATTGTCGCGAGGGTAATATCTTTGTCTATCATAAGCCCCTCCAACTGATAAAATTGAGCTTCGTGCGTCGCGTCTGTCGCTTCATAGCGAAATACCTTGCCCGGGACAATAATGCTTATCGGCGGAGCATTTTTCTCCATATAACGAATTTGGACCGGCGAAGTGTGGGTTCTTAACAAAAGCGCTGATTTTCGCTGACTTTTGGGCGGATTTTCGCTGATATTATATCCGCGTGAATCCGTGTCTAAATCCGCGTGAATCGGCGTTTTAAGCCAAAAAGTATCCCACATGTCGCGCGCGGGGTGATTCGGCGGGACATTCAAAGCATCAAAATTATAATGTTCGGTTTCCACCTCTGGACCGTCTGCCACCGTAAAACCAAGTTCATCAAAAATCCGCACGATATCATTAATAACGTGCGTTATCGGGTGTAAGTGACCACGCTCTTTTGGCTGTACCAAGTTTGGACTCATGGTCTAGATTATACAGAAAAGCTGACATTTTTCCAACATAATTTTCAATTTTTAATTTAAAATTTTCAGTAAATTTTTAATGACTCAACTTTTAAACATTTTAAATTTAATAATTGATTGGAAATTAAAAATTCTAAATTATAAAATTGACTTCCGGTATTTCGGTGTGACCCAGAAACCCAATCTAAACTTCCCTCCGAGCATCATGCGCGTCTGGGCTTCAAGTCCCGGAATAGCCCCGAAAATGGTGATGGTAACGGGAATGAGAAGCCACTGAATAATCATATAAATCCTTTTGCGTTTCCTGTTTTTAAATTCTTTCGGCATTTCCGGCAAAAATTTCATGGAAAGATAGGCCGAAAAAAACAAACCGGCCATGGCCAGAATCATCAAGTCCCGCGTCATAATCGGCAGATTGTATGAAAGTATTGTCGCGTTAAACTCGCGCCCCCCCAAGACTAGGGGAAGCCACCCCAAAAGAAAAATAAAAATCGGATTGGTGGCAAGCGACCAAAAACCTTCCACCTGCATGAAAGCCATGTTTATTTTTTTGCGGATAGGTATCTCCTTATTTTTCAGAAAACTAAACAGTATATATGGCACATTCTCCACGCCCCATGTCCAGCGCCTTTGCTGTTTGTAAATATTTTTGGCCGTTTGCAGAAAGGTCGGCGCCAAATTAGCGTCCATGGAAAGCGGGTAAGATATCGGCACCACGCGGTAATTGCCGTTGTTTGCCATGTACAAATTCCAAAAAATGCGCGAGTCTTCGGAAACCATATTTTTCTGCCAATACCCCCCTTCATAAAGGGGCTTGAATGGCACGGAATGCGATGAAAAAGTGGCCAATCGCTCCGGCCTTTCCTGCTGTATCATCTGCCAGAAAGTGCCCGACGACGCCACCACGCGAGAAAGCGCCGGCGCAAACCAGATGTTGTTGTTGTAAACAGGCACCGGCTGATAAGAAGCCTTGTAAGGATTTTCTGTCGTAAGAAAATTCCAAGTCAGACAGCTGAAATATTCGGGATACACGACTGTGTCTATATCAAACGCCGACACTATGACATTTTCGTAAGAGATGTTGTTGGCGTTCAGTATTTTTTTTCGCGCCTCCTCGGCGGCATACGAAATATTTGAGCCCTTGCCGGCCATTTCGCCCGAGACATCGGTAGGGTGTTTGGTTACCAAAAAATGAGCGAATCCTTTGGCATATTTTTCCATAATTCTCCTTGCTATATCTTCGGCTTCCTTCCCCCCCCTTTTTTCCGCTGCCAAAACTACGGATATCTTTTTGCGGTCAAAATTTGCCGACAAAAGAGAGGCTACGCTTTTCTCCACCACTTCGTAGCTTTCATTATAAAACGGCAAAATCACTAAGTGCATCACATGGCCATATTTAAGGTGCTTAAGGCGTTCGTTCCAATTAAACGCCATATTATATTTCATTCTTTTCCAATTCTCGCGCAAGTGTATTGAAAGGTAAACCGTTTTAAGAAACCAATAGAGGTCAAAGATTATAATAAAAAATGTCGCCGCGATTGGGAAAAAGGCCGAAAGAAAAATCGTCAGTAAAATAGTCCCCCACGACAAAACACCTGGCAACATCTCAAGCGCCCTATACAGCGTGCGATCGCGGCCGGTAAGCTCCCCTGCCTGTCCAACATGGAAATACGGGGATTTAGCATAATCCATTCCTTTTTAAATAGCACAAAAACGCAGCCGCAGCAACGAAAATACCCCCTATTGACAAAAAGGGGGTGGTGCGGTATAATTACCCAATAGCTCGCCGCGCGGGACTAATGGAGGGACCATGTCACCTCAAGAAATCAGCTCGTTGTTTTTCGTTTTGGCGATGGGCCTGCTTGGCCTATTCACCGTCGGTGGCGGACTCTGGGTTCTTTGGCCACCCTCGTGGCCGGATGATTACGAAACAAAGGGAGACTAGCATGGGAATCGCCGAAGTTGTGTTCGTTTCAATGATAGCGATCCAGATCATCGGCATCGCCGTCGGCGGAATCATCATGGTGGTCAAGTTCCCGTCACGGCCACTGTAGTAATAATCTCCGCCTCTGCGCGAAAAAAAGCCCGGTTTACGCCGGGCTTTTATATTTCTGGAGTCGGGGAAAAAGATTACTAATCCGCCTATATCGTCAGAGCTTTAGGAAGCGCTCAATCGAAATACCTGCTTGCTTTAGTATTTTACTAAGAAGGGGTCTGCCAACATCTTTACCGCTGTGTACGGGAATGCTTGTCATACGTCCGGAAACATCATTTTTAAAAATGTAGTGGCTACCACGAGCATATAGGAAACGGAATCCAGCCCGTAATAATTTTGCTATTACAACTCGCGCCGCAAGGATGGGTATAATGCTCGTACTAAACGATTGTTGATGGAACGATTGGTAAGGCGTACCACGCCTTGACGTTCAGCTTCGGCAATCGCCCGCGCTTCTACAACTCCTTCTATTGCTTCTGTAATCATACGCTTCGCTTCAGCAAAGTTTTTGCCCCACGACACCGCTCCCTGTACTTTTGGGGATTCAACTACAAATCCACCCATATCAGATTCCGGTTCAAAAACACATCTAAACGAGCCGTATAGGGTTTTCACGGTGGCCATTTTCTTTTTTGAAATAGTCGACATGCATAATTAGTATAGTATACTGGAAATTTAAGGAAACATGAGCGCGATGTTGGTAAAAACAATAACCGTCCATCAAAAAAGAAAAGGTGGAAATTGCTTACTACGAGACAGGCAAAAGCGTAGTATTGATATATTTATCCCGCCAGAGCTGCCTCTCGGACTTTCCCGTGGCTCTCGGCTCGTCGTCACAAGTCTTCGGCCTGGGCACCTCCTCGCCAGAATGTACCACTCGGTACGGGCGGGCGGCGTTCAAGTCCGAGCTCAAGCAAAGCAGTTTGTTTGTTTTGTCTGAAAATCGGATTCTGGAGCCGCCTCTCGGACTTGAACCGAGGACCCTCGCTTTACAAAAGCGACGCTCTACCAACTGAGCTAAGGCGGCAAATTATACTTTCAATCTAACACACTTGTTTCCGCCCACACCTTGTCGGGCCTACCAAAACAGCTAAGGCGGCAACTTAAAAAACTAATAATTCACAACTAACAATTTACAACAAAAACAACACCGAAACAAATATTAGTATTTTGTATTTTCCTAAAAGCTAACAGCTATAAGCTAAAAACTAGTCCCCATGGTACCCATTATCCCTCCTCACCTCGTCTTTGTGAGCCGAGATGTCTTTAAGATACACAGACGACCCCTCCGCGCGATTCGGCAAATGCGCTGGCAGACGAGTTCTGAATTTTTTCCACTCCGAACGCGCCGACTCCCCAACCTGTCGCAAAAAAACGGCCAAATGTGAGAAAGACAGCGTCCCCGCGTGGTATAAAAAAGCATTCGCTTTCCCGAAAAAATCCTCAAGTTTTTCTTCCGTTTCGTCAATTGAAAAAATCTTTTCCTGTATTTTTTCCTCGCTTACGGCAATCCTGCCAACGCGAATTTCCCAAACACGAAAAAGAAGCATTGTGGTCAAAAAAAGAGAAAGGGCAACAAAAAGAGAAAGGGCAACAATCATATAGTTTCATTATACCGAAAAGCGGACAAATCGCGACAATTCTATTTTTTCTCCAAATTTTTGGATTGCCTGGTCTATAAGGATAGCTATGGTAATGTCGCTATTCTTGATAAATGGCTGTGAAAGCAATACTCTTTCGGTGAAATAAGCGTCGAGTTTGCCCTTCAATATCTTTTCCCTTATGGCTTTGTCTTTTTTCCCCTGCGCGTCAATTTCCCTTTCCATCATTTCGCCGACTGCTTTCCTCGCCTCGTCGGGGATATCTTCGTTTTTTAGGTATTCCGGATTGGATGCCGCTATGTGCATGGCTATATCGTAAGCCATTTTTTTAAATTCTTCGTTCTTTGCCACGAAATCGGTCTCCGAAGAGAGCTCCACCATAACCCCGACTGTTCCTCCCGCGTGAATATACGCCTGCACGACCCCAGCCCCGAGCGCGCGTCCGGATTTTTTGTCGGCAATGTCGCGGCTCTTTTTTTTCAATATCAAGAGAGCTTTGTTTTTGTCGCCCCCCGCTTCTAGAAGGGCTTTTTTGCATTGCATTACGGAAACGCCGGTAGAGTCTCGCAGTTCTTTGATTTGATCGGTGGTAATCATAAAAAACATTTATAACTTGCAACTTGCAACTTTTCGAATTCCATATTTTACATTTTAAATTTTGCGTTTTACGTTTTACGCTACACGTTCTACGTTTTGCGTTCCCTGTCCTTCCTTATACGCTTCCGTTATTTCGCGAACAAAAAACGAGATGCTGGAAACGGACGAGTCGTTGCCCACTATCGGGTAAGTAATTTGTTTCAAGTCGCAATCGGAGTTTGAAAGACTGACCACGGGAATATTCATTTTGCGGCATTCCGCAACGGTTATATTTTCTTTTTTTGAATCAACGACAAAAACCGCCGCCGGCAAATTCTTGAGAGAAGAAAGCCCGGAAAAGTATTTCTCCAGACGGATTATTTCTCTGTCTATGAGCAATCTCTCTTTTTTTGTGTAGACTTGTGTCGCTCCTTTTTCCCTCTTTTCCAAAAGGTCGGCCAACTTGTCTATGCGCTTTTTTATTTCCACAAAATTAGTGAGCGTCCCGCCTATCCACCGTTCCGTGACATACGGCATTCCTGTTTCTTCCGCCGCGCCCCTAATGGCCTCCTTGGCTTCCGGTTTTGAGCCGATAAAAATGATAACTTTGCCGGTAGCTCCGAGCGATTTTACGAATTCTTTGGCTCGGGATAAGAGGACTTCGGTTTTTTCAATGTCCATAATGTCTACGCGGTTTTTGGTGCCCAAAACATACGGCTTGACGGAAGGATGCCTTCGCGTTCTCGTATATCCAAAATGCGCTCCGGCGGATAGCATTTCGTCGATTTTTGTGTTTGTTTTTGTGATCATTTTAAAAAATTAAATAACTTAACTTGGTACAATAAAATTGGTTCGCCCCGCCTGCCATCGCCTGATGTACAAATGTAAGTTGTATAGGTTGTAGTGTAAATATGTCATTTTCTACAAAATACCGCTATCATCGCTCTGGCATTGGCGGGCAGGTCGGTCGAAATGTATAGGGCTACTGCCCTCTCCATTTCTCCCTCACTGCCAATTATTGGCTAAATACCCGAGTAATATAGCAGAATCGCCTTTATTCCGCAATCCGCGTTCCAGCTCATTAAAACTGTTACCAAGAAAGGAGTGGATAGCTCATAAATAGG
>JBBTSJ010000012.1:0-16035 GCA_038064715.1 Patescibacteria group bacterium | reverse complement strand
TTTTCTAAAACGGGTTCTTCGCCCCGCGAACTTCAAAATGCAGATGCGGGCCGGTTGACTTGCCGGTATTCCCGACAAATCCGATTACCTGCCCCTGGCTGACATATGTTCCTTCCGGAACAGCGATGGAACTCAAGTGCCCGTAAAGAGTCTGCGTGCCATTGGCGTGCTGAACGACCATATACCTGCCGTATCCGCCGTTCCAGCCGCTTTGGCGGGCCACAATCACATCCCCTTCGGCGGCGGCGCGTATAGCCGTACCCATGGCCGCGCCGATATCCACACCATTGTAGCCGTGGATACCCTGTGTCTTGCGGCCATCTTCGTAGCTTAATGGCCTTATATAATAACCTTTGTAATCAGGGGTAGCTTGGCGAATTTCCGTTGTGCCGGTTAAAGATCTCTGGTCTGCCGATAGCCCTTGTTCGCCATCGGGAATTATCAAGGCGTCTCCCTCTTTCAAATTCGAACCGTCCGACAAGCCGTTAAAGGTCAAAATTTCGCCAATGTCTGTTTTGTATTTCTTGGCAATACTTCCTACGGTGTCTCCTTTCTTAACAGTATGCTGAATGCCGGAGACCGGTAAAATCACCAGTCTCTGGCCGGGCGCGATTATACCGCCCTTTATGTCGTTGGCCCAAATAATGGTGTTTACGGAAACACCGAACATCTTGGCAATCTGACTCAAAGAATCACCGCTTCTTACAATATATAAACTGATTTGGCCGTTATTGCCTATTTGGTCCGGGATATCAACATGGGTTCCTATTGGTCCCGTATCCGAAAGAAGGGCGCTGTCGCCAACTACGGTAATGTCACCCCCTCCGCGAGCAAAACTGGAGTCCGGATTTACCGAGGCCTGAAGAATCGGCATGTTTTGTGAATTGTTTTGTGTGCTTTTTTCGGCTTTGGCTTGTTTCCCGGAAAAAAAATCGTTTACAAACGACAAAACCCCCGCGTTCGCGGAAGTTGGAGACAAAAACAAAAGAGAAGATAGCGCCAACGAAAAAACCAGCCTTCCTGCTAAAAGCCTTGAAACCAACGCTTTTTTCGTCCGGCACCCGCCTAAACTGGCAGGTAAACCGGAGTCTTTTGAGTTGAGGGAGATAAGCCTATTTTAAAACCGCCGTTATCCTTTTATGTTTTACAGTACGACCAAAAATGGGCTGTAAATGGGAAAACTAACGATTTGGGCTAAACCCCCTATGGGGGTCGCCCGACCGCGTTAGCGGTCTAGGGGCCAGAAATAGCTAAAATCCATTATGTGGATTTCGCTCGATTCCGCCATGGCGGAATTTAGAGCCAAAAACTACTAAAATGGCTCTGTTGGGCCATTTTTAGTCCATTTCATCCGTGTTTTCTGGTACCTATGTTAATGGTAGCAACCACCCACGATAAGTCAACCAATATCTAAGGAGGGTGTGGATAACGCAATTAGGTGCTATTATTAGCGCAACAATATGAACCCGAGAGAATTCCCAACAGGAGAGAGCGACCAAGGCCCGTTAGAGGGTGTTTTTCCCCACAGAGAAGCGGGGGCTCCTGATTTTTTAGAAATAAAAAGGGGAGAGGGGGGAAGTCAATACCAGGTAGTTATTGACGGGCAAGAAATCGTCTTTGATGACCGCACGGGCTTAAGTAGAGAAGAAGCAGAAAGAGAAGCTCGCCTAATTAATGCCTTCCACAAAGCAGAAGCGGGGGCGGGGAAAACTGCCGAGTCCGAAAAACCGGCTGGAGAACTTGCTCCGCCAGAGGAAGACTCCGCTCAAATAGGTGGCTTGGGGGAAATACTCCTTGCGGCAATAAAAGGGGCGAAGACCAGAAGAGATCCAAATTATAACGGGCTAAACCCAAAAGGAACAACGGAAGCTGCAAAGGACTTGGAAAAACTCGGAATAATCGGAGGAAGCGCGAAAAAAGTTCCTCAAACCCCAAAAACGGGAAAACTGGACGAGAAAAAAACTCAAGAAAACCCCGATGAACAAAAAAAAGAATATGAAGACCTGATAAGGAAAGGGCGAGGGAAGCGGACAGAGGACGAGAACGCGCGCCTTAAAGAGCTTGGCGGGTTACTCGGAAGTAATCGTCAAAGGGGAAAACCCAAAGACAAACCAAAACCACAGACAAAAGAAGGCAACCAATGGCGCGGTGAAAAGAAAGAAGGTTCTGATAGACACCGCTCCGTGAAGCACCGAGGGGAAGGGGGCAACGGTGGCGCGGCGAAGCCAGAAAATGTTAATTCGGGCTTGCGCGGTGAAATCCTCGTATTACGAAACCTTGAGAGAGAGCTCTCTAAAGAGAGCGACCCGACAAAAAAAGAAACTCTGTTGAAAAAAATTACCATACAAAAAGGAAGGGTCTACGGGCTGTCAAAAAATACTCCTGCGTCGGTTCCTCAATCGCCAAAGCCAAACTTATAATTTTCCAAACCGAAGAATTTCCACCTAGTTCTTCTTGATTTTTTGTGTGGCGAGCAATTTCCCGGACCTCTCGAAAAAATCTCACCCGGCCGCGCGGGCTTTACCCGCGCGGCTTTGTGTTATATTTATCGAATGACAAACAAAAGCGAGCTTAATTCGCAACAGGAAAAAGCGGTAAACCATAAAGACGGGCCGCTTCTTGTCATCGCCGGAGCGGGAGCGGGAAAAACGAAAACTATCGCTCATCGCATTTTGAATCTGGTAAAAAGCGGGGTTTCGCCGGAGCAAATTCTCGCTATAACTTTCACCAACAAAGCCGCCCGGGAAATGTCGGACCGCGTAGTTGCCTTATTTGCCAAAGAACGGAGGTTTTTGGACGGCATAAAAGAAAAACCGTTCGTAAGCACTTTTCACGCGCTCGGCATATATATACTAAGAGAAAACGCCAAAAAAATGGGCCTGCTCCGGCACTTTTCCATATTCGACCAGGACGATTCCACTTCGGCGGTCAAAGAAGCTCTGCGAGAAGAGGGTCTCGACCCCAAGCAGTTTGAACCGGGGCGGATAAGAAACACCATCTCGCGGCACAAGGGCGATTTGATAACTTGCGAAGAATATTCCGTTTCCGCGGAAGATTATTTCCCAAAAATAGTGGCCTCCGTCTGGTCGCGCTACGAACGAATCCTTGAAAAAGAAAAGGGCCTTGACTTTGACGACCTAATACTCAAAACCGTCAAGCTCCTAGAAAAAGAGGCGTCTATCTTGAAACATTATCAGGACAAATGGAAATATATACACATAGACGAATACCAGGACACCAACGCTTCTCAATACAAGCTTTCGCGATTGCTCTCCGAAAACCACAAAAATATCTGCGTAGTGGGCGACAGCGACCAGAATATCTATGGGTGGCGGGGGGCAAATTTAAAAAACTTGCTCAATTTTGAAATGGATTATCCCGGGGCAACGGTCGTCTTGCTTGAAGAAAATTACCGGTCAACACAGACGATTCTTAAGGTAGCCAACGATATCATCAAGAAAAACAAAATCCGCAAAGAAAAAAATCTGTTCACCAAAAATGACCTCGGGGAAAAAGTCAGCCTTTATGCCGCTTACGACGAGGGCGACGAGGCGCGGTTCGTGGCCGAAAAATCTCGATCCCTTGTTTCTGGCGGCGTGCCGAAAGAGGAAATAGCGGTTTTATACAGAGCCAACTTCCAGTCGCGGGCTCTGGAAGAAGCGTTTCTGTCCGCCGGGATTCCTTATCAGGTATTGGGAA
Organism: Patescibacteria group bacterium; assembly: GCA_038064715.1. Lineage (GTDB taxonomy): Bacteria > Patescibacteriota > Minisyncoccia > Phycocordibacterales > VMEP01 > JBAZYZ01. Next base: position 12,336 of record JBBTSJ010000012.1, on the reverse strand, counting down.
CAAAATTTTTTGAAAGGAAAGAAGTAAAAGATATTCTTTCTTATCTGCGGGCGGCCTTAAACAAAGACAGTCTCTCCGACTTAAAGCGCGTACTCAATGTTCCTCCGCGCGGGATAGGATCGGCTACGATAATCAAAATATTTGCCGGGAAGGTTGGTTCTCTTTCCCCGGCAATGAGAAGCAGAGTGGAATCATTTTGGGAAATTCTTTCCGAAATAAAAGAGGCGATAGAAAACAAAAAGGCTTCCGAGGCGGTAAAATTCGCCGTCAAAAAAACCGGCATTGAAAAACTGCTAAAAAGCGGAGGGGACGAAGACAAAGAAAGATTCGAGAATCTGATGGAACTTGTGACTTTGGCCACAAAATACGATATTCTCTCCGACGGGGAAGGTATCGAAAAGCTTTTGGATGACGCTTCTCTCTCAAGCGATCAAGACTCTCTTGGTCAAAACAAGAAAAAGGAAAGGGCGGTGAAGTTGATGACGGTGCACGCGGCCAAGGGACTCGAGTTCCGCCATGTTTTTGTCACGGGGCTTGAGGCGGACTTGTTTCCTCACCGCAAAATAAATTCCGGAAATATTTCGGAGGAACAGGAAGAGGAGGAGAGGAGGCTTTTTTACGTGGCGGTAACGCGCGCCAAGGAAAAATTGTATCTTACTTTCACCGAAGTGCGCACCATCTACGGCTCGCGCCAAATAAACGCGCCTTCGGAATTCTTGGGCGACGTCGAAAACGACCTGATTAAATTTGAACAGCGCGACAATCCGATACACAGAGTTGTTCGTCTTGATTAAAACAGTTAAGCTAGTTCTCCGCTTCCGTTTAATTTTTTTTAGCCAAGATATTGTATTTCTGCTTACGCCAGAATACAATATGTTTAATGAAGAAACATACCAAAGGAGGGCTCGGTAAAACAATCCTGAAGGGATTGGTGGTTGGCGGTTTAATACTTGTGGCCTTGGGAGGCAGTCCTAGCGTTTCGCAAATAATGAAGTTGTTCGGCGCTCAAAACTCCAACGAAAGACAGCGCGTAAACACCGCCATCCGCTCTCTCCGTAAAAAAAGACTGGTAAAAATATCATACGAAAAAGACAAAGAAATAATTCAAATAACGAGGGGTGGAAGGAACAGAGTATTAACATACAATATAGATGACATTAAACTCAAAAAACCCCAAAAGTGGGATGGTCATTGGCGGGTTGTTACTTTTGACATACCCAACACAAAGAAAAAAGCGCGCGATGCCATAAATATGAAGCTTAAAGACCTTGGTTTTCTTCCGATACAAAAATCTATTTTTGTATCTCCATATGAGGCCATAAACGAAATAGATTTTATTGGAGAACATTTTATGGTTCGCAAAAACATAAAATATATAATAGCCAAAAAGATAGAGGGGGACAGCGAACTGAAGAGAAGGTTCGGTTTGAGATAATTAATTCAAACCCATATTACATTCCTGCCTAGGCAGGAATGTAATATGGGTCAAAAAAAGGAAGGTAAAAAGTCAAAACAAAAAATATGTTCCGAGCAAAAAAATCATTGGGGCAAAATTCTCTAACCGCCAAAGGGGTAGTTTTGGATATTGTAGGAACCGCTGAAATTAAAAAGGGGGAAAGTGTTTTGGAAATCGGGCCGGGCAAAGGAATTTTGACCGAAGCTCTGCTTTCCGCCGGCGCGCAAGTCTTTGCCGTTGAAAAAGACGAGCGGATGGTCTTGCTCCTCCAAAAAAAGTTCGCCAACGAAATCAAATCCGGCCAACTGGAATTAATTTCGGGCGATGTGTTGAGACTAAACGCTAAACGCTATACGCTAACCGCTGGTTCTTACAAGTTGGTGGCCAACATCCCCTACAACATCACCGGCGAAATTTTAAGAAAATTCATCGGGGGAAGCGCAAAGCCGTCACGCGCTGTACTTCTCGTTCAAAAAGAAGTGGCGGAGAGAGTCGTGGAGAAGGACGGCAAGGGAAGCATTCTTTCTATGAGCATCTCCGTATATGGGAAGCCAAGATATGTAAAAAAGGTCCCTGCGCGCTATTTTAATCCAAAACCAAAGGTAGACTCCGCCATACTTCTTGTGGAAAATATAAAAAATCCGTTCAAAAACGAAAACGAGAAAGAAAGATTTTTCGAAACATTAAAAAAGGGCTTCGCCCACAAACGAAAAAAGTTGTCCGGAAATTTGTCAGAAACGCTTGAAAAAGAAAAAATTCCGGAAATTTTTCGCGCCTGCGGAATTGAAGCCAACGCCCGCGCCGAGGACTTGAAGTTAAACGACTGGCTTGGCTTGAGCAAGTCAAGACAAATTACTAATCCTTCTTAGCCTCCCTTCGTTTCCTTTAGCTAACATATTATATTTCTGCCTACGCCGAGATATAATATGTTTGACTTTCACATATTACATATTATGTGTTGTGTGTTGTGTGTTATGTGTTATGTGTTGCCCTACGATGTCCCGATTTTGCCTATCGTCCCCTGAACAATGGGGAAGGGGAAACACGGGGTGCCAGCCTGAAGACAAATACCACCCGGAACATAGTCGCCGAGAACCCATGAGCCGGGAATAGGTCTCATATTGGCGTGAAGTTTTGAAGACGGAGAAAGAAGGAATATGCCGCCTTTTGGCGGACCAATAATCAGCCCGATGCCGGGCGAACAGGTGCAGGGGATAGCCGCGCCAATCATCCCGCCAAAAGTAAGCCCGCCGCCGCCACTACCACCGGAAGAGCCGCCAATTATATTCCCCAAAAATCCACCACCAAAGGTACCGACAAAAATCGAGACTGTCCGACCAAAACCTCCGCCAATTTGATTTCCTATCAAGCTACCCAGAGCGCTACCCGCAATCGTTCCCAAATTAGACCCGTTAGACCCGGTGATTGAAATGTTAAGGTTGGAACCGCGCGAGGTACTGCTTAATTGTATTAATTGTTTCTGATACGTTGCCGCCTGGCCGAAACCAAAAGGCGGCAGAAAAATTATCAAAATTAGAAATAGTATGAGGAGTTTTTTCATTCTTAATCACATTATACTTTTTTGCGGCAAAAATCCATACTCGTGTCTGTTCCCCTGTTTGCGGTGCCGTTTCTTGCTATAATACGGATAAATGGAATTAAGCAAGATTATCGGGAATAAGATTTTATGGGCGGTTGTTATCGCCATAATTATTATCTCTTTTTCCTTCGTGACCTCGCGCCCAAAAAAAGAAGCGTCGGAAAAAACAGCGGGAAGTGAAACCGTTCAAACAACAAGGGAAATCTCCCTGAACGAACTGGTAAACAAAGATTCCGATAAAGACAGGGTAAAAGACTGGGAGGAAGAGCTGTGGGGAACTGACCCATATAACCCGGATACTTTGGGACGCGGACTTGGCGACCTTGCGGAAATAAACAAAAAAAGAGCAACTCTCCCAAAAATCGCCGAGAGTACAAAAAACGGAGTCATGGCCGAAACTGACGCCTTCACACAACAACTTTTTGCTTCCATTATGGCCTTAAAACAAGACGGTAGCATGACCGACGAAACCATGGGTGATTTTTCGTCGTCAATTGTGGAAAATCTGAAAAAAGAAGCCGAGGAAAAACAATATTACGCCCTATCCGATCTAAAAATAGTGCCGGCTGGGACAAGTTCCGTCATTTCATACCAAAAAGACATGGCGCGTGTCGCCAAGAAATACAGCAACGCGGGTTTGTGAAAAGAAATAACCGCTCTTGCCAAAGCCGTGGACAAAAAAGATTCGGGGAGTCTCAAGGGTCTGGACAAAATCATAACCAATTACCGCCGTTTGCTTGACGAAACACTTCCCATCGCCGTGCCTAAAAATTTGGCCACTAACCACTTAATTATCGTGAACTCGTACCGCAATATAATTGAATCTCTCGAAAACGCCGGGAAAATATTCAGCGACCCCATTGTCGGACTTGTTGAAGTCGCCCGCTATCGTAATTCTTCAAATATGCTCATTCTTTCTCTCTCTATCCTTGGACGATATTTTGAGATTAGTGATACAATAATAAGAGCAGTGTCAACTCAAGTAAATTGATAAAGTGATTGATTTTAATCTATGAAAAACCTTTTTGACTTAATATTTTTAACCTCGTTTCTGCTTCTCCTTTCTTTGGGAACGCCCGCCACTAATCGCGCCGGAGCAACCATAAATCCGGGCTGTAGCGCTTCTTTTGGAGTGGTCCCTTCGGGAGATTGTGTGCAACCAAACGCCAATGAGGTCGTGGACGAGACTCTCACTTTAACTACCGTTGATGATGGGGCTGATGACACTGCTCTGACCGCGGTGGACGATGAAGATACTGTTATTTTGACTGACGATACCGGTAACACTCAAGGTGATGTTGGCACAGGCATTCAATCGGCCATAAAAAGCTGCACCGGCGCAAGCGGTGGTATCCCTAGCATGCTTAGCTCTCTTGGCAACTCTGTCGGACTTGATTTCGGCAATTTGACATCCAGTTTAACCTCAACAATCGTAGGCGGGGCTGGTTCTGTTTTGCAAAACATTGGCGTTTCTTTGGGCAGTCAAATTTTCGCTGACGCCGGCAGTATATTGAATACATTTGCGGGGGAAGGCCTGGGGAGCGCTCTCGAGGGCTTAGGCAGTTTAACCGGGTTAGGCGAAGGAATTTCCGGAATAATGAGCAGTTTCGGCGGTATCAGCAGTATCGCCGGACCGATAAGCGCCATTATGGGAGGAGGCGGGCCGGTACCAACCGCCGACAAAAAAACGCAGGAAGCCACCGCCGCCATCAAGAAAAAAGAAACCTGCGACGATGCCATTGCTTATGCCATGGCGCACAACATCACCCTGCCAACAGCCATCGCCAGAGCCACTAACTATTTAAATACCGGCGGTACTGGCGGCACGCCTCTTTTTGTAACTAACGCCACAAGATATTACCAAAATATTGCCAACGAACAAACAAAGATTTTGCTTGGAGAGGTGAGCCGCAGCGGTTCTCCTTTTGCCAGCCAAATAATGCCGAGTGTCATAAGGACAAGCCAGAATAGAGGCCGAGACAACTTCACCAGAAAAATCGCCCCAAAATTGGAACAGCGGGTGGGAGCGGAAAATGCGGCCAGGTTCCGCGCGGGCGATCCAAGCGGTTGCCCGGGACAACAGTATATGCAATGTCTGCAATCCACCATATTTAATCCGGGTGACAGCTTTTTGGGTTCCGCTATTATCACCTACGACACATTGGACGAACGCCAAACGAGCGCGGTGAACAACGCCAAGGATGAGGTGGCGGCAGGGCAGGGAATGTTGGGGAACAAAGAATGCGTTGCGGAAGAAACCGACGAAGAAACAGGAGAAACATATTGCGTGGACTACGAAACCATAACACCGGCTATCGCCGCTTCAGCCCAACTGCAACAAGTGGTAGAGAGCCCCATCCGCCAGACGGAACTTATAAATTCCGCCGGCGAGTCATTACCCCCGATCTTTACCCGTTTTATAAACCAGTTTCTGGGAAACGGCCTCTCACAAATGAGCAGAACCGGCGGGTTTGCCGCGAGTATAAGTTCCTACAACAATCGGGCGGTCGGACAAGTAACCTCTACCTTAAATACCGCCGTCCGGAATACTCAAAACTACAGACCCGTTTTGGAACAAGGCGCGCGGATTGCAGGCAACATATTAAGAGACCTTAATACGCTAACCGCGTGTTACAATAGCGTTGATTCTCTCCTTCTCGAAAACAACCAGACCGTAGAACCAACGTCCTCCCGCCCGGCAGCGGAGGAAATAAGCAACCGGTCAAATTACCAAGCCGTTTTTGACGGGTACACAGCCGAGCTTTCGGCTTTGACCCAAAACCCAAACCGCGTCACGAACGATCAGCAGATCCTTACGACGGTCGGTCAGGTTTCCGCTCTCAACTCCAAAAAAACCGCCATCGCTGGATATTTGACTGATTGCCGAGCGCGCGAAACGTCTCTTAGGGAAACTCGCCGTGACATAACAAACTCCTCGGACTCTAGCGGCGGCGATTAGCTTTCCAAAAATGCTAAATATCTGAACTTTTTTGCTCATTGTGGACAAAATGCAAATCAATCAACAGAAGTTTGATATAATATGTATGTTGAAAACACTCGTCCACAAAAAATCGGGGTCTTATTTTTTTGGCGCGATACTAGCCGCGGTGTTCGTATTTTCTTTTTTTCTTTTCGCGCCGACAGGGATCACTAAAAATATTTCTGGAACCTTTCCTCCGATAGGTTTCGATTTTTTATTAAAGGTCGCGCTTGCGGAAAATCACGACATTGTAACGGGCGACTCAACAGATTCCGCCGATAGAGACGCCTTAGAAACTGTCGACTACGATTTCGGTACCACCGACGCAGTCGGAGCTGGCGGTGGTGGCGGTACGGGTAGTGCCGGCTCGCCTTTCAGTTGCGGTTTTGTTGGTTTCTTCGGAAATTTCGGCCTCTGCAGTATCTGGCTCGTTGGCAAGGTTTTGTTCACCATCCTTGCCTGGGTGGTCATGCTCTCGGCCATGCTTCTTCAGTTCTCCATAGATTTTAATATGAATATAAAACAATTTCTGGACAACACCTCCGGAGTTGATTTGGTTTGGTCAACCGTCCGCGACCTTGCCAACATTCTCTTTATTTTCTTTTTGCTGTGGACTTCCATCCAGACAATTCTTGGTATGGGCGATGGCATCAAGAAAGCTCTGCCGCACATACTGTTGGCCGCTCTTTTAATAAACTTCAGCATGTTTACCACCCGGGTAATCATAGACGCTTCCAATATTGTCTCCCTCCAATTTTATTCCAGCATGACCCAAAATGACCACTCCATTGACGAAAGTCTCCTGCGCAACATGCGCTTGCAGGGTTTTTTTAACAAAGCTGACACCGCCGATAGCGCGGTAAGCGGAGACACTAGTTTGCTTGGTCAAGCCTCAACCAAAACCAACCTTCTTATAATCGTCGTTTTGGGCAGTATTTTCCTTATCATCGCCGCCTTTGCGTTCTTAAACGCCGCCTTTCTGTTCATAGCCCGGGTCGTCGTCTTAACTTTGCTTGTGGCCACCTCTCCCATCGCTTTCATCGCAAGCATTCTCCCCCAAAGACTCCAAAAATACCACAAGATGTGGTGGGACAACCTGTGGGACCAGATGCTTGTGGCTCCGGTTTTTCTTTTGATGCTGTGGGTCATTCTCAAAATATCCGGCTCGATGTCATCGGCGCAAATGGGCGCCGATGGCAGACCGGCGGGCGCATTCCTTGATGCCCTCAACCCGGGAAACCTGGGGACAGCCGACACCACCGCCCCTCTTTTTAATTTTTTGATATTGATAGGGCTTCTTATCGCCGCCGTTAAGGTCACCAAAGAGTTGAGCGGAAGCATGGGCGCGTCCATCACTTCCATGGGCGGCGCGGCGCTCGGCATGGCGGCGGGGGGCGTTGGTGGATTTGCGCTACGAAACAGCCTCGGCAAACTCTCTCATATGGCTGCCCGGAGTGAGACATTAAAGAACTGGTCAGAGGCCGGCGGGTTGGGAGGAGTGGGAGGAAGAGCTCTTCTCGGGGCAGCTAAATTCGGACAGAAAACGAGTTTTGACGCGCGGGCTCTTGGTGATACGAGGCTCGGCGGAATTGCCGGAGCGGTTACCGGCGCCACCGGGGTCGGAGTAGGCTTTGGAAAAGCGGGCGGCGAAGGCGGCAGAAAGGCGGCGTACGAAAAGGCGGTTAAAGGGAAGGAGGTCTCAAGAAAAGAAGAAGCGGAAGCCATTAAAACCGAGAAGCTTGATATGATAGCCAATCCTTTGGGCGACACGAAAATTGACGCTGAAAATACCAGAAGGAAAGCGGAAAATATAAAGAGGGCGGGATCGGAAGAAGAAAGATTGAAGAGGTTCGCGCAGAGAATAAACACAGGAACAGTTCTTGATAAGGTCCAGAGGGGTCGTTTCTCAAATACAGCAGTTATGGGAAGCGTCAAGGCTGCGGGGAGTGTAGCGAAAGATCTAAAGAAAAAACAAGACCAGGAAAAGAACCTTACGAGTCGCAGCGACAGAATTGAAGCTGTGAAGGTTGCGTTGGGAGCAGCTGGAATCTCTGGTATGACCAAAAATTCCATGGACGCAGATGTTATCGCCCACTACCAGTCCAAGGTAAAAAGTGCTGACGATGACCTTGAGCTCAAACTTACTTCAGCTACCCCCCCGGCCTCGGGTGAAATTGAAAAAGCCGAGAAACTGGTAAGACTCTACAAAGGCAAGCTTAATGAATTTGAGAACGATATAAGAGAACGAGATAGGCTCGCCGAGGCTTTAGGTAAAAAACCTGACGAAAAGAAGCCATAATGACATACGTAAAAGGAAAGATCAGCGAATTGTTTGATAAGCTCCCGGCCGGAGTCCAGGATTTTATCTATGACCCGGCTACGGATAAAAAAATTGCCGACATCGGCGCAAAATATTCACTCAATGCCCAACAAATAGAAAATCTAACGGACGAAACGCAATACGTTATTATTGGCTACAAAAGAGCGGAGGATGTCGCCGAGTCAATACAAAAAAATGTCGGGGTTTCCTACGAGACATCCCGATCTTTGGCTTCGGACATTAACGGGCAGATACTAAGACTGGCGCGCGAGCTTGTCGAGACCCCGAGTATGGCAATCAATACCGAAGAAACTCCGGAATTCATCGATGTTATTGACGCGGAAGTAGAAGAAAAGTACAAAACGCTCCCCGAAGATGTCCGCAAAGCAATAACCTCCGTGGAAGTGTCGGCAAAAATCACCGGGCTTGCCGAAAAATACCGTCTTCACATAGACAAGGCCGACGAGTTGTCGGACGAGACAGGGCTCGTAATGCTCGGGCTTACGCACCCGCGGGATTATCTGAACAATCTGAAAAAACGGCTGGAAATACCGGAGGACTTGGCGCGGGAAATCGTGGCCGATATCAATAATCAGATATTTCTGCCCATTCGCCAGTCGCTCAAGAAAATTCACAACATGGCGGAAGAAAGAGATTATTCCACGGCGAGAGAAACCAACTTTGACGCCGAAAATAGAATGCGTCTAAGCAAAGAAGACGAAAAAATACTGGCCGAAAGCGGGATTGAAGTTGAGAAAGACCTGCGACCTACGACTGACGACTTACGACCGATAACCGATAACAACGAATCAGGCCAAGGAAACACTCCCAAGAAAGAGGATTTGATAAAAGCGGTGGAAAATCCGAATGATATCAAGCAAAACGGGGGCGCAACAATTCCGGCGGGGTTTGCGATGAATAATAAACAATTGACAACCGACAATAAACAAGGAGATCGTCAAAATTCTGTAGAGCAAAACCAAGGCGGGCAAGCGACTAACAATGAACAAATGACAATTGACAATAAACAAGAGACAATGAGTGGCGGGGAGAAAATGGGAGGTCCGTCCAAAAGGCCAGAGCCGAGAAAAGAAGCGACGGAAGAAGAAAATACGCCCACCAAACAACCACCGGCCGTAGAGCCTAAAAAAGTCGACCCGTATAGGGAACCGGTTGGGTAACAAATAACTTATAACTAATAACAAATAAGGGGGAGTCGGTTGGGTAACAAATAACTTATAACTAATAACAAATAATCAGTAATGCAACAATTCAGGTTTAATAAGTGGAAAGTTTACGAGGATTCCCAAAAACTGTTTTCGTTAATTTTTGATATTGTTAAAAAACTACCGAAAGAGTACCGGTTTGAGATCGGAAGCCAAATCATTAGATCCTGTCTCTCTGTTTCTCTAAATATCGCGGAGGGGAGTGGAAAACATTCAAACAAAGAGTTTTGCCGATTTATTGATATAGCATTAGGTTCGACTTACGAAACGGTCTCTTGTGCTGATACTCTTTACAGAAATATGCTTGTAGACAAAAAGGGATATGATGAAGTAGAAACTCTCGCGGGAGAGATTTGCCGTCAGCTCGGCGGAATTATAAAAAATACAAAGAAAGCAGTTTCCTCTTTATAAGTTATCAGTTATCAGTTATTTGTTTATAATTGATTTATGCGCTTCTCTGTTCCCCAATTCATAGAAATAGAGGACAAGATTTTCGGTCCGCTTACTTTCAAGCAGTTTATTTACGTGGCCGGAGGGGCGGGGATTTCATTCCTGATCTTTAATTTTGTCTCGTCGTTTTTTCTGGCGATTCTTCTGATACTGCCGCTGGCGGGACTATCTCTCTCTTTGGCGTTTTACAGAGTAAACGACAAGCCGTTCATAGATACCGTGGAGGCCGCTTTCAATTACGCGCTCAAAGACAAACTTTATATCTGGAAAAAGGAAACAAAGAAAGCCGCGGGGGTGAAAGATGAGGTCGACACGACGACAAGTTATGTCCCGAGACTGTCCGACAGTAGGCTCAAAGACCTGTCCTGGAGTCTTGATGTGATAGACACAACAAAAAGGGGATAGGGTTTAGCGGTTAGGGTATGGGTATGGAACCCAAAACATAAGCTCCATAAACTACATCTTAGAAAAACAAAAGTGGTAACGCCTAGAGGTCGGGGTGCAACAAGGCAATAAATCACATGGCAATGACCACAAACTCCATTCATCACATAAAATCCAAACCCTTAGAGTCGTACAAGGGATTGATTGTGTGGCAAAAATCAATAGAGTTAGTAAGGGAGGTTTATATATCAACGGGCACCCTCCCAAAGACTGAAGTCTACAATTTGGTAAGCCAAATGAGACGTTCCTCTGTCTCTATACCATCAAATATAGCAGAGGGGTATAAAAGAAAAGGACTTGGAGAGTATATACAATTTTTAAGTATCGCCGACGCATCGGCGGCTGAATTAGAAACTCAAACTATTATCGTAAAACAATTATACCCAGGGGTTAATCTTGAAAAGGTGTTATTATTACTTGAAGAAATACAAAAAATGCTGATGACTATGATTAAAAAACTTAGTCAAAAGCGTTAATTTTTAAACCCTAAACCCTTTACCCTAGCCCTTATGCCCATCAAATCAAAAGCTACTCAAGATTTCGTCCCGATAAAAGAAATTCGGGATGGTATCGTTATTTTGAAAGACGGAGGACTTCGTCTTATCCTTATGGTCTCTTCCTTAAACATTGCTCTCAAGGCGGAAGACGAGCAAGTCGCTCTTATAATGCAGTTCCAGAATTTTCTGAATTCTCTTGATTTCTCTATCCAAATTTTTATCCAATCAAGGCAGTTTGACATCAGGCCATATGTGGCTCTCCTCGAAAACCGGCTCCACGAACAGATGAACGATCTCCTGAAAATACAAACAAAAGAATACATGGACTTCATAAAAAATCTTACCGAAACGACCAATATAATGACAAAAAACTTTTTTATCGTGGTCCCCTACGCGGCACCGTCTCTTGGGGGGAAGGGGGGGATGAAATTCCCGGCAAACTTGCGCGGAAAAGACGCCGCGGGTGAAAAGCGTGACGCCGCGGAGGTCTTTGAGGAAAGCAAAACCCAGCTTGATCAGCGGGCAAGCGTGGTGGCTCAAGGGATGAGCCGTTTGGGCATCAGGGTCGTTCAGCTGGGAACGGAAGAAGTCATTGAACTTTTCTACAAGCTGTTCAATCCGGGAGAATCGGAAAAACCGATAAAGCTATAAAATAAAAGCTAAAAGTGAAAAACTAAAAAAGATGATGTCTGATACTAACCAAAAAAACAAAAACGATCTGAAAAAAAGGGCGTATGTTTATGCGCTTAATTTAATTAAGTTTGTTGACGGCCTCAACAAAAAAGACTTGGGGGTACAAATATTGAGTCGGCAATTGATGAGAAGTGGTACAAGCATTGGGGCAAATATTGTGGAAGCTCAAGCCGGCAGTAGTAGAAAAGATTTTACTAATTTTTTTCTGCATTCTCTCAAGTCCGCCAATGAGTCTAGTTTCTGGTTAGGCTTGTTGAGAGATTCCAGGAAGGCCGACGGAACAAAAGCAGATATATTAATTGGGGAAACGAGAGAATTGGCTAACATATTGGGCTCAAGTGTTGTAACCTTGCGGAAACGCGGATAATTTTTCGCTTTTACTTTTTAATTTTTCGCCTTAAACTTCCAACCAACCATATGTCCATCTTAGACTTTTTCAGAGGTAAAAAACAAGACGAGGCGGTTCCTATCCTGCCACAGGAAATATACGAGGCGGCTACTTTGGAGCTCAAGGATATTATCGCCCCGTCGGCTCTAAAAATAGAGCCTCGCGCCATAAATCTGGGAGACAAAGTGGCGCGTACATTTTTTGTCATTTCTTATCCAAGCTTGCTTTCCGACAACTGGTTCTCTCCGGTTTTAAACCTGGACAAGGTGTTTGATATTTCTT
>JBBTSJ010000011.1:0-11596 GCA_038064715.1 Patescibacteria group bacterium | reverse complement strand
ATTCGCCGTCACTCGGACGCCGTGTAAGTGATTACACTTCCACGCGCTCCTCGCTAGGCGAAATATAACTGGGTACAATGATTCGCCGTCACTCGGACGCCGTGTAAGTGATTACACTTCCACGCGCTCCTCGCTAGGCGAAATAAAAAAAGGAGTCCGTTAGGACCCCCTTTTGACTGTTTATTCTTTCTGGCCTGTTGCCACGATATACGCGCCCATTCCCAGATTAGCCAAAGACCGGTCAATTTCGGTAATGCTGTCTTTGGTTTCGGGCTGATTTTTGAATACCGCGCTCGGCATGATTGCCCCGACCGTAGGAAATGTAACCGTGTCAACCCGAACTCCGTGTTTTTGGAAAAGTTCCTCTACTTCCGTTACGGAGTATGGACGGGCGTAAATCGAAAACATTTCGCCAGCCAAACGTACTTCCAAGCAATGGCGATTGATGTTGATGGAGGCAGCCATGTCGGTTCGCCAAGGCAAATACCCCCATCGATACAGGAGCGCATTCGCGTTGTAAAAAGAGAATAGGAAGCGGCCGCCGGGTTTTAGCACGCGCATTGTTTCCGACAGCACCCTTTCGATGTCGCGCATGTCGCTCGCCGTTCCCAAGTTCATGACGACGAATGACGCAGATTCGTTGTCTTCCGGAATCCCGTCCTCCAAATCACGCTGAAGGAAAGTTGCCTTATTCTCGAGGTTGAGGATTTCGGCTTTCTGATTGGCTTCGTACACCATGTGTTGGCTGATGTCGTAGCCAACGGTCCGGTCAAACCTAGGCGCCAGGCCAAGAGAAACTCTTCCGGTTGCGCACCCAAGATCCAGCAATGTACCGGATACTTCGAGTGCTTTGATACTCGCACCAAGCAGTTCCCCCTCAAAGTCCAGGTACTCTCTCGTGGCAAAAAAACCGGAAGAGTATTTTTCGTCATATGACGCGCTTATAGCTTCCGTAAGCCTAAGCAGATTTCGCTTCAACCTCGGGTACGGATCATCAGCCGGCTTTTGGTCACTTTTCTCTCTGGCGATCCGTTCTTGCTCTTCAAGTTGAACCTTGCAGGATTCGTTGATGAGCGCGTAAAAAATTTGCCCTACCAAGTGGTCGCAAATCCCGTGAGGACGGCCGATAGCCTTCATTTCTTCGATTCGAGAATCTTCAATACCGCGACGAACGACGTCAAGTCTTTTTGGCCGCTTGAAATCGCCTACCTGCGCGACAAGGTCCATGCGGCTGACAATCATGGTCATGATCATTTCGTCCACTTCCCTAATCCTCAAACCCAGTTCATTGAGGTTCAATAATTTTTCCATTTTCTGCTCCTTCGCGAAGTTGTAAATAACGCAGTTATCACTGCAAATTACACTACAATATCGGCGTATTTTTGTAAAGTTGACAGTGTTACCGTATTGAATGTATTGTTAACCGAGCGGTTTATCGTCCTTTTCATAAAACTTACGAGGAACTTTTCATGTTACAGCCACAAGCAACTATTCTGTCGGGAATCCGGGCGACCGGACGACTGCATTTCGGGAACTTTATGGGCGCCGTCAGGCACTTTGTCGCCTATCAGCAGCCGGACAATCGGTGCCTGTATTTCATCGCCGATCTCCATAGCCTGACCACGTTGGAAAAACCCGAGGAACTGCGCGGGAATGTTCTTGAAATCACGAAGGATTACCTGGCCGCGGGGCTTGACCCAAATCGATCTGTCATTTACGCGCAATCAAGCATTCCGGAAATTTCGGAATTATCGCTCCTGCTTTCAAATGTGATATCTCTCGGAGAAATAGAGCGCACCACGACCTTCAAAGATATGGTTCGGAAAAACCCGGATAATGTAAGCCTCGGACTTGCTAATTACCCGGTATTGATGGCCGCGGACATCCTGGGATGCAAAGCAACACTCGTGCCTGTCGGAGAAGACCAAAGGCCAAATGTTGAGATTGCCAGAAATATCGTTGATCACTTCAACGGTCGGTTTGGCGAGACCTTCGTTAAGCCGGAAATGATGATCGAGATGTCCAAGGTGCCCGGACTTGACGGCGCCAAAATGGGTAAATCCGAGTCAAATAACGCCATTGATATAAACTCGCCCATTGTCTCGATTCGGAAACGGTACATGGAGCGCGGTATTACGGACCCGCAACGCCTTCGCGCAAGCGACCCCGGCGACCCGTACAACGGCTGCCGTTCGGTTTATCCGCTTCACGAGATGATTACTCGCGGTGAGTCGGATTCGCGGGAAATTGCCAATTTGTGCAGAAGCGCCCAAATTGGCTGTGTTGCCTGCAAGAATCGTCTGGTTGATAGCATCGCTTTGATACTGGAACCGTTTCAAGAGCGCCGGCGCGAACTCGCGGAGAAAGACAACTACGCCCGCGAAGTGCTTCACGAAGGTGGTAAGCGTGCGCGCGCCATTTTCGCGGAAACACTCGCTGTCGTCCGCGACAAGATGGGAATCGTTGTGTATTAAAAACAAGCCCGTTCGGCTGGAGTTACACCTCCCGCCGAACGGGCTTTTTACTTATTTTTAAATCATAAATCCAGATTTTTGGTTTTTTGGGCCGAAAATCCAAAGATTGTTTTATAACGATTTTTTCCAAAAAGAAATGGGTAAAAAGATTCTTTTGCTGTTATTTTTTCTTTAGTATTTGGGTTATACCCGATTACAGCGCCTTTTTTTATCATCGAAAAATTTTTAACACCCTTTTTTACTATAAACCCTTCCGGTTTCGGTATACTATTGGTAACCTCATAAAATTCGACGCGCCTTGTAGACATTTTCCCCATGGAAGGAATCATCTTGTGGTACGCAAGTATTCGCTTGGTTCCCAGAACAGTATCTTTATATGTTTTTAAACTTTTATCTTTCCCATACTCAAATCCAATTCCGACCCTAGCTTCTGATATAAGTGCGTTTGATTTAGTGGCTTTCATGTATATTATACGCTTAGGATTAATGGTTTGAATTAGTGGTTTCATTGAGGATTTAAAGGTAGTAATAATCAACGAAGAGGCCATTCCAGTTTCGGTAGAATGTACATCAACAACAATGTCAAACGCGCGGATAAAAGGCGCTAGCCGATAAGCCAGCCGTTCTTCGTGGCCGCCATTTTTCTTACCCGGGAAGACTCTATTTAGGTCTTGATTAATAAAGCGTTTCTTTCTGGCCACCGCTTTTTCATTCGCGATGTTAATTATAAAAACGCCACGAAGTGGTTTAAAATTTTTAAAATGTTTTGCAACTTTTAAACCTACTCTTTCGGTGCCATGAGTACATACATTAAGAAGGACTCTTGGGTAAGGAGAATTCTTTATTTTTTCGATATTTTTATTTGAATATTTGTTTGTCATTTAGGTAAGTAAAAAGGGCATACCGTACAGCATACCCTTTATTTGAAAAACACGAAACGCGTCAACTAAGCGGCACTACGACAAAAAAGCCGTCGTTTTCTGCCAGATTTTTCGCAAAAAATTCCATGACTTCGGGGTCTCGTGCTCCCCTGAAATCGTTTTCTTTGCGGATTGTTTTGTAGATACCCGAAACAATCATGGTTTCCGGATTAATGTCCGGAACTTTGCAGAATTTATGCGTTATTCTCTTTATGGTTTCTGAAAAAACCCCATTTGTGGATGGATACGCTATTCCCGTTGGGGAGAATGAGCGCAAGGTCTCGTATACCCGCGGATTTTGCGTCATTGCCACAACAAAGTCCAATTTTGATTGGTCTATACTGTGGTGCAAAAGGGCCTTGTAAAGACCGTGCGAACGGTCTTTTACAATCGTTCCTCCGCGAAACATCACTTGGAAACCTTCGAATTGCTCGGCGTAGTATATACTAAAGCCACGACACTCCCCGCTTTCATCGTGCATAAGAAGGTCAATGTACGCTTCCGGATGCTGGTATATTCTTTTTCTCATACCTTCCTCTGTTGAATCTGGGGCAAACCAGAGGTACATTTCCTTGATATGCTCTATGACAGCAGCGTATCTTTCTTCGGTTAGGGTTTTTGAGGGAAAGCTGTTTATTGAATACCCATTAGATTTAAGCATTTCTACTCCCGGTTGGTTGATTTTGGAAGAACAACAGAGGCTTACAAGTAAAAACTCCTCATCTCTGTGCATGTTTTAAAAAACATACAAAGGGACGAGGAGTTTTAAAACTTCCGTGGTGCCACCCTAATTTAAGAAGCAATTACGCTTCTCCTTACCGACTCTGGCGTTACGCCGACATCGGTTATCCCATGGTTACGGGGGAATCCGGACTTCCACTTGCGCAGAAATCATCCTGTTCTTTCGAACTATCGTGGCCCAACCCCTTAAAAATCGCTCTTAAGGGACCACAATATAGATTTTGACTAATGTTGAAGAAACCTAATTACAAGCTTAAACTACTCGCATTTCTGTGTCAAGTGCCGTGGGGTAAATTTGACATTCCCGATTACTTGCTTTATGCCATTCTCTAATTCGCACGAATTAGAGAATAAAGCAATGCTCTTCATTGTTTGTTTTTTTGTTTGTTATACGTTATGTGTTATTTGTTGCTCCCCCTCAAAAGAATCTCCCGGTATTATGTATATGGAGATTGTTACTATTCCGGCGATGACAAAAAGTATGTGTCCTAAAATTGTTTGAAGCGGAGTCTGTGAAGTGTGGACTAAGAGAGCGATTGTTCCCATTAAAAGACCGTCCGCGCCTATTACCATAAGCTTAAATCTAGAATAGAAGTTTTGAACAAGTTTCCTGGCGTTATAAAAAACAACACTCCACATTGTTCCGAAAAATAAACCGGAAAGACCGATAAGCCACCCGGCTATCGGATTAGCATTCCACAAAATTACGCCGCCCGGTTCCAGTATCGGTGTTCTAAAGTCAAAAACGAGAAGAGCCAACGTCGTTAGCCATACAAGCCATATAAATGTTTTTGTTAAGTCAATAACCGGCTTAATGAAAAGTTCAGAAGCGACAAAACGCAACACTCCGAGAGCGGCAAACATTGTTAAGAAAATAAAAGAAACTCCGACTATGTAGCCGTAGCCCAGAAGATTCATATTGTTCTTGTCTATGATTATCGGCAAGGCAAAGGCGTAAGCGTGAATTCCCAAAAACAAGAAACACAAGGCCAAATAAAAGGTGGCTCTTTTTTGAGACCTTAAATATGACCCGAACATAAAAACCGAAACGATAGTTAGCAGAGTGGCTCCCGTTATGTAAAACAATGTTGTGGTAATTCCCATGTTAGAGCGTTTTGGCGAAATCCGAAATCTCCTTTTTTTGTCTGGTTTCTTCTTCGGGCGTGAATTCTATAAAGAAAGTTGCTCCCCTCCCTTCCCCCAAAGACTCTACCCAGATGTTTCCACTATGAGCTTTTAACATTTCTTTGGCCACATAGAGTCCAAGCCCCGTACCATTGACGTGGAGTTTGGTTTTTTCATCACCGCGGCTGAATTTTTCAAACAACCGGTCCTTGAGTTCGGGTGTTACTCCAACCCCGCTATCCGTAACCGAAAGGAGTATCTTATTTTTAGTTTTATTTCTTTCTATCTTGACCTTAACGAACCCCTTGGGCGTGTACTTGATGGCATTGTCCACAAGATTAAGAACGACTTGGCGTATTTTTTCGTAATCGGCCACGGTGTTGTATGGCCCTTTCCCGTCCGTGGTAAAAGAAATATCCAAATTATTCTTTTGCGCGTTCGGCATAAGCGCCCCTATTATGTCTTCCGTCATTTTACCCAAATCAACCGTGACAAAATCGTAAACCATTCTTCCCTGTTCTATGCGTGAAATATTAAGTAAATCTTCCACCAGGTTTACCAAATGCCGGCTTGATTCGGTCACTTTTTCTATGGCTTCGCGCGCTTTTGGCGTAATATCGCCAAAAGACCCTTCAAGAAGCATTGAGGTGTATCCTCTGATGGCGGTTAAGGGGCTTCTCAATTGGTGAGAGGCGATGGAAACAAATTCCGACTTTTGTTGGTCAAGCTCTTTTAACCGCGCGTTTGCCTTCTCCAAATCCTCCGCCAGTTTTTGTATTTTTTCGCGTTGCCTAACTTCCTTATAAACGCTTTTTATAAGCAATACGCCGATGATCACAGTAACCAGCAAGAGGCCACCGTTTAAAATTTTATCAGTAAAACTGGTAGCGACGAGTGTCCTTATCAAAATAAATACCCAAAGAGAAAATGCCAATAATTCTGTTGCTATTGTTTTAACATTGAAAAGATGGTGCTTAAAGATGGCATAACCAAGAGAAAAAACCATGATAAGCGTGAAAAACGGGCCAAACCATATATATCGATAATTGCCAAAATACGGGAAAAATAAGTTAAAAACCATTCCAAAGAAATACGAAAGCATTGTTCCGACAATGAGAAATTTTAACTGTATTCGTTCATCTTTTCTTAAATTAAAATCGTAAAGTTTTATTAGATAGTAGTATGAGACGGTAACAAAAAATAAAAAGTAAAAAATGTAAGCGACATAGCTGGTTTGATTTAAAATAACGTCTTTTCCCCACGAAGCAACGTAGACTTCTTGTAAAATGATGTTCTTGTCAATCAAAATGAAGCTAACAAGAATAATAAAGGGTGTGAGAAAAAAAAAGTGTTTCTTTTTAAAGCGCTCTTTATTTTCCGGGAAAAAGAGAGAGAAATAGAAAAAAAGCATCGGAATTGCGGCAGCGGCGACATAGTAAATATTCGCAAAAATAAGCGCGGCATTTAGACTGTCGGTAAGAATGAAAAACCCCAAATTAAAGGACCACAAGGCTACCGCCAAAGAAATTAGAGAAAATAAATAATTGGTTACCTTTTTTTCACCGCGAAGAACAAAATAACTAAAAAATACATTTAAAGTCGCCGTAATAAAGAGAATGGTTTCTTGGTACTGCATCTTATTTTTTGGCTATCATTACAAAGTGAATTTTCAATGGCTCAAGTAAGATTTTTATATTTTCTTTTCTAAAACCAGCCCTTACGGCAATTTCGTAAAATTCTTCCGGTTGTCTGTAAACCATTTCCCATCCTACCAGATTAGTTACAAATTTCCTTTCCGAATTATCGGCAATATTTGCTGTAATGAAAATCCCACCAGGACGTAGGTGTGTATAAACGTGAAAAAAGAATTTTTCAACATTTTCATCGTCAAAGTAATCCATTAAGCCGACTGTCTCTATAATATTTGGCAAGCCGACCCCCTCATAGAAAGTTTGAAATGTTTTAGCCAAAGCTTCTATCCATCTAAATGAATAATTTTTGGGGAAATTACACGAAATGGTCAATTTTTTACTGTATTCAAGCGCTTGCGGACTTTTGTCTAAAAAAGATACTTTTATCTTTTTATTCCAAAACTCTGGTTTATTAATGGATTCAACGACCGCACGAGCTGAACCAGACGCAATACTCAATATGCTTATTTCATCGTCGCTAGTACTCATCGCATGAATTGCCTGTACCAATTCTCTTTCCACCAACCTAAGTCTGTTTCTGATAGCCTTAGGATTATTGGTAGTGAACCAAATGTAATGGAAAAATCTTTGCAGAGGGTTTCTTACTCGATGCAGTTGTCCTTGTTGATAAAGGACTTCTATCGCGGCATGGGTAGTCGCATTTTCTATGATATCTCTGGCTGGTTTATTTGTTCTTTTTACAAACTCCCTCAGATTTGAAGGCAGGGAATTTAATACGGGAATGAAAAACAGATTAAAAAGCTTTTTTGATAGCTTATTTGTTTCGTAGCCAATATTGGGGTCGTGATCTACTACAATATGTTGCATTTTCACTCCAAATTATACCCCAAAACATCATTATTTTCTATAGTCGGTGGACATCGCTGTGCCATTTGATGATTTAAAATATTCCTGGATTTTTTCACTTACACCCTGTCTAATGAACCAAGTAAAATAGGAAGAAAAATTAAATGATATGTCCGCATCCGTTATAGATATGGAGTCTAAATGTTCTTTATATTTCCTTATTGCCAAATGAAGATAGGTCCACCCGGATTTAATAAATTCTTCCCGGTCCCCTTCTTTTAACGATACCTTCTTTTTTACAACGCATTCATTAATAAAATCTCCTGCGACCGAATTAACTAGAGGGGAGAGATATTTTACTATTTCATGTTCGCCAGTTTCAGACTCAATTGCGTTTTCAACCAGCTTAATTTCGTGTTCAAATCGTTCTTTTGGTGATTCCATGTTTTCTATTTAAAATAAGATGGGCCAGCAAAACATGTATTTTGTCGGCCCATAGGCTGCAAATTATTTCCCTCGACCGGTATCTTTGGGCCCGATATCTTTTGCCCAATCCGGTGATGAGGTTGGTACTGGGTCATGCCCGCCCGATTTCCTTGCGTCCGAAATATAGTCCTGCCTTGCTGTCCGTTCCGCCTCGTTCTTCGATGGCTGAACCTTGGTACCACTATCCCCAAAAATGTCTTTCAAAAGCCCCATTTGAACCTCCTGTCGAATGTACTCCCACTAAGCCTATTCCTAACGATTATTTATATAGTGATTCAGTATAAAAAACTTGTCAAGCGCACCTTTAGCTAATCGGCCATTTCTTCTGCGCTGAGTGGCATCGTTTCTTCTATCCCCAGAATTTTTTCTATTGCTTCCTGGCTTAACATCTTATTAAAATTATACCTAAAAATCAGCATAGTTTCCACACTGCGATCAATAGTTCTACCCAGTAATGTTTTCTATGGCTTTTAGGTATTCTCGAGAAAAAAGATTGTGTTTTTCATTAGCACACTGATGTTTTAATATGAGCTATCAAGGAGCCGTTATCTCCCCCAAGCAAGGACGGCCCTTGGGGTGGTAATTTAATGTATAAAAAGAAACCCCGCACGAGTAACCGTGCGAGGGATGAGAATTGCTCTTACTTAAGTGACTTAAGTGAATCAGAAGAAGAAGATATCATTTGGCACCACGGGAACACCGGTGAGTTGTAGGCCAATAAAGGTGTCGAGAGCGTTGATTTCATTGGCGCCGGTATTGAAGATGAGTACTCGATCAGCGGTTCCACCGTTATGTGCTCCACTGCCTGCGGTGATGGTTACATCGTAGAATTGCACCAGACTGTTTGTTGACGCTACGCCGCGGGCTGCATTTTCAATTGAAGCGAGCAGACTGTTAAAGTCCGGCGCGTTGTTTTGCACCGTAACCGTAGTAACAGCGCCTCTGCTGACATTGGCGAAATTCAAGTTCTGGTCAAAGGCGCCCGCGCTTCGGAATAGGATACGGTCACCCAGGGATGCGCCATTGCCGTTGAAGTCGGTGATTCTATCAACTCCATTGAAACCGGTTAACGGAACGCCGACACTAACCCCACTTGTTGCCAACCTGCTGTTACAAGCAAATGTGTCATTCCCAAGACCGCCGGTTGCAATATCGCGACCAAGATCACCATTCAACAGGTCATCGAGATTCCCACCCACAATAGTATCGTTACCGAGACCAGCGTTAACGATGTTCCTGATGCCGTTGATGCCCGTGATATTATCGGGACCACTAGATCCTTCAATAATGTTTACTCGTTCTTGAGTGCCAAAAGTGACTACAGGCCCCAGATCCCCAACAACAGTCAGCGGTGACCCCGTTGTTCCTGTCGCCGCGGCAACCGCTGCGCCCAAGCCGTTTAAGGCATTGGTCAGAGTTACGGGAGGGTCAGTTACGGTTGCTAGCCAGCCGCGAGCCGATGCGGCCGAAGCCATGCCGGAGTAGCCCGAAATTTCTACGGTGGTGTCGAGCGCGGTGGTAAATGCCTTGCTTGCCGAGAGCTTGTTGGCGATAGCGGTGGCATCGGTGCCTTGAGCGCTGAACGTCAGTTGCAGAGCGATGCTGGCGAAAGTTTCGGTGCCCGCTTGCAATCTATCAACCCAGTGCGTGAGACCGGCCGGTTCAGCAAGACGCCCGAACAGGTTGTTGTAGAGATTGTTGACGATTTGCGCATTAGACTGACCGGCATACAACGCGGCATATTCTGCCGAACCGCTGAAACCGGAGCCTGCGAGCGCGGTGAGTTGTGCTTGGGTTGCGGGCGCGCTGCCCAATTGAGCTTCCCAGTGCGTTAAGCCTGTGGGATCAGCCGGACGATTGAAGTAAGCAACATATAGTCTTTGTACTGCATCGGTATTGGTAGTCATTTTATCTTCTCCAGTTTTCAAACGACAGTTGCTTATTGCGGATTCGCAACAAGCTAGACTTCCAGACAGATAATATTACTATAATAGCGACTTTGTCAAGCACGAAAAATTTCCCAAATTATACCCCAAAAACCTCCCGAATTTTAGGGGGCTATTTATACAGGGTATGAGAACCTACATCCATGAAATAAACCTTCTTTTTGTCTTTTTTTATGATGATGCGAAATAAAAAATTTGCGGAAAAAGAATGGAGTCCGCTCATTTTTCCGTGCAGTTTGTGGAGTTTTACCTTTTCCACGCCGCTTTGTTTTCTGAATATGTCTATTGCCCGATGACAATCATCCTGAATGTCCGGAGGCAGTTTCTTAAGTGAACGCAAGAATCTTGCCGTAAATAGTATTTCCATACTATCTGAATTTTTTTAACAGTTTTTTAAGGTCCCCTTTATAGACACGTCCTTCTTTTATATCGTTTTCTGCTTCCTGTATTCTGAGGAGGGCTCTCTCTTCACGGAGACGTTCAAGGGCGTAACGAACAAGGTGGGCTTTACTTTCTCCGCCGTGAGCTAATTCCTCTTCTATAAAACGCTCCAAATCTTTATCTATTGGTATGGTTATTGTAGTCATATACTATATGATAGTACTATATTATAGTACAAGTCAAGAGTTTCTAAAACAATCTAATTTACCAAAAACCTCCAGATTCTAGGGGTTGTTTTTATAAGATATTCTACTTGACCATCATCTCCGCGATGCGGGGCATTATTGATTCGTTCACGATAATCTTGTAGTCGTGCGGGTCTTTTATTTTTTTGCCGGCAAAAAGCTCGTTCGGGTAAATCGGTTTGCCAAAGGTAATCCTAAAATGTTTTTTAAACGAAAAAAAATCGGGAACGGATGTTTTAAACGCTCCGGATATAGCTACGGGAACAACCGGCGCTCCGGTTTTATGGGAAAGAAAAGCTGCTCCCCCTTTGCCTTCACGCGGAATTCCATCAAAGCCTTTTTTGCCTTCCGGGAAGATTGAAAGGGAGTGTCCCCTCTCCAGAATTTTTAAGTGCGGTTGAAGGGAAATTTCGTAATTATGCAGCCCCACATGCGTTCTGTAAGCTCCCCAAAATTCAAAAAACAAACCGCCGTAAAAAAGACGCTTAAGCGGATGGCTTGAATCGTAAAAATTTTTTTCTCGCGACACGTAAAACATCGGTAGAAATCTGGAAAACATAGGCATAGCCGCCGGCAAAAGTATGGGGTCGAGCTCGCTTGTGTGATTGCTTGCGAAGATGACAGCTCCTTTTATGCCGCATAAATTATTTTTGCCGTAAATCTCAAAATGCCCGAAAAAGCGCAAAAAAATTTGCGTTGGTATCCAAATTAAATTTTGGAGAAAATAAGGGAATAAAGAAGATATCATTTGCGTTGTCTGTTTGATTTCCGGCGGGACAG
>JBBTSJ010000010.1:0-14912 GCA_038064715.1 Patescibacteria group bacterium | reverse complement strand
TTGGGAATAAGCCCTATTTTGAACGCTTCGCGTGCTTAGTTTAGGTTCGTCGGTCACACATAAAATCTTACTAGATTTTTGTGCTACCCCGACTCGCGCCGTCGCGCTCCGTCTTTCGACTCTTTTAAAAAGTAAAACAAATTACTTTTTAAAATCATAAAAATTATGCTACGCAAATTTTTGTGACCCTACAGGGAGTCGAACCCTGCTTCTGAGCTTGAAAAGCTCATGTCCTGACCGATAGACGATAGGGCCTAGTCCGCCAGCTGGCGGAATTTACAATTTACAATTTCCAATTTCCAAACGCGACAACATGGGAAATCATAACATTTTTTGCTAAAAATGCAAAAAAACGCTATGATTTTTGAACAGATTTAGTTTATATGTTATTAGTTGTCGGTTATTAGTTATCTATGGAGACGTGGCTGAGTGGTTGAAGGCACCGGTTTCGAAAACCGGCATCCGCGAAAGTGGATCGTGAGTTCAAATCTCACCGTCTCCGTTTATGAAAATCTTTATCATTTGTAGCAAGCATTTTTATCACGGCATTCCTCCAGTCAAGGAAGAGTTGGAGAAGGCTGGACACGTTGTTACTCTACCGAACAGTTACGAAGAACCGTTCAAGGAGGAAGAAATGAAAAAAATAGGGGAAAAAGAACACAGGGCGTGGAAAGCCGGCATGATTCATCTCCAGCTGGAAAAAGTAAAAAATAATGATGCGGTTTTGGCACTTAATTTTGAGAAAAACGACCAGCAAAATTACATCGGCGGAGCGACATTCTTGGAGATATTCCGCGCTTTTGATTTGGGCAAAAAGATTTATTTATATAATCCAATCCCACAAAATATTTTTGAGGACGAATTGAAAGCAATGAACCCCCTGATTATCAACGGCAACTTGCTTTTGATAAAATAATTTTCGCCATACATTGCGATTTTTGACGGCAAAAGAAAAACGCCCCCAGACAAGATCGGGGCGTTTGAACTGACGCGAATCAAAACGCGACGATTTGGTGTTTGACCAGCTTCCTATACGGCTCGCACCATTTCAGAAGCTCGCGGTGTTTGCCCATGCCGACTATTGTTCCTCCGTCTATGACGATGATTTTGTCGGCATCGCGGATGGTGGAGAAGCGGTGGGCGATGATGATGCCGGTGCGTCCCCTCAAGGCTTCGCGCATAGCTTCATGAATTAGAGCCTCATTTAGGGCGTCCAGATTGGACGTTGCTTCATCAAAAATGAGGATTTCCGGTTTCTTCAAAAGCGCTCGCGCTATGCCGACCCGCTGGCGCTCTCCGCCCGAGAGCTTAATGCCATTCTCGCCGATCAAGACGTCAAATTTTTTCTCGCCCAGACGATCGTAGAACTGATCAATGCGGGCTTTACGGGCAACTTCTTCAAGCTCTGCCTCGGTGATTTTTTCCGGATGTTTTACACCAAAAGTCAGATTGTATTTGAGGGTGTTGTCAAACATTTGCACAACCTGCGGAACAAAACCGGCTTTCTCCACATAGCTATCCATGTCAATGTCGCGGAGATTGATGCCGTCCACCAGAATTTCTCCCTCGTCCGGATCATATCCCCGGAAGAGAAGATTAACGATAGTGGTCTTGCCAGCCCCGGAAGAGCCGACAATGGCAACCGTTTCGCCTTTTTCTATCGCGAACGAGACGTTTTTCAGAACCTCTTTGTTCACCGGCTCGCCGTTCTCCGCGTTCTCTGTTTCGGATTCACCGCTTTCTTTGTTTTCAACAGATTCGATAGGATAAGCGAAAGAAACATCGCGGAATTCTATTTTGCCCCCTATTTCAGGCAGAAGCACGGGATTTTCGGGAGCTTTGACGGCTGGTTCGCGAGAAAGCATTTCGTGAAGTTTGTTGATGTCGGCAAGTTGTTGAAGCATGTTTCTTTGAATCCATCCCAGACTTCCGACATTGCCAAAGACGCTTCCCATCCATCCTATCAGCATGACAATTTTTCCCGGCGACTCAACTCCGGTTGAAACAAGCCACACTCCGGCAAGCAAAGCGGCCACTTGGCCGAATGAAACGAGGGTATCACGGGCGTAATAAGCGCCGATGTAATCCGTCCACATTGTTTTGGTCGGGTTAGCCACTTCGTCCCAGTGTTCGCGGTATTCTTTGACCATCTCGGCTTCTTTTCCGGACATCTTTACGAGCTTCACGTTTCGGAGAATCTCGCTTTGATGCTTAGATTGGTCATTCCACTTTCTGCGATTTTCCGAGAATCTCGGATAGAAATTCGCGTTGAAGCGGAATTGTATGGCAAGATAGACAATCGCAAAAGACAGAACGACTACTCCCAGCGTCCAATTAACAAAAATAATTGCTACGGAAGCAAAAATTATTTGAGTTAAAAACGGAAGCAGGGAGTAAATGAAACCATTTAAGAAGTTTCCCATAGCCGAGACCCCGCGGTTTATTACCGTGGACCTTAGTCCGGAATTTTCGTTGATGTGTTGTCCCAGCGAAAATCCGAAAAGTTCCTCAAGCGCTTTCTCGCCGGCTCTAGCCTGAAGTTCCAAAGTAAGATGTTTTACCTCGTATTTCTCGCGGATGTTATTAATCACGTTTGAAACGAGATAAACAGCCAATATGGCAAGTCCCAAATAAAGAGAATCAACAAACAAAGCTTTGGATGCCAGATTGTCAAAAATCTTTCCTTGGAAATAGGGGAGAGACAGAAACATGAGCTGGCCTATGGTTAGGAGGACGAAAACTACCGTTGCCTTGCCGGCAAACGGCGAATAGTTTTCGTATAAGATTTTGAAAAAGTCCTTGATTTTTTGCATGACGTTTCCTTTGTGAAGAACGATAATTGTCAGAATAATATCATTTTTTGACATAGATGTCAAATAGAAAACGATATCTGGAAGGGAAGAGAATTTTCCGAAAAACAAGCTTGAATTTATTTTGGAACCGGGACGCTCCATTGCCGGGGACGCCGGTTTTATCGTTTCCGAAGTTGTTTTGGTGTCCAACAAATCGGAAGCCCAAGACACCCGCTGGATTTACTTGGATGTCGGCAAACTGAACGGACTTTTTGAAACACTGGATGAATCAATCAAATATCCCATTCTTACCGAATACAAGAAAAATGAAGAGGAAGAAAGCGAAGTTATTTCGGCCGGCCCGACCTGCGCTTCGTGCGATATTTTATACGAAAATCACAAATACAAGTTGCCGAAAGGTTTGAGGGAAGAGGACAGAATATACATACTTTCAACCGGCGCTTATACCAGCAGTTATAGCTCCATTAACTTCAACGGCTTTCCGCCGCTACGGGTTTACACCGTCAAAAACCTGAAAGGAGAAAAGAAAAAAGCCAAAAAAAGAACGAAGACAAAATCCAAAAATACAAAATCCAAAAAATAGCCTAAAACTAAAAGTATTAATTTCCAGCGGTCGCTGGAAATTAATACTTTTAGGGTTTGAGAAGGTTTGAGAATTTTCGGCAATTTTTACAAGTAGGGAACTCGCCGGAAACCGCAAGGTGCGAATTGATCCCGTAGTAAAAAATGGCACGGGTTTTTGTATATTTATAAAATAGAAAAAGAAAGATATTATTAAGTGTAATTTAAAATAGCGGGTAACGTAGTTTCCCAAGGAGCGATGCTATTTTTCACTACAGGATTGACTCTAATTTGCCGAATGATATTATTTATTTGTCGAGGATTTCGTCCTTGACCTGAGGGGGCTTTAAAGAGAGCAGGACTGTGCCCGCGAGGTGTCTTAATGCCTGGGCTTACGCGGTTGCCCGGGGGACCCTTTCGTTCCCTGGATCATACATAACGCTAATCTTTGAGAGTAGTACGAAGTGCTCTCGCAGTACCTGCGGGAGAGGGGTTCTCTCAAGAACCTCCGTCATACGGGAGCTTGCCTCCGGCGGCGCTGATCAACGAGGAGCCCCCCGGCGAGTCCCGGTCGACCACAGGCGGAAATTGCAGTAATCTGTGCCCCCTCAGTCTCCTGTGGTCTTTTGTTCTTTCTGAAAATTATCCTAAAAAAAGAGGTTTCCAAACCCAAGCTTGCGCTACGCGCAGGCTATATTTTTTGTCCGTTTGACATTTGTGCAAAAATTTTAAACAATAGACACAGCATTCTTTTTGAAAGGATCATAATGAAAGCATGGGAAAAACGAGAAACCATAGATAAATCCTATGGCCTGTCTTGGTTTACCCGCGATATAGAAGGGGTACCCCATGCCGAGCCGAGCGCGATCGTTCGGGACGGCAAAAAACGCCTCGTTCTTGTGCCGAACGAAGCGATGGAAAAAGTGCACAAAAAGCTCATCAATTGCCTGCGCAACGAAATGAGTATCCACAAGCCGAATGTTGTTTGCGGTCCGCGAATTTCGGGGAATATGAACGCCATAAGGCATGCTACCAACATCAACAAGCGTTTTTTCAAGCTTGATCTGAAAAACGCCTTTCTATCGGTTCGGGCGGAGCGTTTGGCTCAAATGATTGTGAGGCGTTTTGATGATTTGGGGACGGAGGTGGAAGTCCGAAAGTTTCTCGAAGAATACTGTTTTGACGAAAGAACGGGCGGACTGGCGCAGGGACTTCCGGCGTCAAACGAACTTTTTGATTTCTACTGCGAGGTTTTGATTGACGGGCCTATCCGCGATGAGATTGATATGAAATGGGCGGGAGGGCTGTTTGACTCGCTTGTTTTCACGCGGTATGTGGACGACCTTCTTATTTCCAACTACGAGCCGATTCCGGAAGGATTAATAAGGCGAGTTCGTGAGATCATAAGCAAGGCAGGTTTCAAAGAAAATCATCGGAAAACTAAATTCCATGACGCGACCAAAAATGGTCCGATGACAATCACCGGTCGTGCGCTAGACCAACACGGCGCAGTCTCTCTTCCCGGGAAATATCTCCGCAGGCTTGAAGGAGTCTTGTGGGTGGCGGCGCATAGGCCGAAGGATTGCCAGGTTTCGTGGGCGGAGCTTATGGGGCACATGCAGTATTTCGAGCACGTGATGTCGGCGCGGATTTATCTGACCAGACGCCAGACGAAAATTCTGAAACTGTTTTCCGAGTGGGCTATCAAGCAAAAAATTGACTGCGCGGGGCTCGCAGAACTTGCGAATAAAGGCGGGTGATTTAGAGTCACTCGCTTTTTTCTAGCCTCAATTTTTTATATGGAATCATTACACAACGGTCGTTGTGTAATGATTCCATAATGGTTATAAATGTTGTCGAAGAATTATTTTGTATGTAAATGCAAATAGATATCCTCAACAGCCTTGACGGCGTCGCCGGCGGCGATATTGTTTTGATGATAGAGGATGTCGGTGGCGTCGCCGGCGGCCCAGATGCCGGGCGTTGAGGTCTTTTGTGTTTTAGGGTCTATTTTTATGCGATTGTATTGGTCAAGCTCCACAAGACCTTTTACAAAATCGGTATTTGGGATTTGGCCGATTTCAACAAAAATTCCTTTCACCGAAAGTTCAACCAGCTCGTCCGTTTTTTTGTTTTTGTAAGAAAGCCCGCTAACAAATTTATCGCCTTTTACTTCTACGACTTCGGCGTTATCAACCGCTTTCATTTTTGGGTTCGCGAGCACTTTTTCCACCACAACGGGGTCGGCCTTGGCATAACCATCGCTATGATTCAAAAGCGTTACAGTTTTAACATAAGCAAGAAGCTGGGCGGCGGTTTCAAAAGCGGCATTGCCTCCGCCTATCACCGCTACGTCTTGGTCGGAAAATAGGGGACCGTCGCACGAAGCGCAGTAGGTGAGACCCTTGTGCTCCAGAGCGTCGGCATTTTTAGCCTGAAGTTTTCTCCGGGAACTGCCGGCCGCCACCAAAATAGATTTAGCGGGGAATATAGTGCCGTCTTCGGTTGTCACCTCAAATCCACCTTCCGTTTGCGCGAAAGTTTCGATCGGAGAGTCTATTTTTTTGACCGCAGTAACTTTTTCGCCTTCTTTTACAGTCAGAATATCACCGGCATAAGTGTTCACGTGCCTTTTTAAGTTTTCGGCGAGTTCGGCGCCGGAGATAGCCGGCGTGCCTATCCAATTCTGTATTTCAAAAGAAACGGCTGATTGTCCGCCGAATTCGTTTGTGATAAGCAGTGTCTTCAAGCGCTTGCGCGCGGCGTAAACGGCGGCGGCGGAACCAGCTGGCCCCCCACCGATAATTATCAAATCATACATACATAGCGTATAGCGTTTAGGGTTTAGGATTTAGTTCGTGAAATTGAATTCACTAAACGCTTTACCCTAAACCCTAACCGCCAGTTTTTATTTCGTCGAGCGAGGATCATGTGAATGTGGCCTATCGGATGTTGATAGGCACCTGTAGACGGTAATCACATTCACAATGTCCGAGCGAAGACGAATTAAAGGTTCAATACCGCGCGACTTACCGCGCGTTTGCGCGAGCGAAGCGAGTTCCTCTTCCTCGGGGCTTTGCCCGAGGAACCTTTATTTTTTACCGCGACGCAAAAACGCCGGCACTGCCGTCCAATCATTATCTTCGTTTTCAGACATGGCATCTCCGCGTGTTTCCGATTTTTTTGCTCCATCGTGAATGACGGCGGTTGGAACAGATTCTTTTTTCTCTTCCTTCTTTTCTTCTTTTTCTTTACCGCCTCCGCCAATCTGAAACAGAGATTTTCTTGGTATATTTGTCGGGAAACCGGTGGCGATGACGGTAATTTTAATCTCACCCTTTTTGAGCTTATCGTCCTTTATGGCGCCAAAGATGACCTTGGCTTCCTTGTCTATGGACTCGGTTATGATTTTTGCGGCCTCCTGCACTTCGCTCATGGCCAAATCGTCTCCGCCGGCTATGGCAAAGAGCACCCCTTTCGCCCCGTCAATGGCGATATCAAGGAGAGGGGAGTTGATAGCCGCGTGGGCCGCGTTCTCAGCGCGCTTGTCTCCGGAGGCTCGGCCGATGCCCATTAAAGCCGAGCCCGTGTTTGACATAACGGCTCTGATGTCGGCAAAGTCCACATTAATGATGCCCGGGGTGGTGATGAGTTCGGAAATTCCTTCAACCGCCTGACGCAAAATATCATCGCACATGGCGAAGGCCGATTTGACGCTGGTATCTTTGGTAACAATTGAAAGCAGACGGTCGTTTGGTATTACGATCAAAGCGTCTACTTCTTTTTCAAGCTCCTCCAGCCCCTTTTCGGCTATTTTCATTCTTTGGCTGCCTTCAAAGAAAAATGGTTTGGTAACCACGCCGACGGTGAGGATGCCCTGTTCGCGGGCAATGCGCGCGATAACGGGAGCAGCCCCCGTGCCGGTGCCTCCGCCCATTCCGCAGGTGATAAATACCATATCCGCGCCTTTCAAGACATCCTGAATTTCTTCTTTGGTTTCTTCGGCGGCGCGTTTGCCGATTTCGGGATTCATTCCGGCGCCCAATCCCTTGGTAAGATTTTTACCGACATGGATTCTTTTTTTGGTGAGAGAATGATGCAAATCTTGAGTATCCGTATTTACTGCGATGAATTCCACGCCACTTACTTTTGACGAGACCATGTGGTTTAAGGTATTGCACCCGGACCCGCCGACTCCGATAACTTTTATTCTGGCAAATGTTTCTATCTCAGGATTTACTTTTGGCATATTGTTGTCGCTGTTTGTAAGCAGGTTATATATAATGTGCCTTCTATAATAAAAGAGAAGAGGCAAAATAGCAAAGTGTCACTTTAGCGTTTAGGGTTTAGGGGATAGGGTATAGTGAAAAAAGACCTTAAAACATAGATAATACGACATTTTAAGGGGTTAACCTAAACCCTAAGCGCTATTTACCTAAACCCTGTGTTTCTACGGCAACAGCTGTCTGGCCGAAGATGTCAAAGCGTCTTTCGTTTTGCCCAATAATTTTTTTAAATCCCTCAAAAATCCGCTGTCTTCAATGGCTGTTCCCGTGCCGCTTAACAAAGATAATCCGTAAGCCACAAACCACGACGAATCTCTGATCTTGCCTTTCGTTTCGTCGGCTACTTCTCGGCCAAAAACTTTTGCCGGAAGTTTGAGCGAAACCCTTGCCAGATCTTCTATGGTAGAAAGTCCCGATCCTCCGCCGGTCAAAATAATGCCCGCCGGCAAAAGGCCGTTCCGCCCGATCTTCTTTAGATGAATTTCAATCAGTTCAAATATGTCAATCATGCGGGCCTCAATGATTTCGTCAAGTTTTTTTCTTGAATACGGCTCCGTGCTTTCGCCGAGTTTCAGGAGCTCGGCTTCCTCCGGGGCGATTTTCAAGCCAAGAGCCATGTCGTTTGTGATGTCGTTTGAACCGATAGGAAAAACTCCGAGAGATATGGGCGTGTCGTTTTCATAAACAACAACGGAAGCCGTTTCAGCTCCGATATTAACCAATACGCAACCTATGTTTCTCTGCCTTTTGGACAGGCCCGCGAGACCCGCCGCGATGGGAGAGGAAACGATATCCAAAACTTCAACCCCCGCGCTCTCCACCGCCTCAACCAAATCTTCAAGATGTTGGGATAAACACATTACGAAAAGAGTTTTTATCTCAAGTTTTAAGCCATGTAACTCCGTGGGCCGGCCCATAACCTCCTTGCCATCCAGCTTAAACCGTACGGGTATCGTATGAATAATTTTTTTATTTTTGAGCTCACCCAGGTTCTTTTCGCTGTCTTCGATGGCTTTTTTTACATCAAGGTCGGTTACTTCGCCGTCTGCCCGCGAGACTATAGCTTGTCCGTTTGAAACAACGGACTCCAAGCTTATTCCTCCCATTGAAACATACGCTCTTTTTATTTTTATTTTTGAAATTTTTTCCGCCTCGCCGACAGCTTTCCGAATGCTTTTTATGGTCTCGTCCATGTCAACGATATAGCCGCGTCGCAAACCGTCTGATGGAGCGGATCCGGTGCCTATGACAACAGGGGGATTTTGGTCATTAAACCGCTCGCTTACCACGATTTTGGTGGAGTATGTTCCGACATCTATTCCAACTGTTATTTTGCGTGTCATCCCGTTAGAGATAGGAAGCGCCCACGGGCGTCCCTATGATTACGTTGATTTTATTCCGATGTTGTAAATGTATGATTTTCATTCTCGTTATTTGTAAGGCGCTTCCGTAAGTTTTTCGTTTTTGTAACAAAAGCATGGCGTTGCTTTATGTTAACGCAAGGTATCAACACATAACTTATCAATCTCTAACGGGATCATTTTCCATCAAATCCCGAATTTCTTTCGTACCCCAGCTTCCTTTTTTTCCATTATACTCCCATGCGACAATCCTTTCAAATGGAATAACCCATGTATGTATAAAAACGGCAGAAAGTTCGCGAATGTTTTCTCAAAATTTTTGGCGTTTTTTCTGGCTTGGCTTAGACAGATAATAATTTCCCCCTCGTCTTTCGAAAAAGGGAAACTTAAAATGTCGGCTGGGTTATTTTTACCGCGATATTTTTTATTCAGCTTTTTGGATTCTTTGGAGCCGACAAAGGCCACGGAGAGCTGGTAGTTTTTACCCAACACCGTGTTCTTCAAATTAACAAAAGGCAAGCATGGAAGCTTGCCTTTTGTTAATCTTCGCACCGAAGTCCCATTTGATATTAGCGTATCCATTTACCGTTTACCCCCTTTTCTGGTTGGTTTTTCAGTTATTTTACCCAACTTTTTTAACCGCTCAATTTCTATCCGCTTGGCGATGCTTTTGATGGCGGAGTTTTTCTTGGCCAGTTTTGACTTTGGGCGATCATTGTAACGGGTGGCGCGGGCGCGGTTTAAAACGCCGGATTCCTGAATCCGTTTGGTAAAGCGTCTAATCAAATTGACGCCTGATTCGTTTATATTTTTCGCGACCTCTACATTCGTATTTGACATGATTGGACAAGATTAACACGGATGGTGTTAACTCGCAAGGCGCGATTTTCACCAAAAACAAAAAAATTCGCAAGACGGACTTTTCCGTCAAGATAGGTTAGATTTTCTTAATATAGTCGGCCAAATTGGCAATCTTTACGCTCTCCTGCGAGCGAGTTTCCATATTGCGCACTATGGCCGTGCCTTCAAGGGCTTCTTTTTGTCCGAATATTATGACATAAGGAATAGCCAGATTTTCGGCTGCTCCAAGCTGCCCCGCCAAACTATCTTTGGAAAGAGATTGCATTATCGGGACGCGCGCCTTGCGCAAAATTTCTATTATGTTCAAGCTTTTTAGTTTTGCCTCCAGTCCAAGTTGAATAAAATAAACTTTTGGTTTTTTGAGAATACGCGGGGTCAGTTTTTTGTGACGCGGAGACATTATTATTCTGTCCACGCCGATGGAACTTCCGACCGACGGCACATCTTTTTTCCCTCCAAGAGATTTTGCCAAATAATCGTAACGGCCACCCGAGGCCAAAGCAAGCGGCGCTTCTTCGGGCGCGACCATTATTCCATCGATACTCACGCCCGAGACATCGCCCTCGGTTGCTTCGCTGATTTCAAACACCGTTTTTGTGTAATAGCTTAAACCGCGCACCAGATTTTTGTTAATGCGATAAGGCAGTTTCATTTCTTCCAGATGTTCAAGCACTTCCTTGAAGTGTGTCTTGCAGTCGTGGCAAAGAAAAGACATCGGGTCCGGCGCGCCTTCTTTGATTGCCAGGCATTTTGGATTTTTGCAATCAAGAAGCCGCAACGGATTTAGCTTCAGCCGATCTTTGCAGTTCGCGCAGACTAGATTAATGTGCTTTTTGTAATAATCGGTTAATTCACGCAAATAAGACGGACGGCATTCTTTGTCGCCGATAGAATTTATTTCAATAACCAGTTTTTCAAAACCGGCTTCGTTTAAAATAGTCATCGAGGTGCGAATGACGATAGCGTCGGCGATACTTTTTTCCGTACCCAAAACTTCCAAACTAAACTGGTGGAATTGGCGAAATCTGCCTCGTTGCGGGTTTTCGTGCCTGAAATAAGGACCGTAGGAGTAAAGCATTACCGGCTGGGGCAAGGATTGCATTCCTTGTTCAAGGTAGGAACGCATTATGCCGGCCGTGCCTTCCGGGCGCATTGCCAAGTGATCTCCGCCTTTTGTTTTAAGAGTGTACATCTCCTTGTCCACGATATCCGTGCCGATTCCCACACTTGCCGTAAAGACCTCAATTTTTTCAAGTATCGGCGTTTCTATCGGTTTGAAACCGTAGTAGACGGCTATTTCCTGGGCCTTTTCAAAAAGCCCCTGATAGCCGTAGAACTCTTCTCCCGAAATGTCGCGCATCCCCTTGGGAGACACGAAGGCTTCTTTTTGCTGTTTTTTTTGCGTCGTCATAATTTGTGTCTACATCTTTTAATCGGAACTTATTTCAAAAAATTGTTTTAATTGTAGCTTCCCGGCAAGAAAGAGGTTTCGCTTATGGGCAAAAGCCGGAGAATAGCGCGCCCCACGATATGATCTCTAGGTATTGTTCCGATAAACCGCGAGTCCAAAGAGACCGGACGGTTGTCTCCCATGACAAAATATTCATTGCGATCGATTATTACTTTAAAATTTTCTACACGGGTATTTTTCACGTAAGGTTCCGGTACGACAAATCCATTTTCGTTTTCCTTGTTTTTTATTGTTATCACCCCGCCGTTTATTTCCACTGTTTCACCCGGAAGTCCCACTATTCTTTTAATAAGAAACTCGGCTTCTTCGCGCGGTTTTTTCAAAATCACAACATCCCCTCGTTTTGGTTCCCCGAGACGATAAGTTAATTCGTCAACTATCAAATATTGGCCGGTTTCAAAGGTGGGCGACATCGAGGCGCCGGAAACAATAAATGGCTGGGCGACATAAAGCCGGAACGGAATGACAATGGCAACAGCAATAAGCGTGAAGCGAAAAAAATCCATCCAGGACGAGCCGTTTTTTTCTTCTGGTGACGCGGATGGAGTATTATTTTCATTCTTCTTTTGGTTTTCAATCATACGTGCGCAAATAATACTATGTAGTGTCTGCTTGACGCAAGCCCGCGCGCTATATCGTGGTATTATTGCAAAAATGTTTTTTCACAATCGGACAACAAAAAAATATTTATGCATCAAAAATCGTTTTATCGAAAAATTTAGCGCTGCAACAAAAAAAAGATACCACGATTAGTGTTCGGGCGATAGAAAAACGCGTGTTAGAGCAAAAAATGCAAAAAGAAAACGGCGGCGCGTATTCGCGCCGCCGCACAAGCGGTCGGTTTCAGACGATTTCACCGCGCTTGCACATAATCGTGCGAACGTTTAACATAATCTGAAAGAATATTTATGAAAATGCAAAAACTAGAAATTAACGGAGGGGAAGAGACCCCTCATTATTTAGAGAGAGAAGTAATTCAAACCGCCGCAACACTTCAAAGACTAAGTGCTAGGGCAAAATTTCCCGAGCACTCAATGGAAGAAGATCAATTTACCAACGAACTAGGAAGTGAAATGGTAAGCGCGGCCAGACAGGGTGTTTCCAAAACCAGGCAATTATACCGGGGGTCGGAAAATATGGGGAAAGGAATTATTGGTACGTTGGCCGAAACAATCCCTCTTCTCGGCAATACTCTCGGGTTTTTTGGCAAGGACAGAGATGGCAGGGACATAGAGGTCAAGATCTACGCCACGGCTCCGTCCGAAGATCTAGGTCCCCCTTACGCCGATTTGATATTTGAGATAAAGAATGTTTTACCCGATGACATGGGAAAAAAAATAAACCCCAAAAGTGTTACCAGATTTTTGGTTGATGTCACCACCGAAACGATTAGAGCGGTTGAAGAAAAAGTGGATAGGGCTGAAGAAAATTTTAAGCGAGGCAAACTGCACGATTTGCGTTTTTTCAGACCATCGGGTAATCCTTTAGCCAAAGTGGGTGTTCCCAATGCCCCCAATCTTATTTTGTCCATAGATCAGGAGGAGATGATTAATTTTTTGAGGGAGGTGAGACCGTATGTTGACGCGGAAAGAGGGGCGATCATAAACAAAGAAAAATTTGAAGCAAGATATCACGATTTCGCGGAAGACCTAAGAGAAACTTTGTACACCCAAGCAATTGAACAAACAATAACTTTTGTTGCCATAATGGATGAGCAAAAAATTGTTTCTACAAATGATTGTAAAATGATTGAGGATCTGATGACCACACATATGATTGCGGATGCTTACAAAGCCATAGAGGGACTTATTAGAAAAATTGAAAATTCCAACGACTTAGGTCAGGGGAATAAAAACAAGACATTAAGTTATCTGGGCAGTCTTAAAAACCTGGCGGAGGCAGCTCTTTCTCTTGCTATTGTGGCGGTTAGGAAAAATAAATAAAAAACCACGCTTTATGGGCGTGGGGGTTTTTTTGAATCGGTGCCTTGCTCCAACTGAGATGTTTTTTTCATTGTGGCATGGGCGGTCTCTTTGGTGGCCCTCCTTTTTCGCATGATTGAACCTGCGATGTCCAGGAAGATCCTTTTTACGCCAAAGAACTTCCTTTCGGAGGTGTTCATGACAGCTCCTGTTTAATGGATTTTTTCACTCTAGCATAATTTTTGAAACAAGTAAATAGTTATTCAAACGCTTATTTTTGGTAATATTTCGGAATATGCAATACATAATCATTGGTCTCGGAAATCCGGGCGAAGAATACAAAAACACGCGCCACAACACGGGGCGGATTGTTTTGGAGGCTTTTAGAAAGAAAAACGATTTTTCGGGCTGGGAGATTGATAAAAAATTAAAAGCGCTCTCGTCAGAAGGGGTAGTGCGACCCCTCGACGGCGCTCGGGGTAAAGAAAAAGTTTTGCTCGTTCTGCCGGAAACTTTTATGAATAATTCCGGCAAATCCGTCGCCCCCCTGGTGAAGACGAAAAAGGCCGCCGAGAAGCTCGTTGTTGTTCACGACGATTTGGATATTCCGCTTGGCGCGATGAAAATTTCTTTTAATCGCGGAAGCGGAGGGCACAAAGGAATAGAGTCAATCAAGCGCGCCATTAAGACGGAAGCGTTTATCCGCGCGCGCATCGGGATTTCGCCCGCTACTCCAAGTGGTAAGGTAAAGAAACCGAAGGGTGACAAAGCGGTTGCTGACTTCATCCTTGGAAAATTCAAACCGAAAGAAATAGAAGCCTTAAAAAAAATAAGTAAAAAAGCGTGCGACGCGCTTGGCGCGATTGTCTCCGATGGCCGCGAACGCGCAATGGGGGAGTTCAACTAACGTTGCGCGGAATAACGCAGACTGGACGCCGACTTACGCGGAAAAACACAGTTCCTTATTCTAATGTTCTCAAGAACATTAGAATAAGGAATATTGCCTGCAGGCTCTATCTAATAAACAAAAAATTCTATTCTAGTATTCTTGAGAATACTAGAATAGAATTTTGGTGTGGAAAATAAAAGGTATTGAACCGCAGGGCAAGCCCTGCACTCACTTTGAACTCGCTCCGCTCGTGCAAACCCGCGGCAGAGCCGCGGGGTATTTACCTTTTGATTCGCCGTCGCACCACAGGAGTACTTCTTGTTTTATGAATAAAACAAAGTCGCTCGGACATTGTGAATGTGATTACCGTCTACAGGTGCCTATCAACATCCGATAGGCCACATTCACATACTCCTCGCTAGGCGAAATAAAATCAAACGGAATGCGAGACAAAAAAAGGAAAGCCCGCAGATCGTAGTGCCACGACGCGGGCTGGTCTCCTGTGTTTCAATCACTATTTCATCTCACGGACACTCGCGAGAGAAATACCTCTGTTGTCCTCATCCGTAAACCGAGAAACGTTTGCGGAGAGCTCTAGGCTGTCGCTGGTGTTTGCTTGCATAGCACCCTTTGGGGTCCGCCGAGACCAACCCCAACTATGGTCAATCTTAGCAAATTTATTATCTTTTGTCAAGCACCCGTTCCAGCTCATTAAAACTGTTACCAAGAAAGGAGTGGATAGCTCATA
>JBBTSJ010000009.1:0-4776 GCA_038064715.1 Patescibacteria group bacterium | reverse complement strand
ACCCGCACGACTCGCTACGCTCTTTGTGCGGGTACCGGGAATCGAACCCGGGTCATCTGATTGGCAACCAGATGTTCTACCATTGAACCATACCCGCTAGAACCAACTTACAACCCACAACCTACGACTAACAATATAAACCAAAAATTAAAAAATTAAAAGACTTTTTTGTCGTCGGTCGTCGGTCATTGGTCGTTGGTCAATTCGTGTGCGCTCGGAGGGACTCGCCCGCGACTCTCGCCTTGTCGCCACAAGGCTCGGTCTGGGCACCACCTCGCGGTTTTGCGTACTCGCAAAACAACGCTCCGGCGTCCGAGTTCCTCACGCACGAGAAGCAGTTTTCGTGCTCGAGCGCACACTTACTTCGTTCGTGTGCGCTCGGAGGGACTCGCCCGCGACTCTCGCCTTGTCGCCACAAGGCTCGGTCTGGGCACCACCTCGCGGTTTTGCGTACTCGCAAAACAACGCTCCGGCGTCCGAGTTCCTCACGCACGAGAAGCAGTTTTCGTGCTCGAGCGCACACTTACTTCGTTCGTGTGCGCTCGGAGGGACTCGGACCCCCAATAACAGGTTCGAAGCCTGTCGTGATATCCATTTCACTACGAGCGCAATACAAAAATACTATCTTACATTAGGAAAATATAAAAGGGAGTAGCTTTGCCCGTCCACGATAATTACCACTTTTTTGCGGAATAGGGTAAAATATGGGCTATGAAAAAGGGGTTTAAAGTGCCAAAATCGGTTTCATATGTAACAGAAACGCTGGAAAAGGGCGGTTTTGAGGCTTATTTGATAGGCGGTTGTGTTCGCGATCTCGTAACTGGCAGAAGGCCGAATGATTGGGATGTAACGACAAATGCCACACCCGAACAAATAATAAAACTTTTCCCAAAAACATTTTATGAAAATGAATATGGCACAGTCGGAGTAGTGAACGAAAATGAAATCGACGAAACGCTAAAAATAATCGAAGTAACTCCATACCGGATTGAAGCAAATTACAGCGACTTTCGTCGGCCAGACGAAGTAAAATTCAGCGGAAAGTTGGAAGATGATTTGTCCCGCCGCGATTTTACCATTAACGCGATTGCCTTTAGTGTATCTAAAGGACAAATCATTGACCCTTATAAAGGACGGGATGACATAAAGGACAAAATTATCCGCGCGGTGGGAGAGCCGGAAAACCGATTTAATGAGGATGCGTTACGAATCCTTAGGGCCGTCCGTTTGGCAACTGAACTTGGTTTCAAAATTGAAGAAAAAACCGAAAAATCGATAAAAAAGAGCACTTTTCTGCTGGAAAAGATGTCTTTTGAGCGGATCCGGGACGAATTTGTGAAAATCGTTATGTCAAACAATCCAAAAGCTGGTATAGAGATGGCTCATGATTTGGGAGTTCTTGAATACATTGTGCCGGAAACAGAAAAAGGGTTACACGTGAAACAGAACGGGGACCATATTTATGATGTCTGGGAACACAATCTGCGCGCCCTACAACATTCTGCCGACAATGCCTGGCCGTTACATGTGAGACTTGCCGCCTTGTTTCACGATGTTTCTAAACCTGAAACACGACGGTGGGATGAGGCAAAGAAAGATTATACTTTCTACGGTCACGATGTTGTTGGTTCGCGTGTAACACGAAAGATTATGGAACGCTTGAAGTTTCCCGTGAAACTGGTTGATACTGTTTCAAAACTTGTTCGATATCACCTGTTTTTTTCGGATGTGGACAAAATAACCCTATCTGCAGTCAGGCGTATTGTGAGTAATGTGGGTCCGGAAAATGTCTGGGACTTAATGAAAGTACGCGCTTGCGACCGTATTGGCATGGGCAGACCCAAGGAAAAACCTTATAGACTAAGGAAATATGAGGCCATGATAGAGGAAGCCATGCGAGCGCCGGTATCCGTGGGGATGCTCAAGACAGACGGGGCAAAAGTAATGGAAGTTACACATGAAACACCCGGGCCGCGTATTGGCTGGATTTTGCATGCCCTACTGGAGGATGTCCTTGACGACCCTAATCTAAACACTGATAAATATCTAAACAAAAGGACATTGGAACTTTCAAAAATGTCCGATACGGAATTAAAAAAATTCGGAGTGGCCGGAAAGGACAAGAAGGAAGAGAAGGAGGCGGAAGAGGTAGGAGAGATTCGGAAAAGACACTGGGTCAAATAGGGAGGGAGAAAAAGTTTAGAAAAATAGGCGAAGCAAACCACCCATTATTAAATAATCAAAATTAAAGCTGGGAACACCGGGTAAAATAGTTCTTCAGAGCTTGCGGAAAAGAAGCTTAAAAATCTTTTTTTGAAACTCGGCTAAGGCTGGATTTTCTATGTAATGTGAAACTTCCCGGCGCCGCCCAAACGGAGCTATTCTATGTGGAAAAGAAAAAACCCTGCGGATCTAGGGTTTGGACCGATACATTATCTTAGTGCTATAGCACAAAGATAGTGTACCTGTGTTTTTACTACCACCTACAACCTACTCACTAACCACTAGTTCCACCGGGCAGTGGTCGGAGCCGTATGTGTGCGAGAGGATTTTGATTCCTTTGATATTTTTCATCGCGCTTGCGCTGGCGAAAAAATAATCTATCCGCCAGCCGACATTGCGATCGCGAGCGTGAGTTTTCATGTCCCAATAAGTATAAGCGTCTTTTTTGTGCGGATGAAAATGGCGGAAGACATCCGTGTAGCCGTGCGCCACGACTTCATCGAGCCAAGCCCGCTCTTCCGGCAAAAATCCCGTATTCTTTTCATTTTCTTTCGGCCGAGCTAGGTCAATCTCTTCGTGCGCGGTGTTCACGTCTCCGCAAAAAATAACTTTTTTGCCTTTCTTTTTCAACCCGTCAATAAATTTCAAAAATTCATCGTAAAATTCAAGCTTGAACTGCAAGCGTTCCGGCCCGCCGCCACCGTTGGGGAAATAAATGTTCAACAAAACAAAATCTTTAAAATAGGCCACTATCATCCGGCCTTCCTGGTCATATTTATGGACACCCATTCCATACTCAACTTTCTCCGGCTCAACCTTCGTGTAGACGGCAACACCGCTATAGCCCTTTCTTCCTTTTGAGTGCGAGAAGTATGAAAAGTAGCCGGGAATTTCGCGGATTTCGGCAGGCAACTGGTCGGCCTCGGCTTTCACTTCCTGCAAACACAAAATGTCGGGTTTTTCTTTCGTAATCCAGCCAAAATCTCCGCGCTTCCAAACCGCACGGAGTCCGTTTACGTTCCAGGAAATGATGTTCATACCAGTATAGCCAATATTAGCATATTGGTTTATTATGGAATTAGTAACCGCTCTTCGCGAGTAAACATTCCGGGGGGACTATGCGAGCAAATACCGCGCTAAGACTGTTAGGTCCGGTCAGTATACGGGAGTTGCGCGTGCTAGCGGAAGGCAAAGAAGACGACTGCGGATTGCACCGGGTAAACCACGGCTTTTGGTTCGGCCGAGAATCTCCCTCTTTTTCATTGGATGTCCCACTGAATGAAATCAGGGAACAAGCACAACAAAAGTTTCCCAATTACGGAGAAGAGGAGTTGTTCTTCTACTACCTAACTAATGCCGAAACCAACGACATGGTTTGGTACGTCAGGACGAGAGAAGAAATAGAGGGGGAGGAAACGGTGGTATTTATCAGGACACGCCATTTCAAAACAACGGTGCGGCGTATATTGAGAACACTCCAATGAACGACTGCAATATCTGGTTCCGGCGCTCGAACCGAGCGCTATTTTAATTCCCTTTACTGTGGAACTTTTTATGAACATCTCTCAATTGTTTATCCGTCACATGTGTATAAATTTGAGTGGTGGAGATGCTTGAGTGTCCGAGCATTATTTGCACGGAACGGATGTCGGCGCCATTTGAAAGAAGGTCGGTGGCGAACTGATGGCGAATAATATGAGGCGTTACTTTTTTTGAAATGCCCGCCTTAATAGCGTAGTGGGCAACGATTCGTTCCACCGAGCGGGGGGTGAGACGAATTCCAAGGCCAGACCTTAAGAATTTGGGTTCAAGGTCTGGCCTTGGAATTCGTCCGACATTTACAAACAGTGCGTCGTCCATGTCGGAGCGTTTCCCCAGATATTT
Organism: Patescibacteria group bacterium; assembly: GCA_038064715.1. Lineage (GTDB taxonomy): Bacteria > Patescibacteriota > Minisyncoccia > Phycocordibacterales > VMEP01 > JBAZYZ01. The sequence goes on along the minus strand of JBBTSJ010000009.1, from coordinate 669 downwards.
TTTGACAGCATCTTTGGCGGAGTCGGAAAGAAAAACTACTCGTACTTTTTCGCCCTTTCCTCGAATTGAAAATTCGTCCTTTTTTAGGTCCAAATCACGGGGAAGTGAACAGAGTTCGGAAACGCGAAGTCCGGTGGAAAAAAGGAGTTCAAGCATGGCCTTGTCGCGTAAACTTTTCAGGTCGTCGCCATCGGGAGCGAGAAGCAACCGGCTTAATTCTTCCGCGGAAATAAGGTCCAAGCTCCGGTCAGCCACTTTGGCAAGCTCAATACGTTCCGGCGAAAGCGAATCGATGTCTCTTTTTATCAAATATTTCAAAAAACCGCGAATGGCTATCAAATAATAATTTTGAGTTTTCTTTTTTAGCGTCTCTGTCGTTGGTCGTTGGTTGTTGGTTGTTGGTTGTCTGTTCAGCCAAAGGCGAAACTCGCGGATAAGAGCATCGTCTATCTTTTTGGGCGAATCGATTTTGGCAAAATCAAAAAATCGAGTCAGGTAGTGGTCGTAATTTTCGATGGTTTTCAAACTGCGCCCGCGCTCTATTTCCAGGTGTTCAAGAAATTCGCGTTTTAGCTCTGAGAGTTTTTTCATAAGTATATTATTGCATAAATTTTACCAGAGTGTCGCACAATATCGCTACTAATCATCAACCACAACTAACAACGAACT
>JBBTSJ010000008.1:0-2060 GCA_038064715.1 Patescibacteria group bacterium | reverse complement strand
GCACAACAACGACGGGGCTTTTATCACCGCTTTCCGCAATTACTTTGAGACAGGCTCAAACCCTCCGCCATATTTGGATTACGGGGTGCTTAGATTCAAGTACGGCACGGGGTCGTAAAATGAACGACTTACGAAGTCGCCCATTAAAAAAGGGGCTCCAAAAAACCGTTGCAAAATAAGGCTTGTTTTAGCCAAGGGTCGTCCTTGGGGGAGAGCAAACCAAAGAGGCGGCTCGAGCAATCGACCGCCGTTTTTTAATAAAAGCATGAATCCAATCGTAAAAAACGCTTTTGTTAACGCTTTGGCGACGGCCGTTTATGTGATTCTTATCAGCTTGTTTCTTTATCGCGCCCCGGAAATATTTGGTCAGGCCAAGACTGTGCTTGTTCCCATCGTGATGCTTATGCTCCTTGTTTTTTCGGCGTTTTTGACCGGGGACGCTGATTTTCGGACCGGACGGCCGATACTTTGGTATTTGGACGGCAAAAAAAGAGAGGCTCTTTCGCTCCTCATCTCCACCCTTTTGGTTTTTCTGACTATTACTATCGTTGCGATTATCGGGCTTACCCTCTATTTTGCGGGATAAAATACATTCGTCATCCCGTGTCGGTTTGATATACTCAAAACATAATGAGTAAATTTTTTGTTTTGAAATTATTTATGGCGATTGCGCTTTTGGGGCTGGCGTTCGAAGCTGACGCGGCTGTTTCTGCCGCGCAAAAAATCGCTGTAAAAAAATCAGTAGTTGCGCCACTTGAAATTTCCGGCTGGATACCGTATTGGCGAAAAGCCACCGGTACGGCCGAGGCGCTGGCGCATTTGGACGCCTTTACGGAAATAAATCCGTTTGGTTATACGATGAAAAATAATGGCACCCTGGCCGACACCGCCAAGATGGACGAGGAACCGTGGACGACCTTGATAACCGAAGCCAAGAAGAAAAAAATCAGGCTGATTCCGACGGTGATGTGGAGCAATACGGAAGCCATTCATCGTATTCTTTCAAACACAAAAACCCGCATCGCCCTTGAAGACGAGATTACCGCCCTAGTCAAAGAGAAAGGGTTTGACGGCATAGACATAGATTTTGAGGGCAAAAAAGCCGAAACAAAACAATACTTCGCCACTTTTCTAAAGGGTCTTTATCAGAGAATGGGGAAGAAGTGGGTTATGTGCACGATAGAGGCGCGGACCCCGCTTGACTCTCGCTATGACACAATCCCCAAAGACATTCGCTATGCCAACGATTTTGTTGCCATCAATAAATATTGCGACCGAGTGCGGTTTATGACATATGACCAGGGGACCATAGACATTGTTTTGAACCGGGCGCGAACCGCGCCGTATATTCCGGTGGCCGATCCGGCTTGGGTGGAAAAAACAATTACTCTTGCCACAAAAACTATTTCCAAAAATAAAATATCGATAGGCATTGCCACCTACGGTTATGAATATAGGGTTACGAAACTATCCGAATACGGTTATCGCTATGATTTGGAGTGGGCGCTTAATCCGAAATACGCCATTGACCTAGCGTCTTCGCTTGGCGTAACCCCCAGGAGGAATAGCGCGAACGAAATGAGCTTTAGATACGCCCCCACCTCTACGGCGGAAATTGCTAAGGCGAGAGAGAACGATACAGAAAGTGTTCCGAATTCTACCGTCGCGGAAAACATGCCGGGAAGCAACCTTTCCAGTCCAATTAATATCGTCTGGTGGAGCGATGCTTTGGCCATTAAAGACAAGGTTGATTTGGCCAGAAAGTTGGGTGTTCGCGGGGTGGCCATTTTCAAAATAGACGGCGGGGCGGATCCCGAGATGTGGAATATACTGAAGTAACCAATAATTTATAACTATAATAACCTGTAATTTCCCGGCATGGATTTTATCCGCCTAAACGCTAACCCCTCGACCCATACTCCTTGTTTGTTTAGTGGCGTTGATGTAAATTATAAAACATTAACTATACACAGAAATGTCGTCAATTTTTAAAAAAGAAGCTCAAAAAATTTTGGCTCTTGCGGATGTTCAAATAAACGGCAATCGCCCGTGGGATATTG
>JBBTSJ010000007.1:0-1421 GCA_038064715.1 Patescibacteria group bacterium | reverse complement strand
GATGAAATAAAAGATTACTTTTCTTTCATCACTCTCGCTTTACGTCGCTTATAATCGGTTCGCTCGTTCGAAGTATAAAAGCAGTAGCTTTTCCACTCCTCTCTCGTTGCCAATTATGGCAATATTTTATTGATGTGTCAAAGAATTTACGTCATGGTTCGCGAAAGATAAGCGGATTTATGCGAATAATTTTGTCGTCGTTTTCTTTCGGCTCTCCGCGGCCATCGGTGTTGGAAGTGGTGATGTAGAGAAATCCATCGGGACCGAGAACAACCGCGCGTATTCTTCCGAATTCGTTCCGGAAATGAACTTTGAGCGAAACCTGTTTTTCGCTGATTATTTTTGCTTCATATAACGCTTCGCCGCGAAGACCGCCAAAGAAAAACGAGCCATCCCCTCCTTCGCCAAGGCTTCGGCGGGCAGGCAAAAAAGCGATACCAGCCGGAGCCCATGTTTCGTCGGGACCCGACTGCGCAAAGGGTGTTTCCATTCCTTCTTTTTTCTCGCCTCCCTCTATAATCGGCCAACCATAGTTTTTGCCTTTTTCAATGAGATTTAATTCATCAAGGCCGGAAAGAATACCGGACCGTCCGTGTTCTGTCGCCCAAAGCCGGCCTTTGTCGTCCCAGGCAAGGCCTTGAGAATTTCTGTGCCCGTAAGAATACACCGCAGCCGCCTGCGCCGAGCCTGTCGAGGTGAATGGATTGTCGGCGGGAATTGAGCCATCGTCTTTCAGGCGCAGAATTTTGCCGGCAAGCGAATCAATATTTTGAGCAAGTTCCGCATTACCAGCGTCTCCAGCGGTGATGTAGAGATAATCGTCTGGTCCGAAAGCAATTCTTCCGCCATCGTGATATGCCGCGCCGGGGATACTGTCTATGATTATTTTTTTCTCCGAAAGGCGATTATCTTCCAAGCGATAGCGCTCAACTCTGTTTTTGAGATCATTGCCAACTGCGGTGGTGAGGTAAAGATAAACAAAGCGGTTATCCCTAAATCGGGGATGAATCGCCATTCCAAGAAGTCCGCCCTCGCCCGTATGCCGAACGCCCTCAATTGCATAAACGCGCCCATCCTCTCCGATTCTTTTGAGCGTGCCGGGGCGTTCGGTTACCAGTAAACCTGCCCCGTAGGGTTGCGAAGCGGCTCCTTCAGGGTCGCCATCTGGCAAGAATGCAATTTCCCACGGGATCTGGAGATTTTCCGCGACAATTTCGACGGCGCTTTCTTTATTTGTTTTTATGCCTTCCTGAAGCGAAGTTTGAGTCGGTTTGTAGAATGACTTGAAAATTTGGTCGCGGGAAAAAAACGCCGCTATTATTATCAAAAGAATAACAATACCGAGCAGAGAAATAAGTTTGCCGAACTTAGTCATTTTCACAGATTTTTATCAAAAAAATCTTCAATCCTTTTTTGGTACT
>JBBTSJ010000006.1:0-1973 GCA_038064715.1 Patescibacteria group bacterium | reverse complement strand
CTGCCGCGGGTTTGCACGAGCGGAGCGAGTTCAAAGTGAGTGCAGGGCTTGCCCTCTAGTCCAATACCTTTTATTTTGTCTTAGTTGAGTTAAATTGCGTTACGGAGTTTTACTCGTCTTCCCTATCCGGTCTTTCAAGCATCGGCACCTCAAGACCGGGGGATACTCCGGCAATTCGCAAAACATCCTTGTCCACTTTTTTAAGTTCTTTGCCCGAAGAGTTGTAATGATTTACCGCGACCCCAAGAGCGTTGCCCAAACTGCCGTGAGATTTTTCATAAGATTTCAAATGCTTGCCGAGTTCTTCTACCCGCTTCACAATATCTTTGGCCGTCTCTTCAATCTGCATAGCCTTCAATCCCTGAAGGACAGTCTGGAGATACGCCAGAAACGATGTCGGCGAAACAATAATGACCCGATATTTGCCGGCCGCTCGCTGTATCAGGTTCTCCTCATTTTCTTTGATAGAGCCGACTTTGTTGACCAATAAATCATAATAAATGGCTTCATGGGGTATAAACATGAAAGCGAAGTCCATCGTGCCTTCATTCGGCCGGATATATTTCGCCGTTTCGGTAATGCGCGTCTTTAAATCATTTTCAAACACTTTGGCCAGGCGTTCGCGTTCGGCCGGATTTCTTTCCTCAACTATGCGGTTGTAATTTTCAAGCGAAAATTTTGAATCAACCGGAATTATTTTGTCTTTCACAAAAACTGCCGCATCCACTATCTCGCCGTCGGCAAAAGCGTATTGCATCTGATAACTGCCCGGGGGCATTACATTCTTGAGCAATGTTTCCAGATAATATTCGCCGAGTATCCCCCGCTGTTTCGGATTTTTCAAAATATCCTGCAAACTCTGGAGCTGGTCGGCAAATGACACAACCTGCTTATTGGTCTCGTCCAGGCGGGTTAATTTCTCGGTAATGTCGCGGATTAAATTTTGGGACTGTCCGAACTGATGCCTGACCGCTTCTTGCATTTCCTTGTTGGACTCGCCCAGCTTCTCGTCCATCGTTTTGGCAAGCGTGCTCAACTGATTTTGAATAAGAAGCAAGCTGTCGGTCTCAACCCCCGACTTGTCCCCTTGCCGGCGCAAAACAATCCAAATAACCACGCCGATAAAAACCGCAATAATAACTATTAAAATAGTTTCTATTCCCATTCTGTCAATTGTAACAAATTATCGGGGCAAAAGAAAAAACTGCCAACTTGGGCAGTCTTTTTGATTCGGTTCCTCGGCTCGCTTAACTCAAATGCTGGGCAACCGCGCCGAGCATTGTGACGGCAAAAGTTGCGGTCGTGGTTAATTGGGTTATCCTTAACCACCCCTTTTGCAGCTGCAATTTGAAGCACCCGAGAGCTATCGTTGTCAGGGCAACGATGGCCATAACAAATATTGTCGCGGTAATCATTCGTTCTCCTTTACCTAAGACCTAAGAACCAGCGTTAAAGCTTTCGCAAAGATAGCATGTTCATTACTGTTTGTCAATACTTAAAACAGCTTCGGGCTTTCATCTCCTCTTTTGGCTTTTGGCTTGGACCTGATTGAACGGGTACTCTCGCAGTCAAGTAATACTTCTCCCACCGCATCACGGTATGTACAATAATCGCAATCGTCGTTTTGTTTCGGAATTTTATCCGAGTCTAGGGTTTCCTTGATTTTGAAAAGCGCCGGTTCCACCCAATCGTCTTTGCCGACATACGGAATAATTTTTATATCAAACTCCAGCTTTCCGTCAAAAGCTGCTTTATCGGAATTCGCATTTGCATACACGAAATAACCCGTATCGGATACGTCAAAACCGTTTCGCCGAAAAAGCCACTGATACACTTCCATTTGTCTTTTGTATCCGTCTTGCCATTCGGCATCAAGGTTCACTTCGGTTTTTTTGCTGGTTGCTTTGTAATCGGCGACAATAATTTTCCCGTCGGCTCCTTTCCAGACATCATCAATCGCCCCGCGCACAATG
>JBBTSJ010000005.1:0-30700 GCA_038064715.1 Patescibacteria group bacterium | reverse complement strand
AGTACAATATTCAAATAAGTATAATATTTTAGATCCTTTTTTGGTACTTGCTGTCAAGCTGGCCGTGAACTAAATCTTTCTCAAACCAAAATTCTGCCTTGGGATTACTCTTGAGCGCGGCTTGAATTAAAAGCGCATTTTTAAATGGTATGACCTCGTCGTTTTTAGAATGCATGATAAGAATAGGAATGTGAAGCTTGCCAGCGCTTTCAGCCGGAGAAACTTTTTTCAAATCAATTCCTAAAAATATTTTTGCCCAGACGCCAGTCAGGTAAGCGAGGGGGTATTTTAAAAGCGGTATTCTATAAAGTTCATTAGCCATCAAATCAAGCCGCGCATAGCTTGATTCGGAAATAATTGCTTTGATCTCCGGAGCCCTTACCGCAGTCATTAAGGCGACCGCGCCACCCATAGAAAATCCCCACACGCCCACTTCGTCAATGTCGCGCGTTTTCAGATATTGAATCGCGGCTGTCAGATCCGCGGTTTCTTTTGCCCCAGCGGTAGAGTACGACCCCGCGCTTTGTCCAAGATAACGAAAATCAAACAAAAAAAGATTGTATTTTTTGTTTAAAAATGCGAGAGCGGGCAAGACATCTCCTTTATCCGCCGGATAGCCGTGAAGCAGTACCAGCGTCTTCGCGACTGGATTTTTATTCTGCAACCACCAACCGATTAATGTAATGCCATCACTTGTTATAAATGATACCTCCTTATAATCTAGCTCCAAATTTTTGGGAGTAATGTCGGAAACAATTTTCGGCGGCTTTATGGAAATATAAAAACCCCAAAGCGAAATGAGGAGCAGAAAAAGAATTAGAACAAGTAAAACACCCCAAAGCATTCCAAAACTCGTTCCGTTAGAAGCTTTAAGATTGTTTTCTTTTAAAATCATAATAAGGGTTCCTCGGAGCCCGCCTGCGCGTACACGCGGGCAGGCAAGCCACGAGGTATTGAGGGAACCACGCTTCGCCTTTAGTCTTGTTATAATAATAACTTAATTTTGAGCTTCTAACGGGGTTTAAATTAACTTTCTTCGGTAAAAGAATTTGCGTATCTCTTCTACCAAAATGACCGATGCGGCGATTGGAATGATTATAACCCATTCTGAAAGCTCAAGCGGTGGTTGTATTGTATTTTCGTACCTCAAAAACCAAAAGCCGAAATTGCGCGGCAATTTCGGCTTTCCTAAAATTGCCACAGATTATATAATTGCGAGACCAATGGAAATTTTTTTGCTCGTAATTTTTCTCGCCCTCGTTTTGCTTCTTTGTGTCGCCACACTTCTCGTTGTCGCGGGCTTAGCGCTTTATCTTTTTGGTTTTGCCACGACGCGGGTTCCTTTTGTGCCGGTCAAAAGCGAAATCGTAGGCAATATCATTGAAGCTCTGGAACTTAAAGAAAATTCAGTTCTTTACGACCTCGGTTCGGGCGATGGACGGATATTGTTCGCGGCCGCGGAAAAATTTCCCGGGGCCAAATTAATCGGCATCGAAAAAGCCCCCTTGCCTCTCCTGCTTTCAAAACTGCCGATTTTTTGGCACAAGAGAACCAATATTTCAGTTATTTCCGAAGATTTCTTTAATGTGCCGCTTCAAGAGGCAACACATATTTTCACCTATCTATTCCCGGAGACTATGGACGAACTTTTGCCAAAATTAGAGAGAGAGCTTTCTTCCGGCACGAGACTTGTTACTTGCGACTTCGTCTTTTCCAAAAAATTTCCGGATAAAGAAATTGATCTCGGCCGCGGGGAACTCAAGCTTTCCAAAAAACTTTATGTTTACGTGTTCTAGGCGCTATTTCTCGGGCGAAAAAGTTGTGACTGTGGAAAAAGAGTACGAAGAGGACCATAATTAAAAAAATCACCGCTTGACGGTGATTTTTCGAACTTCGTTTGCGATGAGCTCGGGATTGTTTTCGATCAATTTTAGGTAAATAATCGCATATCGCGACGGGCGATTTATTTTTTGTTCCCAAGCATGCAGGGCTGGCAGGGCAATCTTGTACCGGTCGGAAAATTCGGACTGGGAAAGACCTAGGTCCTTTCTGATTTTAGCGATACTTTTTCCCGAGATGAACATAGGCATTTTCTTGCCCTTTCCTTCGTGTCTAATGGCAACATACATCCGTGTAACTTTTTAGTCAATAAACGGAACATGTTAAGAGGGGAAAAATTAAAAACTGACCGCGAACAGGCAGCCGGCCTCAACAAAAAATCACGATTATCCGGAATGTTTAGCCGAAAAAGAATAACCACAAACCGGCGCCGATTGCGCCTACCAAAAATACGGCTACAAAGACGGCGATAGGCACGAAGCTATTCCATACGGATTTCGCGCAAAACATAATTGAATTAAACATCGACTCTCCTCGACTGTTTGTGTCCCCAATAATATTATGCGCTTCCGTGTATTTTTGTAAACAGTCGCTTGTTTTTTGAGTCAAATGAGCTCAGAAACTCAAATTGTTTTCCTTGATTTTTTCCAGCGCAATTTTAAACCAGTATGTGTAAGTGTCCGGGTTTTTGTCCATATCTTGCCGTAGTTCACCTATTGTTATCCACCTCCAACCATCCGCTTCTTCCGGATTTAAAACGGGGACATCGTTGTATTCTCCTAAAAAAACATGGAGGAATTCATTTTCTTTTAGTCCGTGGTCCAGATCCACTCTATAAATAAACACGAGAAGTTCTTTGAGCGGACAATCAAACCCCATCTCCTCGCCCAACCTGCGACGGGCGGCAGAGGCAAGATCTTCTCCATTTCTCGGGTGTCCGCAACAAGTATTTGTCCAAAGTCCACCGCTATGATATTTTCCCGTCGCCCTTTTTTGAAGCATTATCTCTCCTTTGTTATTTTTGACGAGAATAGAAAAGGCTCGATGCAAAAGGCCCTTCTCGTGCGTTTCCATTTTACCCATAGCCCCAATTTGCGTATCGTTTTTGTCTACCAATATAATTTGATCTTCATTAGGCATAACTTTATTATTATAACAGGTACTTAGCATAAATAGTTACTCTTTTTTGGTACAATCTTCTTATGAATAAAGCCAGTCAACTAAAAAAACTTGAACAAGAAATTATCGCCGACAAAAATCTTCCGCTAAAATCAAATCTGGTTTTTGGCGAAGGCAATCCGGATTGCGAGGCGCTTTTTATCGGCGAAGCTCCCGGGGCGGAGGAGGACAGGCTAAAAAGACCGTTTGTTGGGCGGTCGGGACAACTTTTGCGCAAAAATATCCGCGAGCTCGGCTGGAAAGAAGCGGATGTGTATATTACAAATATAGTGAAACGCCGTCCGCCGGAGAATCGCGACCCAAGCCCCGAAGAAATCGAAAGCTACAAGCCGTATCTTACGCGGCAGATTGATATAATCAATCCAAAAATAATCGTGCCTCTCGGCAGATTTTCCATGAATTATTTTTTACCGCTGGCCAAAATTACTCGCGACCAGGGGAAGCTTTTCCAAGCTGGGAAGTGGTATGTTGTGCCGATGCTTCATCCGGCCGCCGCGCTTCGCGGAAATGAAATGATGAAAATGTTCGAAGATAGTTTTAAAAAATTACCGGAGACTTTGAAAAGAATTGAGACGGAGGGAAACAAAGACGAAGAGACCGTCCCTACTCGGAAGTTTGAAAAGATTTTAAAAGAAGAAGACATCCAGAAAAAACTTTTTTAGCCATTTGGCGGAAACAATTCCTTATTCCAATGTTCTTGAGAATGTTGGAATAAGGAGATAAGGAATTGGGTAGTGATTTGATAACTTAGTCTAAAAAAAGTCCCCGAGTAAATCGGGGACAGTGAAACGGGGAGTTTTAGTGATGATGGCCGCGGCGGGGCTCGTGTTGTCCGCGCGCGCTCGCTTTTGCGAGTTGCCACGACCACTTGAGGAGTCGCCACGAGACCCACATGGAAACCAAGAGGTCAAATATTTGCCATCCGGAAATTGCGATTAGGATTGCGGCCAAGATAACAGACCAGCTCTGAATGATATCCGAATCGATATGCATTTGAGCCGACTTGTGCGTGACCGTTGGCGCTTCTTCTCCGAGCACCCAGCGCTGGGCGTAGTTTCCGCCTAAGCCAATAACGGCGAAGACAAACATCCATCCTCCGAGAATCAAATGCGGGTTGCCGAAGCGAGTAATTGCTTCGATAATTACCCATGCTCCGATAATGGCGAGAAGGAACGCGTTTAGATATCCTCCGATTGCCCGAATTTTTTTCTCGTGATGAGAGTGTTTTCTCACGAGGTAGGCAATATAGATGTTTAACCCGAGCGCCAGATTGTCCACCAACAAGTGTCCGGAATCGGCAAGCAGGGACAAACTGCCGGAAAAAAATCCTCCGAATGTTTGCACCACCAGAGTTAGAAATCCCACAAGAATGGCAAACGCGTAAATCTTCATTTCGCAGAGGCAGCTTTCGGGTATTAAACATCCCCGGAAGTGCCCGTTTACGACCGGTACCATGGGGCACCTCCTGTGTTGAAGAACGAATCAAAATAACTATATATCTGTTTTTAACCTTTGTCAAACGGGGGAAAATGGGTTAAACTATTTCTATGTTATACACACGGAAGGGAGACGAAGGGGTAACGGGGACATTTGGTTGCGACCAACGAATGTCAAAAAGTTCGGCTATTGCCGAAGCGCTTGGGGCGTTGGACGAAATAAATTCGTTCCTTGGGGTGTGCAAAATGAAGACCAACGACCAACGACTAACGACCAACGACAGACAGGTGGGAGATATTATAAACGAGGTTCAGCAAAACTTGTTTATAATTCAAGCAGAGATGGCTGGGGCGGAAAAAACAATAACAAAAGAAAAAGTTGAAGAAGTGGAAAAAATAATAGACGGCATAGAAAAAGAATTACCACCCATCAAAACTTTCTTCGTTTCCGGCGGAACGGAGCTCGCGGCCACGTTTGATTTCGCGAGAACCGTAGCGCGCCGCGCAGAGCGTCGAACGGTTGAGGTTTATGAAAAAGGAGATAGGAAAATCGGCGAACATACTCTTGCATATCTAAATCGTCTTTCAAGTTTACTTTATGCGCTTGCGCGTTTCTCAAACAAAGACGCCGGAATAAAAGAAGAATCCCCAACGTATAAATAAAATACCTATATCCACAGAGCTTAGTGTTTACCCAAATGAATTATTCTGCTAAAACTAAGATGTGGCAAATATTACCTGTAGTCTTTGTTCAAAAAAATTCTATAGAAAACCATCTCAAATAAAAAGATGTAAAAATTCTTTTTGTTCGACTAAATGTCAACACGAGACAAGAAAAAACGGCCAATGGATTAAGTGTTTTGTTTGTAAAAAGAGTGTCTACAAACAAGCAAGATATTTACTTCGGTCAAAAAACGATAAATATTTTTGTGGCTGGGTATGCAGTAATAAATGGCATGGTTTAGAATTTGCTGGTGAAAAACACCCTAATTGGATTACAGGAGAATTTGCCTATAGAAATATTCTACTAAAGACCAAAACTAACAAGATATGTTTTTTCTGTGGCAATAAAGACGCAAAAGTAATTATAGTTCACCATATAGATAAAAACAGGAAAAACAATAATTTAAAAAATTTGACGTGGCTGTGTCGTAATTGTCATCATCTGGTTCACAACTACGAAGATGTTTCTATAAAGTTTACGAAGAAACTGGGATCCAATGCTAAAAAGGAAATGTAAAATTTGCAAGAAAGCTTTTTACGTCAAACCGTTTTTCGCTAGGAACGGGTGGGGAGTATATTGTTCAAGAAAATGCCACTACGGTGACAAAACAGGTAAGTATTTTGGTTGTTTTGTTTGCGGGGAAAAAGTATACCGAAGTAAGGCAAAAATAGCACACTCTAAAAGTGAAAAATATTTTTGTAGTAAATCGTGTCAAACGAAATGGAGAAATACGCAATTTGTCGGTGCCCTACATTCCAACTGGAAGCATGGAAAAGCCGAATACAGCTCAATTTTACAAAGGTATAAAGTATCGAAAATTTGCGCGAGATGTGAAGAGAAAGACCCTAGAGTTATAGCAATACATCACATTGATGGAAACCACTTGAACAATAAAATAAAAAATTTAAAATGGCTGTGTCATAATTGCCACCATCTCGCACATTATGGTAATGTTGGCAAATAAGTGGTGGTCGTAGCTCAATTGGTAGAGCTCCGGTTTGTGGTACCGGCGGTTGTGGGTTCGAGCCCCATCGATCACCCCAGTTTATTTTCGGATGGAATTTATAAGGAGAATCAAAAATATGGAAACATCAAAAAATTATTCGGTGGTCTGTTATCTGGAAGGACTTCCACACGACACAAGGTTCGCGCTATACAAAATAAACTTTTCGAAGTATTTCATAAATGGTTACTGTTTCAGGAGAGAGAGTAATCCCGACCGCTTGGACCATAAAATTAGCATGCGCCGACCACATTGGGTTAGGGGGAACATTTTTTCCATCCACGGCGCGCCGGAGAACATCACCGTATTCCTCCTGGTTTAGTGTCCCACCCAATGCCTTATATTCGCTATAATCCCGTTCTTTTTCTTCCACGCTATTTTCGTCAAATTTTTGCTTAAAGGCGATAACAACAGCTAATTCAAGGTACATCAAGCCGGGAAAGTAAAAGGGAGCGAGGCCGCGAGCGCGCGGTCTTTTTTGTTTGCCGTGGTCCTAAAATTTTTTGTGGAGGGTAATTTCAAGTTTGCTATACTGTCCCAATGACTCAAAAGGAAGCATTGGACATATTAAAAACGGGAGCGAATGTATTTCTCTCCGGCGAACCCGGAAGCGGAAAAACGCATACTGTAAACGAGTATGTGGAGTATCTGCGCGATAGGGGAATTGAACCGGCCATCACGGCGTCCACCGGTATTGCCGCGACGCATATCGGCGGGATGACTATTCACTCGTGGAGCGGTATCGGCATCAAAACAAAATTGGATAAATATGAACTTGATAAATTGGGTTCGAGTGAATATCTCGTCAAGCGGGTGGGACGCGCCAAGGTTTTAATCGTTGACGAAGTATCAATGCTTTCCGGAAACACGCTTTCCATGGTGGACGCGGTTTGTCGCGAAGTCAGGCGAAGCGAAGAGTCCTTCGGCGGGCTCCAAGTTGTTTTGGTGGGGGATTTTTTTCAACTTCCGCCGATTGTAAGAATGAATTCGGAAGCGCGGAACGAATACACCCAAACAGAGCTGATTGAATCGGCGCCCATTGGTCGTTTTGCCTGCGACGCTCCGGCTTGGACCGGAGCCAAGCTGATTGTTTGTTATCTTACCGAACAGTACCGTCAGGACGACAGCGATTTCCTCGCGCTTCTTTCGTCGGTCAGAAATAATACATTCGGGGAGAAACATCGCCGCCATATTGAAAAGAGAAAAATAAAACACGCCGACGCTCCGAACAATGTGCCGAAACTTTTTTCGCACAATGTTGATGTGGACCGAGTCAACAGCGAAACCTTGGCCAAGATTTCAAGCGAAGTCAAAAAGTTTGAGATGTCTTCGCGCGGGCCCGCCAATCTTGTGGCCGCTCTTAAGAAGGGATGTCTCTCGCCGGAAACACTAGCGCTCAAAGACGGGGCTTCGGTGATGTTTACAAAAAATAGTCCGAGAGAAGGATTCGTGAACGGCACACTCGGCGCGGTCGTTGGTTTCGGAAGAGGGAACGGTTATCCGCTTGTCAAAACAAGAAACGGCAGAACGATTGAAGTTTCTCCAATGGATTGGACGGTGGAAGAGGGGGGAGTCGTTCGGGCGAGAGTGAGCCAGGTGCCACTACGGCTGGCTTGGGCGATTACGGTGCACAAAAGTCAGGGAATGAGTCTGGACGCGGCGGTGATGGACCTGCGAGATGTTTTTGAGTTCGGGCAGGGCTATGTGGCGCTCTCTCGCGTGAGGAGACTTTCGGGACTTCATTTGCTTGGCTGGAACGCGCGCGCTTTTGAAGTGCATCCGGACATCTTGGCCAAAGACAAATCGTTCCGCGAAGCTTCGGAAGAGGCCTCTTTGGGTTTCGCCGATGTCCCACCCGCGGAGCTTTCAAAAATGCACGAGAATTTTGTGATTGCTTGTGGCGGGAGCTTAAAAAAAGGAATGGAAAAGAAAAAAGCCAAAAAAGAAGGAAAGAAACTCGGCGGTTCTAGGCGCGGGAAAAATGGGATATCAACTTACGAAGAAACCCTTGCTTTTTTCAAGCACGGCGTCGGTGTTTCAGAAATCGCGGGGAAACGGGGACTCTCGGAAACCACTATCATTTCTCATGTTGAGAAATTGTATATGGAGGATAAAATTTTGAAAAAAGATATTGTCCGGATTATCCCCGCGCGAGTGCGCGCGGGGATGCCCGAGATAGAAAAAGCTTTCAAAGAGGCGAGCGACGGCAAACTCACGCCTATCTTTGAAAAATTCGCCGGCAAGTATTCGTTTGAAGACTTGCGCCTGGCGCGGATGATTTTGTAGCCAAGATACGGAAGTGTAACCCCCGCATTTTTCATAGATCTATTTTCTTATTGTCTAATTCGTGAGCGACCTAAAAAACAAAGAGTGAGGCGACTATGTTTTTGGAAGTACTCTTGTGGTGAATAAGAGAATAGTTTTGACGGTTTGATTTTTCAATTTGAGAAGCGCATACTTTCTACATGACCCCAACCTACTTCCAAGGAAACTATCTGCATCCCCAGCATATTTCAGTTAGCGCTATTCTTTTTAATGAAAAGGGAGAAGTATGTTGCCACCATTTTTTTACAAAAGACCTAAAAGGATACTGGGCCGGGGAAAAACTTGATGACTTTTATATTTTAATGAGGGAAACAGTTGAGCCGAATGAATCTCTTGAGCACGCCCTTCACAGGGGGCTCGCGGAAGAATTCGGGGCGACAGCAAAAGTTATTGATTACGTCGGTTCAATCAAAAGTGTTTTCAAGCACAAAGGAGCGGATATAGAAAAAACGACACTTTATTTTTTGTGCGAGCTCGCTGGGCAGGATTTGTCAAAACGCCGTGGCGATATTGAAAGCAAAAGCAAAGTTGAGTGGCAAAAATCGGATTTTCTGATACCGCTAATGAAAGAGCAGGCGGCGCGATTCGGCCGGACAGATGTCGACGAGTCGAGTATTTTGGAAAGAGTAAGCAAAAATCCGATTGCAGGGAAATGAAATTTTCCAACAGAATAGTTTATGGTACAATATGGGTGTTGAAAAATTATCCATATGAATAATTCTTATCTTAAAAATATGATGTCGGGAAAATGTAGTTCGCAATGCTGGCGTGGAATAGTCGTTCGTGTTTTTATCTCCGCCCTTTTTATTTACGCGGGCTACAGTAAGCTCGCCGATATTGCCGGAACAGCCGAATACATAGGGGCCATTATGGCTTGGCCGGCGCCGGTCTTTTTTGCTTGGGTTATCGGACTGATTGAGTTTGTGGGAGGCATTCTTTTGGCCGCCGGCTGTTTTAAGAAATGGGCGGCATGGGCGCTTGTGATCCTTATCGTCATTGCCACATATTATTCCCGCTTGGAAGGAATTGTTGCCGGAGACGTGACGCAGTTGTTCGGGGTTCTTAAGAGCTTGGCTATTATAGGTGGTCTGATGATGATGGCCGGATGCGGGCGATGCGATTCTCTCGCTTCGTGCGGTAACTGTCACGGTAAAAATTGCGGAAATTGCGAAAGTGGAAAGTGCGGAATTTGCAAAAAGAAATAACCGAGAGAGAGTCGTTGAAAAATAAATTTAGGACTGCTATCATATTAGAATGAGGCCATCAATCGTTTGGACCATAGTAACTGTCATCGTTATCGGCTCTCTCTTTGGCGTATATAAATTAGCCAAAGCTCCGACTTCCGGGTCCGCCGGCACGATGCCCGGTATTTCCGCGCAAGACGAGACCCTTGGGCCAAGAGACGCCAAAATTACCTTGGTGGAATACAGCGATTTTCAGTGTCCGGCTTGCGGGGCTTTTTTCCCGACCGTTGAAGAAATAAACAAAGAACTTGAAGGCAAAATATTGTTTGTCTATCGCCACTTCCCTCTGCCCCAGCACAAAAACGCCATTCTTGCCGCTTATGCTTCGGAAGCCGCCGGCAAACAGGGAAAGTTTTGGGAAATGCACAACGAAATTTTCGAAAACCAAAGCGAATGGTCGGAATCCAAGGAGGCAAAAAATTTAATTAACAAATACGCGGAGAGTATCGGTTTGAATCTTGAAAAATTCGGCCAAGATATTGATTCGGCGGAAGTCAAAGAAAAGGTCGCAACCGACAGCCGTGGCGGTTTAAGCGCTCGCGTTAATTCAACCCCCACGTTTTTTTTGAACGGAGAAAAAATGAGCGGATTCAAGTCTTATGAAGAATTTAAAAACCTTGTTAGAGAAGCCGTACGGAATAATCCCTAGACTGCTTGTCGCGATTGTTTTGGTTCTGGCTTTTGTCGGTTTCATAGACGCCTCTTATCTCTCGGCCAAACGATTGCTCGGGTCTCCGCTTAATTGCTATTTTTTCGGCGGTTGCGACGCGGTTAACGCCAGCCCGTATTCGATTTTGTTCGGAGTGCCTCTTTCTCTTTACGGCAGCGTTTTCTATCTTTTAGTCGTTCTTTTCGCGGTGGCTTACTTGCAAAATAGCCGCCCGGTTTTCGTTTGGTTTTTGATGGCGCTCACCGCAATCGGTTTTCTTTTTTCCGGTTATTTTATTTTTCTCCAGCAATTTGTCATCAAGGCGTATTGTTTTTATTGCGTGGTTTCGGCCGTTGTCTCAACTTCCAATTTTGTTCTGATGCTCTATGGGTGGAAAGGATATTTCACAAAACCACTTCCGCCTGACATGATATAATATTTAAAAGATTATCAAACATTAAAAAAGTTTTAAAAAATATATGAATGATTTTTTCAATTTTAAGGAAATGTATAGCGGGGAAATAGAGCAAAAAAAGAAAGGCTTGATCAAATGGGCGACGATTCTTATGATGGTTGGCGCGGTGTTTGTCGCCGCAGAAGCCGTAAACACCGTCAAAGAATACAGATACATCGGGGCCGGCGTGCAAGCAACTAACACGATTTCGGTCAGCGGCGAAGGAGAAGTTTTTGCCGTGCCGGATATCGCCACCGTTTCATTTTCGGTAACGAATCAGGGCAAAACCGTGGCGGATACGCAAAAAGAAGTCAGCAAAAAAATTAACGCCGCTTTGGCGTTTCTCAAAGATTCCGGAATTGCCGACAAAGACGTTAAGACGACAAACTATAGCGCTTATCCGCGCTATGAATATAACGCGTGGCCTTGCTCGTCCGGTTCCGTTGATTGTTTGCGTCCAGGAAAACAAACACTGGTCGGTTATGACGTAACACAAACAATTTCCGTGAAAGTAAGGGACACGGACAAGACAGGCGCGGTGCTTGAGGGTTTGGCCAAAGCCGGAATCACGGAAATTTCAGGCCCCGATTTTTCAATTGACGACGACAACACCATCAAAGCCGAAGCCAGAAAAAAAGCCATTGATGACGCTAAAGAAAAAGCGAAAGTTTTGGCAAAAGATTTGAGGGTGAAACTTGTGCGCATTGTCGGTTTTTCGGAATCGGGGAATTATCCGATTTATTACGCGAAGGGCATGGCTCTCGGTATGGGGGGAGGGCCGGAGAGTGTCCCGGCGCCTGATTTGCCGAAGGGGGAGAACAAGGTTACTTCTACGGTGACTATTACTTATGAGATACGGTAAAACAATTAACAATTAACAATTAACAATTAACAATTAACAATTAACAATTAACAATTAACAAGGAACAAGTGACCAAAAAACTGCCTAAATTGGGCGGTTTTTTGGGATCTAATACACCAGAAAAGATACTTGACAAGAAGTCAATAATATGATACATAGTAATAAGATTCCGGAGGTATATTTCCGGACACGTTCGGCCCAAAAGGCTATTTAACTTAACCTATAGATGGGGACTTCGATGGCAAAGACGCATCGCAATAACGATGGCGGGAAGCAAGGGAAACACGGCGGGAACAAAAATGGCGAAAGCGGGAAACCGCAAAAGCCCGAAAAGGAAGTTATCGCGAAGCCCGTCCGCCACCACGGTGATCCGGATGTTCCGGATTACAGGCACAGCAAAAGGGAGCGGCTGGCCAAGGAAGCGGCAGCGGAAGCAGCCGCTAAGAGACGCGAGTTGATACATGAACAGGCCGAGGCGCGTGATAGGTTCCTCAAGCAGAGGGAACTCGATGCCGCCGCTGACCTTGAGAGCTTGACCGCTCTTGCCCGAAACGGCAAGTGTGGTACATTCGCCGTTCGCGGCGAAGCCGAGTTTTTGATCCTCGAGGTCTCGCGCGACAAGGGTGGTCACTTGATCGCTTTGCCGGTCAAGGTCGGCGTCAAGCACCGGGCCGCGACCGCGATTCAGGCGATGATTGAAAAAAAGATTCGCCTCCAGCTCCGGTTCGTTTTTTCGGGAATCAAGTTTCTCCCGGAATTCCTCCGGCCGTTTGAGGCTGGCCTCGTGACCGTTGCCAATCAACTCCGTAAGGAGCTCGAAAAGCACGGCCTCGCAGAGGTCTTCAAAGAAACGGTCAAGAAGGAAACCGCCAAGCCGAAAACGGTGCTCGCGCCCGCGAACGCCAAAGGGAACGGCGATGCGCCTCATCACGTCACAATACCGCCGGTACCGCCAGCTTCCGTCCATGTGCCCGGCAGCCAGGCCGTTCACTAGGGCCCGGTTCGGAAATACAGCTGCATTCGCGCTCCCGCGCGAATGCAGTTTTTTGTTTGTACCCTTGACTTTTGTGCCACGTAGAGATACATTACATAAAAGCCCCGCGGGGCGGTTTTTTTAAGAAAATTAACGAAGCGTAGCGGAGTATAATTTTCTTAACCCCTCCCTACTTTTACTGTTTAGTTTTAGTGAAGTAGATATGAGGAAATAATTACTTCTAGTTAATTTAAATAGCTTAACAACAATCAGTAAAAGTAGGGAGGGGTGATGATTCATATAGTCGCTTCGCTCCTTAAAAATCTATCATGTCCATCATTGATTATTTAAAAGAAACAAGAGGGGAACTGAAACACGTGTCTTGGCCGACTAAATCGCAGACCATGGCTTTTACCGTCGTGGTTATTGTCGTGTCTTTTGTGGTGGCGTATTTTTTGGGACTTTTTGATTTTGGTTTCACTTATTTGGTGGAGAGATTTATTTTAGGAAATTAATGACCGAGCGGAGCGAGGAAATATAATTTCCTTACCCGCCAAAATTTTTGCCCGCTTAAATTTGTTTATAAACTTAAGCAGGGTAGGCAAAAACTTAGGCGGGTGACGATTTTGAAAAACTCACTTCGTTCGCTAACAAAATCTATCATGAAACAAGAAATACACGGAGAACGAAATTGGTACGCGGTTCACACTTATGCCGGCTATGAAAATGCCGTTATGCGCAACTTGAAGCAACGGGTTGAATCACTCGGAATGGAGGATAAAATATTCAATATCGTCGTGCCGACTGAAACTATAGTAAAAGTAAAGGGAGGCAAGCGGGTGGAGTCGGAAGAGAAAATCTACCCCGGGTATGTACTCGTTGAAATGATAGTGACGGACGATTCTTGGTATGTGGTGCGAAATACTCCAAGAGTGACTGGTTTCGTTGGCGCCGGCGTTACCCCTGTGCCGATAAACAAAGCGGAAGTGGAAGCGTTGTTTTCGCGCATGAAATCTGATACTGTGAAGCACGCCCTCAATGTTGAGATAAACGACGCGGTGATAGTTTCCGACGGTCCATTTAAGGAATTTGAAGGGAAGATCAGCGAAATAGATGAAGCCCGCGGAAAAGTAAAAGTGCTGGTATCGATGTTCGGTCGCGAGACCCCGGTTGAGCTGGATTTCCTGCAAATAAAAAAGATATAAAATATTTTCCGAAAACTGATGACTAAAAACTGAAAACTAATACCATGGCCAAGAAAATAACCAAAAAAATAAAACTGCAAATATCAGCGGGCAAGGCGACACCGGCGCCCCCGCTTGGACCAGCCCTTGGCCAGGCCGGAGTAAACATTGGTGATTTTGTCACTAAATTTAACGCGGCAACACAGAAGATGATTGGCGATACGGTTTCCGTGGTGGTGCAGGTTTACGAAGACCGCACTTTTGATTTCGTATTGAAAACTCCGCCGGCCTCAAGCTTGATAAAGAAAGCGGCTGGAGTGGAAAAAGGCTCCGGCAAGAACGCCGTTACGAAAGCCGGCAGTATTACTAAAGTCCAAATGCGAGAAATCGCCGAAAAGAAACTTGTAGATTTAAATTCTCACACTGTGGAAGAGGCTATGAAAATTATTGAAGGCACGGCTCGGAGCATGGGGATTGAAGTAAAATAAATCATTTAACAAATAACAAATAAGTTAAAACAAAACCCGCCAACTAGGCGGGTTTTGTTTTAAATAGAGGGTGTGTTAGATATAGGTCAGTGGGGGGCTATATTATGGCCAATTTAAATGAATCAGAAAGCGGAGGATTGTCTTGGACACAATCTTTACCCCGAAGGACCCGGAGCAATTAAGACGCGAAATGTCTTTAGCTGGTCTTGACATCGACCTCTATGGCCAAGCTGGAACCAAAAGTATTGACGAGCTTTTCGCCGAAACTCAAAATGGAGAATGCCGTCTTGCGTGGGGAGGATATACCAATATTCTCTATCGCAGGGTTGAAGTCGTTCGCATGGATGTTTATTGCGATAGGCATCGGCTTGTGGAAGTTGAACAGCGGTTCAGTGACGGTAGGAAACGCCATCGTATCTTGGAGGCCTCTCTCGCAGAGAAAATGAAACCAGGGGAGACACAAGAGGAAGCGGTTATCAGACTTATCCAGGAGGAAGCCCCTGTTTTCTCTGAAGATTGTTGTTCGGTGCCGGCATACAAGAGAAGTATCGAAGAGCAAAAAACGAGCGGTAGTTACCCAGGGCTTGCCACACGCTACGTTTTTCATGACTACGACTGGTTTCTCGTTGGCGTTAACACCTCTGACGATATTACCGTCAAGGAACCCGACAAAGAAGTTTTATACAGGTGGATTACAGTTGTTCCGTAAACGATCATGACAAAAGTTGTTCCAATTGCTCACTCTTGCGGGGGTGGGTTTTTTTCATAGTAATAACGGTCCAATGTCTAAAATAGATTTTAATTGCAGGCAGTCCACACTAACATCTTTTCCCTCTATATTTACCAAGATACTCTTTATACCAAGCTTTTTGGGTGCTTCGTAGTCGCTCATAATCCGGTCACCGATATAGAGGAAATTTTCCGGGGGGAAACTATAATAAGACAGCCATATTTTATAGGCCGAGCCGTCGGACTTTGCGGCATTGTCGGCAGTAATGATGTGATTGAAAATTTTTTTGTCGATACCCAAACTCTCCAATTTTTTGAAAGTATTTGAGTCATTGGAGCCGGTGAGTATATCCAAATTTTTGTATTTTTCTTTTAGTTTTTCCAAAAGACTTATGGTTTCTAAATTGGTAACAAGGAATGAAGCGATATTGGCTCTTTCCAGCGCTTCCTGAACAATTTCTTTGCCTCCCGTAATGCCAAGCGCCATAAGCGTTTTGCTTCCGCTTAGACCGCGCCCACCTTGATAAAGGTCGGTAAAAAGTTTTTTTGCTTCCGTTATTGAAATATTTTTGTGATAGGCAATTTTTTGATAGATATATTGTTGTATCGCCTCATCAACATCTTTGGATTTTGGGTAAAGGGTTTGGTCTAGGTCAAAACCGATGACTTTTATTTTTGTTTTGTAATCAATCATATAGAATCATCGGGTGAACGCCACATAGAAAAATGAAAGATTCCCGAGCGGGTAATTTAATTTTTCACTGAACTTTGTCGCAACATAGTTCAAAAGTTCCATATCCTCACTTTGTTTACTTATAGAGTGATTCATAAACACAGCTGTAGCATGCACCTTGCCGCCCATGACATTGGCCTGGAAAAAAGCCAAGTAATCTCCTTGAGGATTCATTTTGCCGGCTTGGTATTCCGTAAGAATCGGATTATTGTGCATGACACCTTTTTCTTCCAAATAGGAGACCGCCTTATCTACGGTGTTTATACCTTCCATGTTTTCAAGTTTATCCAAGATTACACTAACTGGGCGCGAAGTTATTTTTTCAAGCGGAACAAAAGAGTAAGCGACTCCGGTTTCGTCCAAACCGGGAGCCTTGGCATTTTTTGCTACATGGTACAGTCCGCTTTTGGAATCAATTTCGTCAGCCGGCTTGGAAGGTTCTCCCAAAAGTTTTTTAGCGCGCTGTTCTTCCGTGAGAAGCAAAATATTTGCCCGGCTTGAAAGCATATACATATCGCCAGGGCTTGCCCCGAGCTCGTCCCTTATCGTTTTCACGTAAGCATCATAAAGACCGAAGATATTTTCAGGGTAAGCGTTGACGATGTTATGAGCGCGAGCAATATGGAATGAGTGTAATCGTCCGTTTTGGAGGAAAAATATATCGTGGGTAAGACATGGGTCGTGCGTGTACTTCTTTTTCCCTGTATCAGAATCAAGGTGGCTATCCATGTCGCGAATCGGATCAAAGCGCTGTATTATGGCGGCCAGATTTGGATTTTCGCCAAGGACAAGGGATGTTTTTGGCAATTGGTCAAAACCGAAAAACGCCCGCGTGCGCTCGCCATAGCTGTAGTCCCCGTCGTGGTCAAAACGCAACAATTGATTTTTATAAGCCTCTCTTATTTCTTCCGTACCTCGCTCCCCCTGTTTATATATGACCGGCAGAGTAGCCAGTGATTTCTCGGTGTTTCTGTAAATTGCGAGAACTACCCCTGAACGAGCCGCCCCCTTTTGCTTATCACCATGCTCTTCGGTGAGCCCTTGGGTGTATAACTTAAGTAGGACTTGTTTATGCACGTCAAAAAAACTGTCGCTGTCGGCGATTAGCAGGGGAAGATTTTCCGTATTAACTTTAAAAATATTCGGGAAGTCCTGGATAAAAGCGTAACCGAGGGAGGCGGCAATAGCCGCGCGTCCGATTTGCCCGCCGACATCCATGCGATGCAAAATATCCATTTCGTAATCTTCGAAACGGTTTTTTTCGGCTAGCCATTCAAATAGTCCGCCGACTTTCTCCGAACGAAGCTCAAAAACTTGCTCGCAGACGTCAAAAGCAAGACACATTACCGCCGTTTGTTTCTCTCTTACGTTTATTTTGTAATAGTATTTTTTATCGGTGACGAGGGAAACCTTTGATTCAAGTATGATTTCTTTTTCCCCGACGGTGTCCTTGGATTTTACGAAAGAAGGAAATTTAACTTCATTTCTTATTTCCGAACTTACGCGCGCGAGTTCTGCTCCAAGAAGGAGTTGGTCCAAGTAGCCGATTTTTTTCTTGCGTTCACCCAAAAATTTCATGAGAGAGTATTCAAGCAAAAATTCATCTCCGCTTTTTATGAAAAATGTTTCATTTCCTACTTTAATATCAAGACGCATTATTCCGCGCTCGTTTTGTACCAGAAAATCAACCGATGGGACTAGGTCTTTTGCCGGAATCGTTACTTTAGGCGGCTGGAGATGTTGAAATTCTTTCGGGTCCAGATCGACGAAGTTGCGCGGTTCGGGAGTTTCCTCACTCAAAAGAGAAATTAATTTGTTTAACGAATCGTAGTATATTTTGCCCTTTTCATTGACTTCTTTTAGGAGTTCGTACACGCCTTGCGACAGTTTTGGGCGTACCCACTCCAAATAGTCCATTATGATTTTTTTACCGTAATCATTTCTATACATAAACATCGGCAGAACCGTTATATTGTCACGGAAAGAATCGACAATTTTACCGGAAAGGTTTGGATAGTGCGATGAAGCGGCTTTGCCGTTCACTATCGGGTGATCTCTGTCGTCGGTATTTATGCCGTACTGTAAGGCAAGCAACAAATTGGTGCTGGGAGAAAAAGTTAGCGACTCTTCGGAAAAAAGTATCAGATAGGTTAAGGACGGATGAGAAAGAGAGTTAAGTATCATGCGCTCGGCCCCGTCGCGGCTCACGATGAGCGAACCCAATACGGAAATAAACCGCCTTTCTTTTCCTTCAAGTTCGTTTAGTACCTGGCCCGGGGCGGTGGTATTGGTGCAAATGCCGATAAAACCGTCCTTTCCTTCGGTCGGGGTCAAAAGAAGCGCGTCAACGATTGGGAATTGGGAAGTTTTTGTGGCCATTTCTCTACAATTTTTTACTTGACCACTGGTTGGGTAATAATGCGTCCAAAGTGTATTCTTTGAACTTTTCGTTATCTTTGGCAAAACAATAGAATTTCATACTCAGACCATACCTGGAACTTATTTCTGCCAGAAATTGCCGGCAACATCCGCATATTTCGCACGGGGTGTCCGCATATTTTGTTGACACGATACCTAAGGCGGTAATTTTTGTTTTGCCGTCCATAAGGGCAAGTATCATTGCGGCCATTTCAGCGTGGATATTGCTTCTCTTTTCAAAACTGGAATATTGGCCAGCATGATATATTGTGCCATCTTCAGTTATGGCTGACGCGCCATAACCACTAGCGCTGTCATGAGTAGTGAAACATTTGGACAGTCCGATAAGGGCGTATTTTTTTAACTCTTCTGAGATTGGTGCTCCTTCAATAAAAGCGGAGTGTGATTCGCCGGGTTTGGCATTTATAGTTTTTGAAAGAAGGTTCGGGACCGGAGTATAAAAAGAAATAAGCTTTGTTACCGTTTCGCTTTCAAAAACAATATCGCCGTTTATATTTATAATCCGATATTTAATTTCTCTCCCAACCCGCGCGCAAAAATCCACCAGAATTTTTACAACCAGTGGATTTAAAACGAAACCATCATTTTTTTCAACCATTGTTACTATTTCTTCCACCAAGTAGTCTTCTCGCGAAACAGCGAGAAGAAGCGCCACTTGCTCCGAAGAAATATTGAGCAGGTGCGTATCGGAATCAACATTTGCCCCGCGGTATTTTTGCCCGCTTTTTGAATAGCATACGGAAGATGATCGGTTTCCGCCACCGACCAATGCTTTTTTTGCAACGGCGAGGAGTAGTCCGTCTTTCAAATAAGATAGTTCATCAGGCATGTATGTCTTAGAACCTATCTAAAAAATAACCGCTGATAAATGAACGAGACAATGAGACAGCTTGAATATCCAAACGCCCAAATTTCGGTAAAAAACAGAGTTTCGTTAGTCGCCGTAGATGTACTATGCCTCCTTCCTCATCCTCTGTTTTTCCCTTCGAAATTTTGACGTTTGTATTATTCATTATTTTTTAGATAGGTTCTATAAATTGCTTCTTAACTTACTGACATTCAACTTAGCGGTATCCCAGTCGTAATGAAGTGTTTTCTTGATGAAGTCGTTCAAAAGATGGATTTTGTCTCTTTCGAGCCGTGGGTACATCTTTTCCGATTTTTTGCTGGTAAGGCGGACGGTGGGAACGAAAGAAACGGGGAAGGCGTAATACGGCAGAAGCGGGCGATTTCCCGACTGCGGTTCCACCAATATGGCAGTGATGGGTTTTCCCAGTCTTTCCAACGCGTAATCAATACGGTGCGAACCATCGCAGATTATATAAAAATCCTGTTTGCCGCTGTACCGGAGTCCGTAGTTGATGATTGGCGCGTTTGAATTGAAGACATCAAGATAATCAAGCTTGCTCACCTCGTCGATATAGAAAGAACTTAAGAATCGATTCGACAGATGGTGCAAATTATTTCTAGCGTCGGTTGTATATGTGTTTTTGAAGCGCTTGCTTAGCTTGTCGAGTTCGATATATCCGTTTTTGAGTTCGTAGGTATGTTTTTCTATAATAGGCGGCAGCATGTGAAAATCACCGCGACCCTCCCAGCTGTACTCCAACCCGCTTTTTAAGTCATTCAGTTCTATTTTGTGCGTGCGCAGAAATTCGTCGACTGTTTTAATGACCTCCATCTGGTTTTCATAAATTGTCGGCTGGGGAGTAAAGAGGTTGTACTCCCGTTCCTTGACTGATATTTTTGGAGACTGACCTATTTTTTGCGGCGGATGTACGGTAACCAGACTGAACTTTGCCAATTTGTACGGCCGCAAGGAAACTCCCTTATTGTCAAAAAGTCCGCGAAAAGTAACTTGTCTCATCATGGACTTAAGTTGCCCGAACGGGATTACTTTTTTTAAGACAAGATTCTCTTTCATTGCCTAAATATATATTGAAGCGAGCTTCGTTGCAAACGCGAATAAATCTCAAAAATAGCCTATCGAAATTCCGATTCTTACGGCCAATCTGCTACAATGTTTCCATGAAAATGGTTGTTAAAATTAAGCGGATTTCGAGGGATGCGAAAATACCGACGTACGCCCATCCGGGCGACGCGGGAATGGATTTATACGCTTGCGAAAATATGGTTATAAAAAAAGGGGACACGACTTTGGTACCGACGGGAATTGCTGTTGAAATTCCCGAAGGGTATGTAGGTTTAATTTGGGATAAAAGCGGACTTGCCAACAAACACAAACTCAAATCTTTGGGCGGGGTAGTTGACGCGGGATACCGGGGAGAGATCCAGGTAGGCCTTTTTAATCTGGGGACGGAGGATTATGTGGTGGAGAATCATCACAAAATAGCCCAGCTTTTGATACAGAAAATAGAACGCGCGGAATTAGAAGAAGTAGACGAACTTCCGAACAGTTCCCGTGGAGACAAAGGCTTTGGTTCTACGGGCAAGCAATGATAAGAAAAAAAGAAAGACTTTTACGTTCGGCCCGTCTATTCAAGTTACTTATTTACTTATCCACAATCGGCCCATTCGTACGAATGGGCCGATTGTGGCACAATATTTATATGAAAGACAAGGAGATGGAGAGAAATTTAAAAGCGCTGGCCAACAGACGCCGTTTGGCTATAATACGCTTTCTTAAAAACAGGAAGGAAGCGACAGTCGGCGAGATAGCCGACAACATAAAATTATCTTTCAGATCTACCTCTAAACATCTGGGTGTGTTATCAGCCTCGGATGTTATCGAGAAAGAACAGCGAAGTTCGCAGGTATTTTATAGGCTCAACACGGTTTTTTCCGAACCAGCTCATCGGATCATATCTTTACTATAAAACGCGACTCGCCTCCAAGCTTTTGTCGCAGGGAACAAGAATTTATCCTCTTCTCATCGGCCCATTCGTACGAATGGGCCGATGAGAGATAGGGTGATAAGGGTGAGGGGAAGGAGGGGATGAGGGTGTTTTTATGTTTTTTGGGTGTGATAAACTATTCTCTACATGGTAAGCCGTTTTATAAAAGAATCAGTCAAAAAGGCGCTTGGTGAACTTTTCCCCGAACTCAATACGGTTAATTTTGCCGTGTCGCCGGAAAGGCGTTTTGGAGACTATACGACGAATGCCGGCATGGTCGCGGCAACTTCCTTGGGGAAACCGCCCAAGGAAACCGCCCAAAACATCGTTGATTATTTGTCTAAAGACGAAAATACCGCGCGTTTTTTCAGCAAAATAGAAGTGGCTGGGCCGGGTTTTGTGAATTTTACTTTGTCCGACGAATGTGTTGCCAAAAAACTTGAAGAACTGCCGGCAATATTAAGCGGCGGTTTGGATAATTTAACCGGGGAAAAGATAAATGTGGAATTTATTTCCGCGAATCCCACAGGCGCACTCCACATAGGGCATGGCAGAGGGGCTTTTTACGGCGATGTCTTGTCCAACATATTTTCTTTCGCCGGAGCTGCCGTCACGCGCGAGTACTATATAAACGACTCTCGCGAATCCAAGCAAATAAAGGAGCTCGGCAAAACAGCAAAGGGCGAGGGTAATTTTTATGAAAATACGATTGACAATATAAGAACATATACGGAAATAAATTTATCAGACGCAATAGAAGACATTGGTTTCAAGATAGCATGGCAAGTTCAGTCAATAAATAAGGGTTTTATAGAAAAGGATTTGAATATAAAGATAGACAACTGGTATTCGGAAGACAAGAAACTCCGAAGCTCGCTCTTGAACGATCGCAATCTGGCTGCGTTTAAAATGAAAGAGCTTACTTACGAAAAGGATGGTGCGGTGTGGCTCAAAACAAGTGTTTACGGAGACGATGAAGATAGGGTTGTTGTCAGAAGCGACGGGTCTAAAAGTTATTTTCTATCCGATATTTCATATCACGCGGATAAATTTTCCCGCGGATATGACAGAGTCATAGATATCTGGGGCGCCGACCATCATGGGCACGTGAAGCGGATAGAAGCGGTTAAAAAAATGCTCGGCTGGAAGGGGGAGCTTAAAATTTTTATCACTCAGCTTGTATCACTTAAGGAAAATGGGGCTTCTTCCAAAATGTCCAAGCGAGTAGGTAATGTTATTTTTCTTGTTAATTTAATCAATGAAATCAATGCAATCAATAAATTCGGCGTAGACGCGGTGCGGTGGTTTTTCTCGGAGAAATCGCTCGGCACACATATGGAATTTGATATGGCGCTTGCGCGGGAGCGTTCCGCGAAAAACCCGGTGTTTTATGTTCAATATGCCCACGCGCGCATTAATTCCATTTTGGAAAAAGCGAAAAATGTTTCGGCGGACGAAAGTAAAATAGCTGATGCCATGAAAGACAAAGAAGCGCGAGCGCTCGCGGTAAAAATAACGGAATTTCCGGAAGTCATTTCCGGCATAACGGAAGATTATCAGGTTCACAAGCTGACCACCTACGCGTATGAACTCGCGTCAACGTTCGCGCGATTTTACGAGGAGGTGCGTGTTGTCGGCGAAAAAGATTACAATTCCGGCGCGTTAGAACTTGCGACCCTCGCTAAAGAAACCATCGCCAAGTCCCTCAACCTTCTTGGCATCTCCGCGCCCAACAAGATGTAAACAACCGTTGTGGTAATATAGAAAAATGATCGAGGTTGAAAAAAATAAAACTAAAAAATCGGAAATTGCGCTTGCCGAAGAGCGGATTTTGGCGCGCTGGAAAGAGAAAAAAATATTTGAGAAAACTTTGGAGAAAACCAAGGACGGCGAGCCGTTTGTTTTTTACGACGGTCCGCCTTTTGCCACCGGCGAGCCTCACTACGGTCATATTTTGACCGGCGCCATAAAAGACGCCATTCCGCGCTATCAGACTATGAAAGGGCGATATGTCAGGCGCCAGTGGGGTTGGGATTGTCACGGTCTTCCGATAGAAAACATTATAGAACAAGAGTTGAATCTCTCGCGCAAAAAAGACATTGAAGAATACGGGGTGGGTAATTTTAACGAGGCCGCGAGGAGGGCGGTTCTCCGTTACGACAAAAATTGGAAAGAATTTGTGCCGAGACTCGGTCGCTTTGTGGACATGGAGGCAAGTTACAAGACCATGGACGCGACTTACTCGGAATCTATTTGGTGGGCGTTCAAGACACTTTTTGACAAAGGTCTGGTATATGAGGGGCATAAGATAATGTATGTATGCCCGCGTTGCGAAACCTCGCTTTCTAATTTTGAAGTGGCGCAAGGGTATAAAGATGTTACGGATATTTCAGTGACGGCGAAGTTTGAAATACTCGATGCCAATATACGAATGGATACGAATGATACGAATGGGCAAAAAACTTATCTTTTAGCGTGGACCACGACGCCGTGGACCTTGCCGGGGAATACGGCGCTTGCCGTAAATTCAAAAATAGAATATGCAAAAATATCTGTCAATAAAAAAGATTCAAAGGAAAAAGAATACTACGTACTCGCGAAAGAGCGTCTTTCCATACTGAATATGACATATGACATACTCGATACTTTTCCAGGTAGCCGACTCCTTGGCAAATCATATAAACCGCTTTTTGATTATTACGCGGATGATAGAGAATTGGAAAACCGCGAGCAGGGCTGGAAAATTTACGGCGCTGATTTTGTGACGACCGAAACTGGTACCGGAATTGTCCACATAGCTCCGGCTTTCGGTGAAGACGATATGAATCTGTCTCAAGAGGGGAATCTTCCCGTTGTTCGCCATGTTTCGCTTGACGGAAAATTCAAACCGGAAGTAAAAGATTTCGCCGGAATGTATGTTAAGC
Organism: Patescibacteria group bacterium; assembly: GCA_038064715.1. Classification (GTDB taxonomy): domain Bacteria; phylum Patescibacteriota; class Minisyncoccia; order Phycocordibacterales; family VMEP01; genus JBAZYZ01. Next base: position 6,660 of record JBBTSJ010000005.1, on the reverse strand, counting down.
AAAAAGGGGACACCCAATCGGCCGATATCGCCATTATTAAATATTTGGCCGGGAAAGGGACGCTGTTTTCCAAAGAAAAAATAACGCATTCGTATCCGCTCTGCTGGCGTTGCGATACTCCGCTTCTCAACTACGCCATTGGTTCCTGGTTTGTAAAAGTCACCGCTATCCGCGACAAAATTGTTTCCGAAAACAAGCGTATAGGCTGGGTGCCGGAACATGCGGGCGTTGGACGATTCGGCAAATGGCTTGAAGGGGCGCGGGACTGGGCCATTTCGCGTTCGCGCTATTGGGGCGCGCCTTTGCCCGTGTGGAAATGCGCGGAATGCGGCAAGGCGGAGGTATTCGGAAGCGCGGAAGAACTTTCGCAAAAAATTTCGCCAAGCGGCAATCGTTACATCGTTATCCGTCACGGGGAATCCGAAAGCAATGTTTTGCAGAGGATCAATCCGAATCCAACCAAAGAAGACCATCTGACGGAGAAAGGCAAAGAAGAGGCGCGGGAGGCCGCGGGTAAATTAAAAAACGATAACATCAAAATTGACCGTATCATTTCGTCTGATTTCATGCGCGCTCGTGAGACATCGGAAATTGTGGCTCAAGAGTTGGGAGTATCCAGTGAGCATGTCGTTTTTGATAAACGCTTGCGTGAGATAAACACAGGAGTATTCCACGACAAAAGCAGAGAAGAATACCATCACTTCGCCCCCTCTTATCCTGAGAAATTCATAAAAACTCCCGAAGGAGGAGAAAACCTGGTGGATCTTAAACATCGCGCGCTTGAAGCTCTTTATGACATAGAGCAAACATACAAAAATCAAACCATTCTCATCTCAACCCATGAGTATGCCTCATGGATGATTTTTGCCGCGGCTAGGGGCGCGGACACGAATGAAGCCGTTAGAATGAAAGAAGAAAGAGGCGAAGATTTTCTTAAAAATGCCGAGTACAAAGAATTAGAGTGGAAGCTTTTGCCGAGAAATTTAGACGGCGAACTTGATTTTCACCGGCCGTATATAGACAAAATCTTTTTTGACTGCGAGTGCGGCGGTACGGCCAGACGCATCCCGGATGTTTTTGACTGTTGGTTTGAGTCCGGTTCAATGCCGTACGCTCAATTTCATTACATGGGCGAGGATGGGACCGCGGAAGGGAAAAATTTCCGGAAAAATTTCCCGGCCGACTTTATCGCCGAAGGAATGGATCAAACCCGCGGCTGGTTTTACAGCCTGCTTATTTTGGGCGTCGGACTTTTTGAAAAGTCTCCTTATAAAAATGTTATCGTGAACGGCATTATTTTGGCCGAAGACGGACAAAAAATATCCAAGCGTCTGAAAAATTATCCGGAGGTTATGGATGTTGTCAACAAATACGGCGCCGACACGCTCCGTTATTACTTGCTTTCCGCCCCGATTGTGCGCGGCGAGGACTTGGCCTTGTCGGAAAAAGGGATTGACGAAGTCTACAAAAAAAACATAGTCCGCTTGAATAACGTTTATTCTTTTTACGAGCTTTATCGGGAGAAAGAAGAACCCGACTCTTCTTCTTTGAATATTTTGGATAAATGGATCATCGCGCGATTGAATCAGACGAGTGAGGAAATAAGAATTGCCATGGAAGCTTACGAGCTTGATCGGGCCACGAAGCCAATAAGCGAATTTATTGATGATTTATCCACTTGGTATATCCGCCGCTCGCGCGGCAGGTTCAAGGGAAACAACGAAGTTGATAAAAAGTCGGCGCTTCAGACAACCAATCTCGTGCTTGAGGAATTTTCAAAACTCATCGCGCCGTTTATGCCGTTTATCGCGGACGATCTGTATTTGAAGGTAACCCGTGGCAAAAAAGAGGAGAGTGTTCATTTGGAAGAGTGGCCCCACTTCGCGCAAAGCGCTACGCGGGACGCGCCCGAGAACAACCAACAGTTGATAGAAAGCATGAAGAAGACACGACAGATTGTCTCGCTCGGGCTGGAGGCGCGGGCGAAGGCGAATATTAAAGTGAGACAACCGTTGCAAAAGTTAAAAGTTAAAAGCGAAAAGTTAAAAGATGAATACACGGAACTCATAAAAGACGAAGTGAATGTCAAAGAAGTAGTGTTTGTAAAAATTTTGGGAACTGAGGCAGAGCTTGACACGAATATAACTCCTGAACTCAAAGAGGAAGGGGAGCTTCGGGATTTAATCCGACTTATTCAGGATTTCAGAAAAAAAGAAGGTTTGACGCCGAGCGACAGAGTTTTAATTGAAATTTCCGCGCCGGAAGAAAAAATTACGCTTATCAAAAAATACAAGGAGGAATTAAAGAAAGCCACACTACTTACGGGTGTTGAAACCAAAAAAGGAAAAGAACTTTCTTTTTCTGTCTTAAAAAAATGAAAAAACGAGTATTTATAATCCACGGGTGGGACGGTTACCCCGAAGAGGGCTGGTTCCCGTGGCTGAAAAAAGAACTTGAATCGCGTGGCTACGAAGTTATTGTTCCCGATATGCCCGATACCAAAAATCCTCGCATTGAAACATGGGTTTCGCGTTTGAAGGAATTGGTGGAGAGACCCGACAGAGAGACTTATTTTGTCGGGCATAGTATAGGGTGCCAGACTATTTTAAGATATTTGGAAAAATTACAGCCGAATGAAAAAATCGGCGGATGTGTTTTTGTGGCTCCGTGGTTTACGCTCATGAATTTTGAAGAAGGGGAAGAAATAATCGCCAAGCCGTGGCTTGAAACCCCAATCGATTTTGTCAAAGTGAGGCAACATACGAATAAGTTTTTTGCCATATTTTCCGACAATGACGATGTTGTTCCACAGGACAATGTAGGAATGTTCGCCCAAAGATTAAACGCGAAAACTATCGTAGAGCACGAAAAGGGTCATTTCAGCGGCGGAGACGGAATTATTGAATTACCGGTTGTACTTCAATTGATTTTAGATATAGCTAAGAATCAATAAATTTTCGAACGGTTCGATAATAATCACGTCACCTCATTTTTTCTTACGGAATCATTATCACGCGGTCGTAGCATAATGATTCCATAAGTAAATTGGGTATATGGATAGGGAATAAAGATAATATCAAGCGTTGTTTTTTGATTTTCGTTTTGCGCAACATGATTGGTTTTTTAATCAACTTCGAACCATTCCCGCATGCGCCGGTCATTTTCTATGGAATCAACGATAAGATAAAGCAGTTCCTTGCCAATCTTTAAATCGGACTTGATGAGCGTTATTAAGTCTTCGCAGTCGTATGGATACACCCAAACACTATGTTGGAGGCGCCTGAACCCTATTGCAGAAAGGGTTAGCCTGACTTTGTCTCGGAGTAGCCGTTTTTTCTCCGGTATGTCAAATATTAGCACTCTCCATTTTTTGTCCCAGCGTTTGGGGTGGGGGAGTTTATAGTCGTGACGTTCTAGTTCGTATAATTTATATTCGCCTTTTTTCGTGAGCTTTAGGAAACCGTCCTTGCTATGTAAGAGTAGTCCTTTTTCGACAAGCCGTCGTCGAGAAGTGTTGATAGCCTGCCGCGCATGACGATCTTTTACTTTACCTAAGCCAAACATTTTGAGTATCCGCATTGCGTTTGGGGCAACGAGGGCAACACCGATGATGCCAGCGACCGCGACTGAATTCAATACAGCCTTCTGAAGATGTGACCCGCGTGTTCGTTTTCTTGATTCTTTTTCCATTTTCCCCATATGATTTAGAATTCAGTCACGTTGTTTTAAATATGGAATCATTATACCACGATCGTGGTATAATGATTCCATGGGAGAGGGGATAAGGAAATAGGGGGATGTACATATAACACACACATATAACACACACATATAACATACACATATCTGACCATGCGGCTTTTCTTCTGATATACTTTCATTGTGAGTCACTTTATTTATAAAACGGAAGCTATTATATTAAGCGAAATGCCGTCGGGCGAAGACAGCAGGCTGTATTTTTTGCTGACCAAAGATTTGGGTTTGGTTTTGGCGGAAGCGAGAGGGGTGCGTCTTTTAAAATCAAAACTGCGTTATAATCTTTATCTTTTCGCCAGCGTTCAGACAGAGCTTGTCCGCGGGAAAAGTATTTGGCGCGTAGTCAATGTTTACCCGAACGGGAGCGGAACAACTTTTGTCTCATCCAACATGAATATTTTTGCCAGACTCTCGCAGCTTGTCCGCCGGCTGGTTCACGGCGAAGAAGAAAACAGAAAACTTTTTGACGAAATATTTTACGCCAGAAATCTTCTGTTAAAAAGTAAATTATCCAAAGAAGAAGCCATCGGCCTTGAGCTTGCCGTGGTGGCGAGGATACTTTTTTCACTCGGTTATTTTGGCGGCAAGGAAAAATATGACCAAATATTGAACAACGAACTCAACACGAGGATAGTCCCGGCAAGCCCGTCTTTTCGCCGCGAGCTTGCTTTGAACATAAACGAGGCTCTGAAGGAGAGCCAGTTGTGAGAAACTTATAACTTATAACTTATAACATATAACACATAACTTGTAACACAAGAAAATAAATACGGGATTCTACACACAACAAGCTACAGGTTACATGAAAATCTTTTCCCTTAATTTGCAATTCGGGTTATAATTAAAAAATGTTTGAATCGGAAAATAAAAAGGAAAGCGATTCTATCGGGGAGTTGAAAAGGCGTTTGTATACGCGCGGGGATATGGGCAGAAGATCGCTTAGGGACAGCCGTCTTCGGGCGCGGGAAGAAAATACTCCGGAATCTTGGGTAAAAGAAAAAGAGAGTGATACAAAACTTATGTCAAGGAAACCAAAAACGGGAATGTTTAAAAAGCTATTTGTTGCCTCTTTCTTGTTTTTTCTCGCGGCTGTCTCGTATGCTTCCTACCAATTTTTGGGCGGCAATAACGTTGTTTCTTCAAAAAACATAAACATAAGCGTCTTGGGACCGGCCTTTATTTCTGGTGGAGACGAAGTTTCGCTCCAGGTTTCCGTGGAAAACCGAAATACCGTCCCTCTTGAATTTGCGGAGCTTTTGGTTGAATATCCGAAAGGCGCGGCGAGCGGTGAAACCGGAGTGGCGCAAGAAATGGTGCGAAATAAAATATCTTTTAAAAAAATACCAGCAGGCGGCAGTTACCAAGAAATAGTCAAGGCGACACTGTATGGCGAAGAGGGGAAAGAACAAACGATAAACTTCACTCTGGAATACCGCGTAGAGGGGTCAAACGCCATTTTCAAAAAAGAAAACACCTATCCCATACGGATAAGTTCTTCACCCATCAGTTTGTCGCTTTTGTCACCCAAAGAAACCAATGCCGGACAAGAACTAAGTTTCAAAATAAAAGTGGCATCTAACGCGCCCAAAGACGTGCCGGGGGTTTTGCTTCAGATTGATTATCCGCCCGGGTTCTTTTTCAAAAGCGCCGAGCCTAAACCCACATATAATAATAATGTTTGGAAATTGGGGGACTTTCATACGGGCAGTTCGCGGGAAATCAATGTTGTCGGAGTTTTGTCCGGAGAAGACGGAGACGAACGCACCTTCAGGATATTGGGCGGGGGAATTTCTCCAAGCAACGAAAGAACAATAGGGGTTATTTACAACTCGATTTTTCAAACGGTAGCCATACGAAGGCCGTTTCTTGACGCGAGAGTTCTTTTGAACGGCGATTCAAGCGATAGCGTTGCCATCCCTGGAGGAAGACTCGTGCGGGGAGTATTGATTTGGAAAAATAATTTGCCTACCCGTATTAACAATGCGGAGATAAGCGTCAAATTAAGCGGCAACGCTTTTGATCGCGGGACTGTTTCCACGGAAAGAGGATTTTATAACTCATCCCTAAGCACAATTTCTTGGGACAAAAATACGGTGGAAGATTTCCAAATGGTTGAACCGGGTGGAACAGGGCAGTTGCCGTTTACTTTCACTCCCGCCCAGCTCTTTTCTTCCAGCGGTGGAATTTTGTCTCTGCCGCAGATAAATTTGCAGATTATTGTGAAGGGAGAAGTAGTTTCAAGTAGCGGTGACAATTCCGTGTCTGTCACAACAGAAAAAATTGCCAAGATTTTAACCGACCTGCAGGTTCTTTCAAGGGCGCTTTATAGTATTGGACCATTCAAAAATACCGGTCCTGTACCTCCCGTGGCGGAAAAAGAAACCACCTACACCATATCTTGGAGCGTGATGAATTCAGCGAGCGATGTTTCCGGAGCAACGGTAACGACAACCCTGCCCCCTTATGTGAAATGGACGGGAGAGACCTCTCCGGAGAGTGAAGATATTTCATACGACGAAGGAAGCCGCACCGTGACATGGCGGCTTAACACGGTGTATGCCAGTACCGGGTATAGGAATAGCGGAAGAGAAGCGTTTTTCCAGATATCTTTTTTGCCGTCGCTTTCCCATGTCGGCAGTTCCGTTGGCTTGACAGGCGGGGTTTCGCTTGCGGGCACCGACAGTTTTGCCAATACCGCAATCCAAACAACAAAAAATTCCCTCACAACCCTGTTGAATAACGACCCCGCGTTTAAAGTGGGTGGCGACATTGTTGTTTTCCCCAAACCGTGACCCCAATTAGAAGTTCGTTTATAAATGTGCTAGTGTTTTTTACAATGAAAGCGAATTCGCCCGAGGCTACTCTTTATTTCGCCTGAGCGAGGAGCATGTGAATGTGGCCTAT
>JBBTSJ010000004.1:0-8937 GCA_038064715.1 Patescibacteria group bacterium | reverse complement strand
ATACTCGTATCGCTTCCTCGCGTTTCGCGATTTTCGCTCGAAATTTTAACGTTTTGTCTAGGCATTAGATTTTGGGCAGGCTCTTATCTAGACTGGAAGGTTGGCCGGCGGTTCTGATTTTTTGAACTCAACCCGCCTCAAGGTCGGAGTTTCGGCAATTGCGCTCGGGAAGTGGAAAATTGTCGCCAATTCTTCTACGGATAGGACAAACGGCTTTCTCTTGTATGGGGGATAAAAATATGAGCGTCGTCGGTAAGCATCGAAAAATTTCCGCCTAACCAAACCAAGTCTGTGAATACCGAGCCATTTGTCCACCTCTTCCCAAGGGCGATTAAATCCGGTCGCGCTTGCTGTTTTGAAACCATTCAAACCGGATGAATTAAATTGTTTAAACATTCCGGTGAGATTGGGAATATGGCCAATATTAAATTTTCCTGGTTTTGCCATATAGACTGCCCGTATCCCGCAGTCAAAACCTGCTTTTGACATGTTCCGTTCAATAGCGGCAATGTTGTCATTCTGCGCTTTGGTCAATTGCGGTTTTTCGGGTTTTTCTCCTTCTTTGAGTTTTTTCTTTTCCCCCTGCGTAAGTTTTTTAATAAAATCCTTTCCTTCGTCTCGCCAGTCGCCAATCCCTCCGTTTTCTTTTTTGTATCGCTTCTTGTGAGCTTGAACTAAAATCTGCACCCATACTTGTTCGTCCGACCCAATAGATCCTAAGAATTCAAGCATTGGTGTCATTGGGTCAAAACGCTGTTTTTCATCCATATACCCTTTGTGCATTTCGTAATCTACATAAGTCTTGATTGGAAGCGGGTCCAGCTCCGTGAGTTTAAATTCCACTCCAAATAAACTGACTTCGTGCCCTTCTCCTGGCGGAGAAATGTTCGCGTAATCCGGGGCTTCGCTTAATTCAACTTCCGGAAACTGAGAGTAAATGCGCGATTCTATTATATTTTTATAAAACAACTGAGCCCGTATAAAAAATCGTACGTTTCCCCCAATGGAAACTATCTCCAGCGAAAACCACGGTGGGACCAGCCCCACCCACCACTTTTCATAAAAAGACCCTGATCTTGCCTGATCAAGCGCCACCAAAACAAATTCCATGACTTGCGGGGGTTTATATATCTCCTTGGGCAAATGAACTTCCAACATTACCCATTTAATGTTCGCTATATAGTCCGTTCGGATATAATGAACCCATACTTTCCAAAAGAAAAAACCAAGAACGACCGGCGCCCAAAATACAGCCAAGTCGGACGAAATATAAAAAAGGCTTTTAAAAGAAGAGGTTAAAATTTGGATATAATCCATAAATGCATTATATAGCGAATTTCATGCTTCGCGAGTGAGTATATTTAATTATAACCCGCCGTTTTCTTTTTAGGTAGAGTATGCAAACAAAACAAACTAAATATAAAAATCCCTCCATGCTAGCATGGAGGGATTTTTGTATATTTAAGCCAGAGCATAAAGGCCGTCTTTTGTTTTTTTGAAGTGTTTCCCGTTCTGAAGATTAACCATAACGGTATTTTCTTTAACATAGCGCTCTTTCATCACTTTTTCGGCTATATCCTCACGGGACATGGATCCTTCTCTTTTCAGTATTTCACGAATGACATCGCGCACCACTCCTTTAGTGTAACCCCACTCCGCAAGGGCATAAAGTCCGCGCCCGACCAATATAAATCTGGGGTCCTTGATTAATTCGTTGTGAGTCGTGGCCACATGGGCTTTTCTGCCGAAAGCTTCCGAGATAGAATTGGCCACCTCCCTAAAGTGAAGGGGAGAACCATGTTTGCGGATTACCAAATACGCGTAATCGCGCATACCTCTCGCGCGGATATTGGATGAATCCGATCGTCCCCAATCGCCAAACTGATTTTGTCCCAGGCGTTTTGAAATTTTGAGCCAGCGACGGACAATTTCCTCGTTCTTGTATTTTTCAGAAACATCTTTGAGATTAGACAGGAAACTTTCCAGTATTTCAGATTCCTGTACAAGCTCGTCTTCACCCAGGTTCGCGTAAACATTTCTAAGAGCCTCGTACACAGCCCCGGCTAACTTCTCGTTTATGTGCCAACGATGAGTAAAGTGCTCGTCTTCTTTTTCTCTGGCAAACGGCTCTCCCAAAACCAAAAAGAAATAAAGGTGGTTTCTGGCGCTTTCATCCGAAGAAAGATATTGTAAGAGTTCGTTTTCGGAAATTACGGCCCCAAGAGAGTCGATGATTCCGTGCAATTCGTCAAACACACTCTTCTCTTTTTTAAAAGCATCTGATTTCTTGATGGACTGCAAAGAAAAATTTTCAATCTGGCGAACTCTTTCTCTGGTGATTCCGTATTTTCGGCCGATAGATTCAAGGGTCTGTCTTTCCGTATTGTCACCTAAACCAAAACGAGAAGACAGCACATCATACGCCCTTTCCGGGAGAACTACCGCGAATTTTTTTGTTATTTGTTTTGGTTTAAATGAAAGTATTGCCATAAATTCTTAGGCGCCATTTCTGGCTTCTTAAAAACGGTTAACTGATTTATATTATTTGTATCATTGTTTGCAAAAACAGTCAACCTCATTGGATGGTTTTTAGATAGTTTTTAGTAGATAATTTAAAATTTATCCAAAAAACATCCATAAACACAACGCTTTTTAAGAAAGTCAAAAAACTATACTAACTAATTTCCCCGCTACATATACCACCTTTTTCGGTCCTTTGCCATTCAGCCATTTTTGAGTAGTTTCACTCTCCAAAGCCTTCTTTTTTGTCTCCTCCTCCCCCAAAGATGCGGATACTTTGAAATTGCCGCGGACTTTTCCATTTATCTGCACGACAATTGTGTATTCATCCGCCAATAATTTTGATTCGTCATACTTGGGCCAAGTTTCAGAATGGATGGAAGGCTCGTTGCCGAGCTCATGCCATAATTCCTCCGTTATGTGCGGAGCAAATGGCGCAAGAAGTTTCAGAAAAATTTCAAAATTAGTTTTAGAAATAGATTCCTGTTTTCCCATTTCATTCACTAATATCATAAGTTCCGATACTGCTGTGTTGAAACGCATGGATTCAATATCTCCCCCGACTTTTTTTATAGTTTTATGTAACTGTCCGAAAATTTTATTATCCGCGTTAATCCGCGTCTCATCCGCGTTAATCCGCGTCGAAAGTTTCCAAACTTTCTCAAGAAAACGCCTCGGACCTATTATGTTTTTTGTGCTCCACTCTACCGCTTGATCAAACGGGCCCATAAACATTTCGTAAAGCCGCAGTGTGTCTGCTCCGTAAATTTCTACGATATCATCGGGATTAATTACGTTTCCTTTTGATTTGGACATTTTTTCCTTCCCTTCGGCCAAAACCATGCCGTGAGAAGTGCGTTTTTTGTACGGCTCACTTCCCCCGACCGCGCCAATGTCAAAAAGAAATTTATGCCAAAATCGCGAGTATAAAAGATGAAGGGTTGTGTGTTCCATTCCCCCGTTGTACCAATCCACCCCAGTAGAGGTGAGAACACGCTGTTGAGTAGTGCTATCCTTAGCACTACTCAACTCGCTACCTCTAACGGAGCTGGCCGTCATCCAATAATTTAATTTAGCTTTATCCGCAAGAACTTTATCATTATGTGGGTCACAATAACGAAGGTAGTACCACGACGAGCCGGCCCAGTTTGGCATAGTATCGGTCTCTCTTTTCGCCGGCCCACCGCATTTTGGACATTTCACCTTGACCCAAGATTCAATTTTGGCAAGCGGTGATTCCCCCGTATCCGTTGGAGTATAAGCTTCCACCTTGGGAAGCAAAACCGGCAGCTCTTCTTCCGGCACCGCCACCCATCCCATGTTAGTTTCTAGTTTCTGGTTGCTGGTTGCTGGTTCCGCGCAGTGTACGCAGTACACAAGCGGAATGGGCTCTCCCCAATATCGTTGTCTTGAAAATACCCAGTCGCGAAGTTTGTATGTCGTCTTCATTTCCCCGCCGACAAATTTCGTAATTTTTTCTTTCGCTTCTTCACTATCCATCCCGTCAAACTGATCAGAATTAGTAAGAATTCCTTTACCAGTATATATCTCCTTTAAATTAAGCAAGGAAAAGGCGAGTAGATGATTTTCGTCTTCCATTTTACCAAGTACTTCCTCTTTGGTGAGCCATTCGAGTGTAAATTTGTCCTTTTCATCCGCCTGGTGGTTGGTACTCTTTTGCTCTCTGTCTACAAGTTTGAAATGAAGCCCAATCACTTCGGTATTACGTGCAACATTTTTTGAGAACGCAAAGTAGTGGTGATGCGTACGCCCGGTTTTACCAACGAGCTCAATGTTTAAGTAGCCGGTTTCTTCGGCAATCTCTCGCCGCGCCGCCACTTCAGCATCCTCCCCTTCTTCGCGACCACCCCCCACAAAGAGAGTCCCCCCAAGTTTCTGCCCCCAATTGAGAGTTAGAAACTTTGAAGTTTGTGTATCTTCAACAATCGCAACGATACTGCTTCTAAATTGTTCCTCGGGCAATTTCTTTCCTGTTTCAGGTTCGATTACCGGGACTACTGAGAGATTAAATTTTTTAGCGAACTCGTAATCTCTCACATCATGCGCTGGCACGGCCATAATCGCGCCGGTTCCATAATCTTTTAGAACATAGTCGGCGATAAAAATCGGAATTTCTTCCTTGTTCGCCGGATTTATTGCCTTAACCCCCTTAAGTTCCACTCCAGTTTTTTCTTTTCCCTCTGCTGTTCTTTCTATTTCCGTTTTCTTTTTTGCGTCTCGTATGTATTTTTCAACCTCGTCCTTATTTGTTATTTGTTGAAGATTATTTGTTATAAAATCATGCTCCGGCGCCAGCACAATATAAGTAGCGCCGAAGAGCGTATCTGGCCGCGTGGTAAATACCTTTATAGGTTGTGGGTTGTAGGTTGTAGGTTGTAGGTTAAACTCTATTTCAGCTCCGTTGCTACGACCAATCCAATTCCTCTGCTGTATTTTTATTTTTTCCAAATAATCAACAGTGTCTAAATCATCATATAGCCTGTCGGCGTATTTTGTGATGGCTAGCATCCATTGTTCTTTTTCTCTTTTTTCGGTTACGCCACCGCATCGTTCGCATAGCCCGCTCACCACCTCTTCGTTGGCAAGACCAATTTTGCAGTCAATACACCAGTTGATAGCAGTCTTTTTTTTATAAGCCAGTCCTTTTTTAAACATCTCTAGAAAAATCCACTGTGTCCATTTGTAATACTTGGGGTCGGTAGTATTTATCTCCCGCGACCAATCAAACGAAAAACCGAGTGACTTTAGCTGTCGCCTGAAAGTATCCGTGTTTTTCTTCGTTACTTCTTCTGGGGGAGTTTTTGTTTTTATGGCGTAATTCTCCGTAGGCAAGCCGAAGGCGTCCCAACCGATTGGATAAAGGACATTGTATCCTTCGGCTCGGCGCTTGCGGGCAATTATATCCATAGCGGTATTACTGCGAATGTGTCCTACGTGCAAACCGTCGCCGGACGGATAGGGAAACTCTATCAGGCAATAATACTTCGGTTTATCGCTATTATCCTCCGCGTAGTTTGCATCTTCTTTCTCCCAAACTTTTTGCCATTTGCTTTCTATTCCTTTGTGGTTATATTGTCTCATACATATTTTCCTACTTGCCCTGTTAGAAGTTGTCTCCAATGTATTTGATATTACCTAATCGGCACAAAAACCGAAAGCCCCCGTCGTGTTTTACACGACAAAATTTATCCTAACTGACAAGAGACCTGCCGCGCTTTTTAGTACTTGGGGATAAAAACGGATGTGTTTCGGTTTGGCGGATATATTTCCGGATCAATTGTTCTGTCAAAACAAGTGTAGCCCATTTTATGTTGCCAACTGTCGTTCATGCCGGAAACTCCCTTTTGGGGCACCATCATATACTGGACAGGTTGAGTAAACGCGGAAGGGTAGTCGCCAACAGCGTTTTTAACCCTTTCCTTGTTGAAATTCGCGCAAAGCTTGAACGAAAGAGCTCCCGTGGCGCTGTATTCATACGATTTTCCAAATTGCGTATCCGTTGGAATAATTTGTCCGCTTATCGGGTCTTTTAATTCCTCAAGGTTTTGGGGTAATTTTTGTTTGGCCTGCCAAAAATTTATTATTTGCCACTGAATGTTCTGTAGGTCACCGACTTTTTGCTGATCGTAACGTATCAATCTTTGCGACCTGGGTGAACCAATTACGGAAAAACCCGAGGCAATAGCTCCAATCGTCAAAGTAAGCGCCACGAGCATCCAAATTTTTCTTTGTGAAGAAGAAACTTTTTCTCTAAGATCTTGCGCGTAATACGCGAAAATTATCGTCGCTATCACCAAAAGCGACAACGCTTTCAACAAAAACGAAACGGTCATATCCCGTCCGTCAAGGAAGTAGTAAATAATCGTGATTAAATCTCCGGCGACGATTACTCCGGTAACAAAAAGGGTCAGAAAAGCAAGCCATTTGCGCACCGCCAGTTGTTTTTTTGTTTGGTCCGCGTCGTAAGTCTTGAGAGTGAGATAGGAGAGCAAAACAAATACGGGGAAAAGCACAATGAGCGCGGCTACGGGGAAACTAATTGACGGAGAAATAAAATAATTCTCCGCGACGGGCGGATAGGCGACGTCAATAACCGTAAAAAGGAGGTTGATAAGAAAACCAACGAATGTATACAGAACGGCCACTACGCCGAGATGCAAGAAAAAATCGGCGGCGGTTGTTTTTGGTTTTTGATTTGGGTCCATGGTTTTGCGATTACTGTTAACGCGTATATAATATAACTGGGTACAATAATTATACAACAAAACACCCCGCAAATGCAAAACAATCAAACTTCACCGCTTCGTCAAAAGGAAAATATGCTTAACCGCTATTCCGTAGGCGCTACGCGATGGGTGGGCTCTACCGCTTCTTTGGTTACACATACCATCCTTTTTTTGGGCGCGTTTATTCTTATGTGGCTTGGTTTTGACGTAGACCGGGTACTTTTGATATTGACTACAGTAGTTTCACTTGAAGCAATATATCTGGCAATTTTTATACAAATGACAATCAACCGCACGACCGCTCAACTGCAAGAAGTGGAGGAAGAAATAGAAGAAATTTCCGAAGACATTGAAGAAATCCATGAGAATGTTGAAGACATCCAGGAAAACGTGGAGGAAATTACCGAAGGGGAAGAAAATGAAGAAATTACCGAAAGCGCCAAACTTGAAAAAATAGAGCAATCGCTCTTAACTATCGTACGCGAAATTGAGAACTTAAAAAAGGGTACTTCTGTTCCTAAACCTTGAACTCAATCACCCGCTCGACTCACTTCGTTCGCTCAGGGTCATAGAATTTAAAATTCTTTCTTTTAAATCTTAAATTCTATGACATCGCCGTCTTTAACTACATACTCCTTCCCTTCCGTTCTAACTAAGCCCTTTGATCGCGCTTCTGTGTATGAACCAACACCCAAAAGGTCTTTCCAAAAAATTACTTCGGCGCGGATAAATTTATTTTTGAAATCGTTGTGTATGGCCATGCCCGCCTCCGGCGCCGTGCTCCATTTTTTGATTGTCCACCCCCTCGTTTCGTCTTCTCCTGTCGTAAAATAAGTGATTAGTCCCAAAAGCGAATAGCTTGCCGCAATAAAAGCGTTTATGCCGTCTTCAGCTCCGCCAAGCTCTCTTCTGAATGTTTCTTTTTCTGTTCCCTCAAAATCCTTCAGCTCATCCTCAATCTTGGCGTCAACAACAACATAGTCGGCTCCTGTTTCTTTAAAAAACTTAACCAGAGCGCTAAATCGTTCATCGCCCGTTTCATCCAGATTTTTTGCGCCTGCTTTTTTGTTCAAAACATAAAGAACCGGCTTCCCCGTAATCAGGTGTATTTGGCTTAAAACTGCTTTCTCTTCAGGCGCGAAATTTTGGCCGGAAATAAGCAAACCGCCGTCTAAAAATTTAAGGGCCTTTTCCAGGACGGTTTTTTCAAAAATAGCAGTTTTGTCTCCCCTTTTGACGTCTTTTTCTATGTTGACGAGCCGTTTGGCAACTGTTTCCATGTCAGCCAGCATTAATTCCGTATTTATAACGCCAACGTCGCGAATCGGATCAATTGCTCCTTCCACATGAATTATTTTGTCGTCTTCAAATATGCGTACCACTTCGGCTATAGCGTCCGTTTCGCGAATATGCGATAGAAATTTATTTCCCAAACCCTCTCCTTTTGACGCCCCTGCCACTAGTCCCGCGATGTCCACGAATTCCACTACTGCTGGAATTGTTTTGGCGGAATTTGAAAAAGTTGAAAGTTTCCCCAGGCGTTCGTCGGGTACGGCAACAATGCCAACCGACGGGTCAATAGTGCAAAAAGGATAATTTTCCGCCGGCACCGATTTCTTCGTCAGTGCGTTAAAAAGCGTCGACTTGCCGACATTCGGGAGGCCTACGATCCCAATTGATAGCTTCATAATATTTGCGATAAGATAGGCACTATGTTACCACAACTCGCCCCGTAGTAGGTACTCTTTACTACTGGGGCCGACATTCGGGAGGCCTATAATTCCGATAGATAATGAAGGCACGATAAAGTTAATGTAGTAAAAATTTAGATAAAAAGAAAGAGCTTAATCAGTTCCAAGACTAAGCTCTTGCGCGGGAAACTGTTCTTACCGAACAGCGTCTGTTTCTTCGGCGGCTTTTAACGAATCACGTTTGTGTGGATCCATGGCGTCATAATCAACGCCTGTGTCTCTGTACATCATTCCCGGTTTCTTTGACATTTTGCCCGTCCTTTCCTTTTGGATGTTCAAGTTCTGGCGTTGATGCTAAAACGAAATTTAATAAAATGCAACGGATTTAAAAAATCGAGCATGAGCGATCCTCTCAAGGGTCATTTTTTATTTCGTCGAGCGAGGAGCGCGTGGAAGTGTAATCACTTACACGGCGTCCG
>JBBTSJ010000003.1:0-8848 GCA_038064715.1 Patescibacteria group bacterium | reverse complement strand
AGCTAAAATAGAATTCGCTGATAGATTAAAATTAATTGGCGCTGAGGTGAAGAAGATCATACAAGAATACAAACCGGAAATTTTAGCTATTGAAACTTTATTTTTAAATACAAATCAAAAAACAGTTATGCATGTAGCAGAAGCACGAGGAGTTGTGATTTATGAAGCAACACTTGCGGGACTTAGTATTTTTGAAGCTTCCCCACCTCAGATTAAAATGGCTACAACTGGATACGGCAGAGCTAGTGCAGAGCTAGTTTTGTGCGGTGAATTGGAAAACAAAAAGCCCCGCGAAAGCGCGGGGCTTTTGCGAGGTTGGCACTGCGGGTCAAGATTATTTCACGGTGGCGTCGATGAACTCGAAATCGGTTAGGACACGTTCGATGAGCTTCCTTTCGCCGTTGACGGTGTCATATGTTGCCCTGTAGTTCTCGCGATAGGCAACGTCAACAGCTTTACCATCTTGCCCTTTGAACTTTTCGTAAACCGCCTTGCGGGTCACGATGAATTTGCCATGTTTGCACTTGAAAACCACAGCGAATTTTTCGGGGACTGTGGTGCTGCTGATTTGCAGACCGCCTCCGATACGGAGACCAAGGTCTCCGCTGAAATCCATGCCAATCGGTCCAGTTTTCAGTGCTGTGATACCGAGGTCAAGGTCGTGGCGAGACGGCGTGTAGACTGTTTCCGTGATAACGGCGTCTTCGTGAAGCACGTCCGATTTCTCACGGACTCTTTCCTTGCATCCGGAAAAAACAATTACCGCCAAAACGAGTAAGGCAACATGCGACAGCTTCATTCAAAACCTCCCTTGTGGGGAACGATATTGTTAAGAAGTATATAGTAAAAACACTATATTGTCAAGCGCAAAGGGTAAAAGCTTCATTCGTAAGACTTATCGGCGGGATTGAAATAGCCAATTATTTAACGTAAGCTACCAAAGACAATGAAAATTCTGGATACATACAAAGATAAAAACGCCTTTAGGTACGGGCTTAAAATTAGTTCGCCGTTTGAGGACGAATTTCGGCTTATCGTGGCTAAAGGAGCGGAAGTGATTGACGTGAAGCCGGAAACGCGCGAAGTTTATGAAAACAATTTAAAAAAGTCGCGGTTTTTGGTTGTGCATGTGCATGAAGGGGCCGAGTTTGAGTATATTGAAACGGCGGATGGTGAAGCGTCGGCCAAAAGCGATATTCATATTTTCTTGATCGGGGCGCGGGGGAGCGCCAAAATAACCGCGCGATATGATTTGTCCGGTGTTGCCCAATTGGATATTCTCCACAAGATTTACCACCAAGCGCCCGATACGGCATCAGAAATAGAAACTCGCGGAGTTCTTCGCGACAAATCTTACGCCATTTACCGGAGCGATATTGTTATGGAAAAAGGAATGAAGGATTTGTCGGGCGCGGAGAGCGGCAAGTTTCTCGCGCTTTCAAGAGAAGCGAAAGTGGACGCTATTCCGTCGCTTGATATCGCCTCAAATAGAGTCGCTTGTTCGCATTCGCTTTCCATAACGCACATCACGCCCGAAGATTTGTTTTACAGCAAAACGCGGGGGATAGGAGAGGACGAAGCCAAAGATCTTTTAATTGATGGATTTTTACAAAAATAAAAGGTAAATTGAGGTCTGATGGATGCAAAAAAGATTAAAGAGGATTTTCCCATATTTGAAAACTACAAGCGCGAAAATGGCGCGGATTTTGTTTATCTGGATTCAGCCGCCTCATCCCAGACGCCTAAACAGGTAGTTGCAGCAATGGACGATTACTATTTCAAATATCGTTCAAACGTCCACAGAAGCGCTTATAAAATAGGCGAGAAGGCCACCGAGAAATATGAAAACGCGCGAGAAGTAACAGCCAAATTTATCAACGCCGAGACGAAGGAGGTCATATTTACAGGAGGGGCAACGGCTGGTTCCAATATGCTTATTTACGCGCTCGAAAAGATGATTTCTTGGCGAAACGGCGACGAAGTGGTTACGACAATTCTTGAACATCATTCAAACCTACTTCCACTTCAGGAGATGGCTAAGCGCAAGGGTTTGAAATTCCGCCATTTTGAAATGACGTCCGATTTCGGTATAGACTACGATAATCTGGACGATTTGGTTAACAAGCGCACAAGAATAGTTTCCATTACTTTGGCGAGTAACGTAACCGGCGCGATCACGGATGTGAAAAAAATTATCGAAGTGGCGCATAAACACAGCGCGATTGTCGTAGTGGACGCAACAAAGGCGATTGGGCATATGCCGGTTGATGTTAAATTGCTTGATTGCGATTTCCTCTTTTTTTCCGGGCATAAGATGTGCGGGCCGACTGGCATAGGAGCGCTTTACGGGAAATATGAAATTTTAAATAAAATGTCCACGTCTTCTTTTGGCGGAGGCATGGTGGAAGAGGTTACAATAGAGGAAGCGAAATACAGCGATGCGCCGTTTCGTTTTGAAGCGGGGACTCCTAATATTGCCGGAGCCATCGGGCTAGCGGAAGCAATTAAATATTTGAATAATTTAAAAATAGAAAATATCAAAAAGCACACCGAAGAACTTGTGGAATACACGATCAAAAAACTGTCGGCAATTCCCGGAGTGAAGATTATTTGCGAGCGTAACCCGTCAAAGAATGTAGGCATTGTGTCTTTTGTGGTGGAAGGTATCCATCCTCACGATGTGGGAGAAATTTTGAACCGCGACCACGTGGCTATCCGCGGGGGACACCATTGCGCCATGCCGTTGATGAAGGCGCTTGGCGTATCCGCGCTAAGCCGGGCCAGTTTTTATATTTACAATACGAAAAGCGACATTGACGGATTGGCGGGAGGGATAAAAAAAGCTCAAAAGATTTTTGCAAATTAAAAACCCCCGCAAGGGGGGATGGCTGTGGTCAGTCACTTCTTGTCGCCGGGGTCGGGGTTTTTGGCAACACTCCTTTTTTTCTGGAGTTCATCGAGCTGGCCGAGTCCGGCCTTGAGGGTGTTGTGGACGGCAAAGATTGTCGCGTCGACGATCTGATTCGCCCGAACTTTCGAAGATTCGACAGCCTTTCCCGCTTCGTTTTCCAAAACCTGCGATGCGATGCTGACGAGTTTCTTAAAAACCTTGGTGAGATCTTCCGGTGTTGCTCTTTTTTCTTTTGCCATGTTTCTCCTTCTCTTTCAAACAGAGCGCTGATGTTTCCGGTCTTTTTGCGAAGGCGCTCTTTGGTTTCGCGAATCCAGGCAGTTTTATTGCCTAAGACTTTTGCAAACTACCTAAGTGCCAGTTTGCAACAACGGGTGATTATTGTCAATATCCGTTTTTTGATGTATGATGCGGTTTCAATGGACGAAGAATTATACCGCCAAAACATTTTGGAGCACTATAAAAATTCGCACAATAAACGGATTATTTTTGACGCGACCGCCGAGGGCAAGGGCAAGAACGCCAGTTGCGGCGATTTAATAACGTTTTATTTGAAGGCTGAAAATGATATCGTTGCGGACGCGTCGTTTGTCGGTATCGGTTGTGCCGTGAGCCAGGCGGCGGCTTCCATGCTTACGGACAAGGTCAAAGGAATGAAACTCCGAGAGCTCCGTGCAATCGTGCCGGGCGACATTTACAATATGCTCGGTGTGAAAATAAGCCCGGGGCGCGCCAGTTGCGCGCTTTTGGGGTATGAGGCGATGAGCCAGGCTTTAAAAACAGTTAACAAATGACACATAACCGCTAACTTATAGCAGGGGCAAATGGATTTAAAAGAAACTTACAATAAAATTGCCGAAGACTGGAACATAGACCACAAGAACGACGACTGGTGGGTAAAGGGAACTGATAAATTTATCTCTTTGCTTAAACCAGGCTCAACAATATTGGATGTCGGGTGCGGGTCCGGTGATAAGTCTTCTTATTTTATAAAGCGCGAATTTCAGGTTACGGGAATAGATTTTTCCGAAGGAATGATTGATATAGCAAGGCGTGAAGTGCCGGGCGGGGAATTTTTTGTGTTTGATATGCGCGACGCCGGGAAGCTGGAAAAAAATTTTGACGCGGTATTTATACAGGCCGCGCTGCTTCATATACCAAAAAAGGAAGCAGAAAGCGTAGTGCGCGGGTTTGTCGACAAATTAAATAAAGGGGGATTACTATATATAGCCGTTAAGGAAATAAGGCCAGGCAAACCGGAGGAAGAAATCAGAACAGAGAATGATTATGGCTATGACTACAAGAGATTTTTCAGCTACTTTACTTTAGACGAAATTAAGGTAATCTTGAAGAACTCAAAACTATCTGTGGTTTATGAGAATGTCAGCATTTCCGGCAACACGCGCTGGATACAAGTTGTAGGAAAAAATGCATAAACTTGAACTTAAAAACATATCGGTATCCACGCAAAACCTGTCTGCCGGAGCTTCGGCGCAGGCAGGCAAAAAAGCTGTTCACGATATTTCGCTCACCATAAATTCCGGAGAAGTGCATATTTTGATGGGGCCGAATGGATCTGGGAAATCTAGTTTAGCTAATGCTTTGTTCGGGCATCCGAAATACGAAATCGCGGGGGGAAAAATTTTTCTTGATGGCGAAGATGTAACTTTGCTTGCCACGGAGAAGAAAGCCAAACAAGGACTATTCTTGTCTATGCAATATTTGCCGGAAATTGAGGGTGTTTCAATGGGGCAGTTTTTATACAGGGCTTACAAAGAAGTAAAAGGCGGAGATGAATCCGTGATTCTATTCCACAAAAAAATGTCGGACAAGGCCGACCTGCTTGGTATTGATAAATCATTCTTGTCCCGCCATGTAAACAGCGGGCTTTCGGGCGGGGAAAAAAAGCAGAGCGAGGTGCTCCAAATGGCCATTTTAGAGCCCAAATTTGCCGTTTTAGACGAAATAGACTCGGGGGTGGACATTGACTCGCTTGGCAAAATCTTCAGCGCCGTAAGTCAGTTAGCCAAAGAGGGAACGGGATTTTTGCTCATTACTCATTATCCCAATATTTTGAAAAAAATTACACCCGATTTTGTTCACATCATGAAAGATGGGAGGATTGTGAAGTCGGGGGGGCGGGAAATTATCAGCGAAATCGAAGAGAATGGGTTTGGCGCATAATCTCTATTCTAATGTTCTCAAGAACATTAGAATAGAGGAATATTAAAAATTTATTTATGAAATTGACACGAGAACAAATTATTGAAACACTCAAAACCGTCAAAGATCCGGAAATCGGTATTGATCTTTGGACGCTCGGGCTTATCCGCGATATAAAAATAGAAAAGGGGGAAGTGGACATTTTGATGACACTCACCTCGCCTTTTTGCCCGTTCGGTAACGAAATAGTTTTGTCGGTTGAAGAAGCCGTTAAAAAACTTGGAGCGGAAGAGGTCCGGGTGGACATAACATTTGAACCGCCATGGCAGCCGTCGGACGAATTAAGGATGATGTTGGGGGTTTAGGCCCGGTAATTGAATGATGAAGTAACAGAACATAAAAAACCGCCCCTATCGGGTGGCGTTTTGTAATATTGGATTTTTTTGTCGGATTGTTTTTTCGTTTTTTGCGATGTCGCAGCGGATCAATATCCACTCTATGGCAACGCCCAAAAGGATGATTGGCAAAAGTACCGAAGCGCTCCAAAACCTAAAGAATAAAGGATCATTTGGGCCGAGATGATTGTTCAAGATCTCCGCCCCGTAGCCACCGCCAAAAATGAACAACAGTATCCATGCGATGACCATGGCGCTCACTTTCCAAGATATGTTCATTTCAATACCCCCAAGAATTGTTGATGAATTTAGATTTGCGCGTTTCTATTTTCCTAGAAGAGTACTACCTTGCTCATTTTAGCTTGTCAATCACCGCTCTGATTTGCGCCTCCGGCAGAGCGCCGACAAGAATCATTTTTTCTCCCTTTTGATTTATAAGGACGGTTGTTGGAGTCCTGTCAACGCCCGCCTTTAGCCCATCTTGATAATTCGTTTCCACCCCGTCTTTATATTTACCGCTTGAAAGACAAGCGTTGAAATTATCGACATTCAAACCAACCCGTGCCGCGAGCTTCGGAAGTTCCGCAGGGTCAAGTCCGTTGTTTGACGGCGTTATTGCAAACAAAGCGTCTACATATTCCCAAAATTTATCATTACCGCCAAGTTCCGCCGCGCATTCTGCGGCCTCTGCTTCTTTGCGCGCCTTTGGATGGCGAGAATCAATGGGAAAGTGGCGGTAAACCCAGGCAACCTCGCCGCGTGATTCGTCCACTACTTTTTTCGCCACTCCGTGAAAACTTTTACAAAAAGGACACTCTGTGTCGGAAAATTCAATCATTACCACTTTTGCCTTTGGATTGCCGTAAAAATGATCTTGGTCGGTAACGGGGGCGACATTTATTTGTTGCGAAACATCTACAATTTGCTTATCCGCGTCAATATCGGAAATTTTATTTCTTGGAGAGTTGGTAAAGATAATTGCTCCGGCGATTAGAATACCGACGATTACGATTGCTGTCGGCATGTTTATATTAAGACCATTTTCTTTTTGTTCCATAGATCTTAGACTATATTTATTAGATAGAACCCACAGTATATCACAGGTTTTATCTATTTTGACAAAAGAACCTTCTCTTGAAATAATCAAAACAGAGGTACTTCAATTCTAAATTGGGGGACAAAATGGACGTGGAACTTTATTATGGGGCTAAAGACCCCCGCTCCGCGGTTGTTACCAAGTTTATGCCTGGTGATGGGGAGAAGCTAACCGTTAGCGCCCCGACGCAAAACTTATGGGGTGGGTTAAGGATAACCGTCGTTGAAGGGCCGGATCACCTTATTGATGGTTTGCATTTTTACCTCAGCATCTTTCGCGACAAAGATCCATGTTGGTCTTCGGTTCGTAAACACGAAGAAAGCGGGGGGTTGTGCTTATCTTATGATTTTGGCCATCCTCGCAGCCGGCTTACGCCGGTACAGCTCTTGCCGTTGGAGTTACTCGCCAATCTAAGGCGATTTAGCAGCTTGATAATGTATAGCTTTGCCGAATTGGTTTTGGCGGGGGACTGGAATCACGCCATTAAGGTTGAAATTCCCCGCGAACCATCAAGCATAATTATTGCAACAAGTAGTTCAACCGATATTCGCGGTTTTCGGTAATTTCGAACCAGATCGTTCCTTTGAGCGGTCTATTTTTTTGCCAGGCGTTTTGTTGTTTTTCGTCGTAAGTCGTTGGTCGTAGGTTTCTTCTGTTCCGGCACATCCATTACTCTTATCTCAATAGCGTCGGCTGGGCGGAGTTTTCGCAGAATTCTATTTGGCGCGACTGATTGATGTCGAGTATGAAAAAGTTTATCGTTTATATCCCATAGGTTTTTTCCGCCCCAAAGCCATTTCGTTCCGGCGATTTTTTCGAGGTCAATTGGTTTGGTAAACCCTAGCATTGTTTTCTCGCCTGTGCCGTCCATGAAGTATTCGTTGAAATAAGACATAGCAAGCTCCCGCGGAGTTTTATAAACCGGATCGCGATAGCGGAGCACGGCGTGATTTGTTTTGGACAGCGCTCCGTAGCGGTTGCCATCTTTGAAAATAGCGACCACATGGTCGTAATCGTGGTTTTTGGTTATCAAATGCATTACCATGGGACGTTTGCCGTGATACCAAAGTATGGCTGCGGCAAAAAGAGCGCCCTCAATACAGTGCGCTTTGTTTTCTTTCAGGATGTGGCGGGGGGAAAGACAAGTTTCGCCTTTTTCTTCAAAATTCTGCGGAAGTTTGTTCAAAAAGTTCTGTAATTTTTGAGGAGTATTGAGGCGGTCAAAAAGGCGAGCTTCTTTCGGAGTCAAAAGCTTTCGCGGAAATTTTTTCATTACTCAATTATATACTCTTTCGTTTCGTTTGACTTACCAAATAGAATATGGGAACTTATGGGCAGATTAAGTCTATGGGAGAACTGTTATTATGACAGCGATGAGGGTTGGAGAACTTGGAAATCCGGGAAATTGTTATTATCTTGAAGCATTGAATGATCCCACAAGACAGGCCCTTGAAGCCGAGACGCCAATTGAAGACAAATTTTACGGCAAAGTTTGTGCCGACGGGAAACAACACGACTTGTATCGGCGTCCGTATTTTCGCGTGAAATATTTTCGCAACAGCAAAGTGTCTTCTGGGTTCCTTGATTTTGCCACATGGTTTCAATTTCAAACGGGGAACAGAGTCATTCAAAGGTGGAAGCTTTACGACAAAGAAGCGCGCGCCAAGCGCCTCGTCCGACAAAAAGTGCATAATGGTTAAGCTGACCTCCGGTCGCCGAAATTTCGGCGACCATTTTTTTGCTCGTCTTACGCGGCAAAAGAGTAAAACAAAAACCCCGCAATGCGGGGTTTTTGTTTTACTCGCGAATTAGTAGTCGCGACGAGGGCGCTCTTCCATCGGACGAGCTTCGTTGACCGTCAAATTGCGGCCGCTGAAATCCTTTCCGTTGAACATTTCTATCGCCTTCTGGGCATCCTCATCTGTTGACATTTCAACAAATCCGAAACCCTTTGAACGACCAGTCATCTTATCGTTGATAATGGTCGCTGATTCAACATTGCCGGCTTGAGAGAAGTGACTCTTCAATTCGTCAGCAGTGCTTGAGTAAGGGAGACCCCCTACATATAGCTTTTTTGCCATAATGGCTCTTTTTCGTTAGTCTTTATTTTTAAACGGTAAGCGACTAACTTTATCTCACTGGTTACCGTTTCAGACTAACGCCCTACACGAGAAAACCTAAGAGAAACTTACACAAAGACAAGTATACACGAAAGCACGTGAAAGTCAACCCCGTGTAAGAAAAACGCCAATGGATGAGTAGTGCGACACTAAAGCCAACGCG
>JBBTSJ010000002.1:0-1510 GCA_038064715.1 Patescibacteria group bacterium | reverse complement strand
TGGAAGATGACCTTGGGAAAAGAGTTATCGGGCAGGAAACAGCCATCAGAAAAGTATCAGACGCGGTGCGTCGCTCTCGGGCCGGAATTTCTGACCCAAACAGACCAATCGGTTCGTTTATGTTTCTTGGTCCGACCGGTGTCGGCAAAACCGAACTGACTAAGGCGCTTGCCGAGTTTATGTTTAACGACGAAAAAGCGCTAGTTCGCGTTGACATGTCGGAATATATGGAAAGGCACTCAATTTCTAAACTCATCGGCTCTCCTCCGGGATATGTCGGACACGACGACTCGGGGCAATTGACCGAAACAATCAGGCATCGGCCTTATTCGGTGGTGCTTTTTGACGAAATAGAAAAGGCCCACCCGGAAGTGTTTAATGTTTTGCTTCAAGTGCTGGACGACGGGCGGCTTACGGATGCCAAAGGACGCGTGGTAAATTTCCGAAACGCGCTGATTATTATGACTTCAAACATCGGTTCTCAACACATAGACAAAATGGAATCTATCGGTTTTTCTCAAAACACCGCGAGTGGCGATTACACCGACGCCAAAGAAAAAGTAATGGCGAGTCTGAAAGATTTTTTCCGACCGGAGTTTTTGAATCGTTTGGACGAGACGGTAATATTTGACATTCTTTCGCCGGAAGCCGTTCGTCAGATTGTGGGCATTCAAATTGGCATCGTCCGCGACAGATTGGCGACCAAGGATATAAAATTGGCCCTCTCCGAAGAATCATTGGTCCACTTAAGCAAGGAAGGTTACAATCCGCACTATGGCGCGCGGCCGCTCAAGCGTTTGATTCAGGATAAAATTTTGAACAAAGCCGCCTCGCTCATGATTTCCCGCGAAGTCGTGGCGGGGGACAGCATTTATGTTGACATGAAAAACGGCGAGCTTGCGCTTGAAACCAAACACGAGAAAAGTATTCAGCCAAAACGGGGAAAGAAACGCGAAAAAACCACAGTATAAACAGCACTCTGATTTACACTACTTTTTGTGGTGTAAAGTTTTCCGGTAAAACCAAATTACATTATAATTAGCTATAGCTAATTATAATGTAATTTTAATTGCGGGTTGTTTATAAGATATTCTCTTATTCTCACGAATTAGACAATAGTGAAAAACTTCCACTTAAAATGAAGTTTTTTGTTGCAAAATCGTCTTTCGTGAGATATAACTAACGTGTTCTTATGCGCCGGTGGTAGAGCGGTCAATTACAACAGACTGTAAATCTGTCGCCCATTGGGCTACGCAGGTTCGAATCCTGCCCGGCGCACAAAATTAAAATGACCCAGATTTTTCTGGGTCATTTTAATTTCTGTACCGCGCCGAGAGCGACTGAACTGCTTCAGTCGCGTCAGGATTCGAACGCCGGAGCATATTTCGCAAGCTTGCGAAATAGCGAGGTGGTGACTAGTCCGAGCCGAGCGACGGCGAGGCGAGAGACGAAGGAGAATCCTGCCCGGCGCACAAAATTAAAATGACCCAGATTTTTCTGGGTCATTTTA
>JBBTSJ010000001.1:16167-19089 GCA_038064715.1 Patescibacteria group bacterium | reverse complement strand
ACCGTCTACAGGTGCCTATCAACATCCGATAGGCCACATTCACATGCTCCTCGCTCAGGCGAAATAAGAAGAGTATTATCGCGAAGCGATAGTTTTTTGAGGCGCGTTTGAAAAACACGCATAATTTTCTGCTGAAAATTTGCTCCGCTCGCGCCAGTCGCGCTCCGCGAGGTTTTTCAAACGCGACCTCGTTGACGGTGAAATACTACAAACAAAAAAACCGCGCGTTTCGCGCGGCTAGGAGGTTTACCGTTTCTTATTTTTCGACCGGATCAGTTTTAGCGTTTTACTTCCGGCTGCCATTGCCGCTAGGGCATATCCGGGATTGACCATTCCGCCTATGTAACGCAAGACATTCGGCGTCAGTTTCCAGATGTGTACGATGCGCACCAATGCCCGCACCGGTTTCGGTATTTCGCGCCCGCTTTCGTAGCGGCTGCCGCCGCTTTGGGTGACCCCAACCGTGGCCCAGAAATCTGCCTGGTTCGTTTTCAATTCTCGGCGGAGCCGTTTTACCGCTCGGGGACTGATTGGGGCGAAAAGAGCGTTCTTGTTTGGTTTAGACACACGATTCTCCTTTTAGCAATACCCCATTGGGGCAACTTCTGAACTTCTGAAAAACTATACCTTTCTGATGATTTGTCAAGCCGCCTAACTCTATCGTAAGATGATAATGTGAATAAAAAAATAGAGATAGACAAAAACCAGCATGCATACTTGATTGAGGGAAAGCATATTTTGATTGCCCGCGAACTTAAAAATTCCATAGAAGAACTTTTTGGCATAGAAACTGTCGGCAATCCCGATTATCGTCTAAGTTTTTTTGAGACGCTTGGCATAGATGAAGCGCGCAAGTTGAAAGAAGAGCAAAGTCGGCGCGCTTTTTCCGGTAAAGAAAAATTTTTTATCGTATGCGCGAACGCCATAACGCGCGAAGCCCAAAACGCCATGCTCAAGGTTTTTGAAGAGCCGACGGAGGGGACGTATATTTTTCTTATTGTGCCATCGGTTAGGCAGATTTTACCGACGCTTTTGTCCAGGGTGAGGATTATAAAAACAAATAACAATTTACAATTAACAATTGACAAAGACGCGGAGGATTTTCTTAAGACTCAAGTGGAAAAAAGATTAAACCTTCCATTTATTAAAAAACTTATTGAGGAGAAAGAAAAACAGTCCGTAATATCTTTTTTTGACGAACTTGAGAGCGCGGCGCGGGGGAAATTGCCCGCTCAAAAAATGGCCAGAGCGGACGCGGAGTTTTTCGCGGAACTTATAAAATGTCGAGGTTATGCGGGGGACAGGGCTTCGTCGGTGAAGATGTTGTTGGAACACATAGCGCTAATCGCGCCAACACTCAACAAATAACACATAACAAATAAATTGGATTTAATTATCATTATTTGTTATATTTTATATATTATTTGTTATCTTTATGTCTTACGATTTCTCAAAATTTAAAGAGGAGACAAAAGAGACCGAAGAGTGGCTCGGAAAAGAGTTTTCCCAGCTTCACACCGGACGAGCCACTCCGGCGCTTTTGGATGGCATTTTTGTCGAATCATACGGCTCCAAAATGGCTCTCACTCATGTTGCCGCCGTTTCCGTGGAGGATTCGCGCGCGCTTCGGATTTCGCCGTGGGACAAATCTCAAATAAAAGAGATAGAACGCGCCATCGCTTCCGCGAATTTGGGGTTGGGTACGGCCGTTGATGATGCCGGAGTTCGGGTGACTTTTCCTCCCCTTACAACAGAAAGACGGGAGGACCTTGTTCGGATAGTAGGAGGAAAGCTTGAAGACGCTCGCATCAGAGTTCGCACGGAGAGAGAAAAAACATGGGACGATATTCAAAGCAAAGAAAAAAACGGCATTATTACGGAAGACGAAAAATTCCGCTACAAAGACGAACTTCAAAAATTCGTTGATGAAGCCAACAGAAAACTTGAGGAAATGACGGGGAAAAAAGAAAAAGAGATAATGAATTAATGGCTTGAAAAATTAAAATTTTATGTCACAAGAATTTATTTTTTTTCGCGTGTCGATTGTCGTTTTGTTGCTTATTCCGGGTTTGGTTCTTGCCGCGGACGAACCACAAGTAGTTGTTCAGGCTAACGGATATGGAGGTTCGATAAACACCGCGTACAAAGAACGCGTGGAGGTGTCGTGGAATTCCATAAATGTCGTGGAATGCAGAAAAATAGTAACTGACACAACGAACAATAGGATCATAGAGCAGTCGTTTGTTTCGTCTAACATGAACGGCGTAGCCGGGATAAGGCCCGAGTTGTCTCTGATGTACAAAATAGAATGCCGTAACGTTAACGGGTCTGTGGTGCAAGATAGCGTCAGGATTAACGTTAGGATGCCTGATCCAAAAGTTGATATAAAAGTAAACGGTCTTGACGAAAACAGACCCGGTTCCGGAGCGGTAATCGTGCCTATTGGCAGTATCGCGCGTGTTTCTTGGACATCGGAAAATGCGGTGAGATGCAGCGGGATTGGTGTGAAAGAAGACGGAACGGAAGTGAATCTTGGAAATATCCCGTTGAAAGGAAGTTCCTCCGTGAGAATACCCACTCGACGAGGTTTTATTTTTAAATGTGTCAACGCGGACGGCGTGGAGGCAAAAGACATCGCCCGAGTACTCGTTGCCAAAGTGGCCGACAAAAAAACATGCGTGGCTTTGCAGAGCAGTCCTCGTCTCGGGTTTGGAAGCGGAGAAGTAACACTCCTTCAGAAGTTTTTGTTTGAGAATGGGTATCTTGCGGTCTCACCAACAGGATATTTCGGATCGGCAACGACCGAAGCCGTGAAAAATTTTCAAAAATCAGTCGGCCTTAGAGCTGACGGTTTGATTGATTCCAACACACGGACAAAAATAACGGAAATCTCCTGCAGGTAAAAGTTATAAGTTATAAGTT
>JBBTSJ010000001.1:0-16067 GCA_038064715.1 Patescibacteria group bacterium | reverse complement strand
AAGTTATAAGTTATAAGTTGGTTTTTTCTATGTCCATCATTTTATTTTTAATTATTTTGATTGTGCTCATTGTTTCCCACGAGTTCGGGCATTTCATCGTGGCCAAGTGGGCGAAAATTCGAGTGGATGAATTTGCCGTCGGTTTTCCGCCGCGGCTTTGGAGCGTGAAGCGGGGAGAGACCGAATATTCCATAAACGCCTTGCCAGTGGGCGGTTACGTCAAAATTTTCGGAGAGAATCCCGACGACAAATCCACAAGCGGTCCGGACAAAGAACGGTCGTTTGTAAACCAGCCCAAGTGGGTGCAGGCAGGAGTGATTTCCGCAGGTGTTATCTTTAATTTGCTTTTGGCCTGGATACTTCTTTCCGTAGGGTTTATGGCCGGTTTTCCAACCGCGCTTGGCGGTTCCGGATACGAAGCTTACGCCAAAGATAAAGCGCTTACCGTAATAAGCGTAATGCCCAATACCCCCGCGAGTTTGGCTGGGATTAAGGCGGGCGACAAAATAAAATCCATTTCCGCCGGCGGAAATAATTTTTCCCCAACCACAGCCGAAGAAGCCAGCTCTTTTATCTTTAGCCACGAAAATGAAAATATTTCCATTTCTTACAGTCGGGGTGGCGCGGATGGTTCGCTTTCCATGACACCGCGCGAGGGAATAGTACCCGGCAAAAAAGCTTTGGGAATTTCAATGGATATGGTGGGAATAATTAAACTGCCTCCGCACAAAGCTGTCTGGGAAGGAGCCAAGAATACCTACTTTTTGACATACGCGACAGTAGGCGGACTTTTTGATTTGATAAAAAACGCCCTTATGGGGCAAGGCAGTCTTTCGGCCATAACCGGGCCGGTGGGAATAGTAAAAATGGTGGGGGATGCCAGCTCCCTGGGCTTTGTTTATTTGCTCGGATTTACGGCCATTATTTCCATAAATTTGGCGGTCGTTAATTTAATTCCAATTCCGGCGCTGGACGGCGGACGACTCCTTTTTGTGATTATTGAAGCGATTATCCGCCGGCCGATTAAGCCCAAGGTGGCGGGTGCGGTCAACGCTCTCGGCTTCATTCTCCTCATGATTCTTATGGTTGTGGTGACTTATCATGATATCGTGCGATTGGTGTCGTCGTAGAACGTAAAGCTTAAAACTTGTAACATAAAAATTCAGCAAATAATCTATTCCAGTATTCTTGAGAATACTGGAATAGAAATTTAATTTAAAAAAACAAACAACGAATAATGAATTCTCTATTCTAATGTTCTCAAGAACATTAGAATAACAGTGAAAAATAAAAAAACTCCGCTTTGACGATGACTGGCTCACAGAAAAAAGCGTAACATGTTTAGTGCTACGCTTCAAGCGTGGGTACTCTTGGAATCTGAACAATGGTTTCAGTTCCGTTTTGTTAACGCCAAGAGCTTAATGTGAAAGAGTGGGCATACCTTGTCGGAATGGGTGATACCCAACTTGTCCTGTGACAATGACGAGATAGCAATCTCTCGCTCGAGAGCATTCGCCTCATCCTGCGATATGTGCCTTTTACTGACAAGATCGAAGAGAACCTTGTTCGCTAGCTCTTTCGTCCAAAATTCCCTACTCTCCGTCCCATTTGGGAACACGACACTTCCATGTTCGGCGCATTTGGGACAAATTACAAAGTGAACTTGCATTGTCTACTCCTTTCTAGGAAAATTTGCCCTACTTTGACTTCCTATTTTTGGGGTAGGGAGGAGGGCGCTTTTAGCAAGCTAAAACATAAGACTAATTTTGTCAAGTTTTTTTCTTTTTCTTAAAAAAGTAGTGTAGAATACTTCTATGTTGCAATCTAAACTTTTTGCCAAAACAAGGAAGGAGATTCCGGCTGACGAGATTTCCAAGAACGCGAAGCTTCTTATCAGGGGCGGTTTCGTGGACAAGCTTCAGGCCGGCGTTTACACATATCTTCCGCTCGGTCTCCGCGTGCTTAAAAAAATTGAAAATATCATTCGCGAGGAAATGAACAGGGCCGGCGGGGAAGAACTGCTCATGCCAACACTTCATCCGAAAGAAAATTGGCAGAAGACCGAACGCTGGGAGTCTATGGCCGATCTATATAAGGTAAAAGACTCTTCCGGTCGCGAAAACGCTCTTGGTCCGACTCACGAAGAAGTCGTTGTGCCGCTCGCCAAGCAATTTATTTCCTCCTACAAAAATCTGCCGGTATCCGTTTATCAGATTCAAAATAAATTTCGGATGGAACTCCGGGCAAAGTCAGGCATCCTGCGCGGGCGCGAATTTCTGATGAAAGACATGTATTCTTTTCACAAAGACGAGACAGATTTGGCGCGCTATTATGAAGTAATGAAAGAGTCCTATGCGACTATCTTTAACCGTGTAGGCATTGGCGAGAAGACTTACCTTACCTTTGCCTCGGGCGGTTCTTTCAGCAAATATTCTCACGAATTCCAGACGCTTGCTCCAAACGGCGAGGACACGATACATATTTGCGACAAGTGCAGAATTGCCATAAATAAGGAAATAATAGCCGAGCAGTCCGCTTGCCCGGGATGCGGTTCGGCAAATTTGCGCGAAGAGAAAGCCATTGAGGTGGGGAATATTTTTGAGCTTAAAACCAAGTACTCCAAGCCGTTTAATTTAACATACAAAGACGAAGACGGAACGGATAAGGATGTGGTAATGGGTTGTTACGGCATAGGCTTGGGGCGCGTAATGGGAACGGTGGTTGAAGTTCTTTCTGACGAACGAGGCATTGTTTGGCCTGATGCCATTGCCCCTTTTCCCGTGCATATTGTTCAACTTACGACTAACGATCAACAACAAACAACAAAATCAGAAGCAGAAAAACTTTACACGTCGCTTGAGGACGCGGGCATAGAGGCGCTTTATGATGACCGGGCGGACAAAAGCGCCGGAGAAAAATTTGCCGAGGCGGATTTAATCGGGATTCCGTACAGAATCGTTATTTCGGAAAAAAGCATAGCAAGCGGGGGAGTGGAGATAAAAAGACGCGACGAGGACACATCAAAAATAGTTTCCACGAACGAGGCGATTGATATTCTTACGGCTGGGACAAAAAAATGATGGATTTATTATAAGCGGGTATTTTTTGAAACAGACTTTACCATGATAAACAGATTTTACAGATTGATTTCAAACGACATAGGTATTGATTTGGGCACGGCCAACACCTTGGTTTATTTAAAGGGGCACGGCATTGTCATAAACGAGCCTTCGGTTGTGGCGGTAAATCAAAAAACCGGCAAGGTGGTGGCGGTGGGTGAGGAAGCCAAACAGATGCTCGGGAGAACTCCCGCCCACATCAAAGCCATCCGTCCTTTGGTGGACGGAGTTATCTCGGATTTTGAAGTTACGGAAGAAATGCTCGCTTACCTCATTAACAAAGCCGACAGAATGGCATCCAAGATGGCTCGTCCGCGCATTGTGGTCGGTGTGCCGTCCGGAATTACGAATGTTGAAACGAGAGCGGTTTATGATGCCACCAAAAATGCCGGCGCGCGCGAAGTGCATATTGTTGAACAGCCTATGGCCGCCGCCATAGGCATACGGCTTCCCATCAAGGACCCCGTAGGTTCCATGGTTATAGACATCGGCGGGGGCACCACGGACATAGCGGTAATTTCTTTGGGCGGCATTGTCAGGTCCAAAAGTCTCAAGGTGGCCGGCGACAAAATGAACCAGGACATCGTTTCTTATTTGCGCGACGAATTCAAGATCTTGATAGGAGAAAAAACCGCCGAAAGCGTGAAGATCGCCATAGGTTCGGCTTTTGAAAACAACAACCAGACGGAGGCTTCCATAAAAGGCCGCGATTTGGTGACCGGGCTTCCTCGCGAGGTTGTAATAACGGATGCCGATGTTAGAGAAGCGATTTCCGCGTCGGTCAACATTTTGGTTGATTCGGCAAAAGAAGTTTTGGAAATTACTCCGCCGGAAATTCTTTCCGATGTGATGAATCGCGGTATTATCTTGGTCGGCGGAGGAGCTCTTCTTTCCGGAATCGCGGAACTTTTTCGCTCTTCCTTAAATATTCCGATATATGTCGCCGAAGACCCGCTTTCCGCCGTGGCGCGCGGTACCGGAATTATTTTGGAAGACATGGACGCTTACAAAGATATTCTCATGGGGAATCAAGATGAATTACCGCCGCGATAACGAGAGCAAGAAAAGGCGAATTGGCATTTTTTTGCTGATTGTTGTTATAGCTCTTTTTTTCTTATACCAGGGCAAGATTTTACCAGCCGTTTTTGACAAAACGCAAAACCTCGCCGCCTCGGTTTTCGGGGCGGGTACAGTGGCCGAAGAAAGTGTCAAAAAAGGCGCGCTTGCCGCTTTTTCGTTTAAAAAATCTTTAGTTTCGGAAAACGAAATTCTTAAAGCCAAGATAAACGAATATGAAGCAAAAATCCTTGAACGAGACGCCCTATCCGCGGAGAATTCGGAACTAAAAGCTCTTTTGGGGAGAGGAGATAAGGAAAAAATAATTTTGGCCAATATTTTGGCCAAACCCAATCAATCGCCCTACGATACGCTCGTTTTGGATATCGGAAGCGACAATGGAATTTCCGCGGGGAATTTGGTGCTAGCTTATGGCAGCGTGGTTATAGGCGAGATAAGGGAAACGACGGCAAATGTGTCCAAAGCGGTTTTGTTTTCGTCCTACGGAGAAGAGCATCGGGGAATTTTGTCCGGTAAAAATATCCCCGTCAAGCTTCTTGGCCGCGGGGGCGGAAATTTCATGGCCGAATTTCCCAGAGGTGTTTTGATTGAAAAAGAGGATATAGTGATCTCTCTCGGTATTTCACCTCATGTTTTTGGTTCGGTTGAAAGTGTGTTTTCCGACCCCCGCGACCCGTATCAGAGCGTTCTCGTGAGAAGCCCTGTCAATATATACGAACTTCGTTTTGTGGGAATATTAATCCCGTAGTAGAGAATACTCACTACGGGACAAATCCCATAGTGAAAATGGCGCTTTAATAATGATGAAAAAAAATTGGTTACGAATAGCTTCATATTTTGTAATTTTGGCGAGCCTCTCTTCTTTCCCGTGGTGGGTAACACTCGCGCTTACGGCTGCCGCCATTTTTTACTTTTCACGGTATTACGAAGCTCTCCTTTTTGCCGTTATCATGGACGTTTTTTACTTCTTGCCGACGGAAAAGTTTAACGGTTTTATTTTGGTTTCATTCGTTTTTATTATCGTGCTTTTATTTGTCACGGAGTTTCTTAAAAAACGCATGGTATGAGGAACCTTTATTTATTATGACGAGAAGATATGTAAACCCCGAGATAGACCCTGACCAAATTTTTGGCGACTCTTTGAACATACCCGGTTTTGACGAAGAGCAGTTTGAGGGACGAATTGAACGTCCCATATCGAAATACGCGGTGATATTTCTCGGATTGTTTTTTCTTTTTGTCGGAGGAGTTTTTACGTTAAGAGTTTGGTCGCTCCAAGTCGCGAAAGGGGACGAATATTCGGAAATGAGCAAGCGCAATCATTTGCGGCGCATACCGATTTTTGCCGAGCGCGGAATTATTTATGACCGCAACGGCGTGGAATTGGCGTGGAACACGGACGGGGGCGACAAAAGTTTTTCAAACCGCGCGTATATCGCCAAAAACGGCTTCGGGCATATTTTAGGATATGTGAGCGTGCCCAAACTGGACCAATCCGGCAATTTTTGGCAAACAGAATCAATCGGCAAGGACGGAGTGGAAAAGTTTTATAACGACGCTCTGAGGGGGAAAAACGGAGTGAAGCTCATAGAAACTGATGTTGGAAATAAAATAAAAAGCGAGAGCGTGCTTTTTCCTCCAGAGCAGGGGAAAAATATAACTCTGACTATAGACGCCGGGGTGCAAGAAAAAATTTGGGGATCAATCGCTTCTCTTTCCCGGGAGGTCGGATTTTCCGGCGGTGCCGGGGTGATAATGGATGTTTCAAACGGAGAAATTTTGGCCATGACGAGTTTTCCCGAATACAGCTCCTCGGTTTTGGTAAAAGGAGAAGACTCGCGGACGATAGATAACTACCTGTCGGACAGACGCACGCCATTTTTAAATCGCGCGGTTTCCGGATTATACACGCCGGGTTCAATAATAAAGCCCTTTATCGCCCTCGGGGCGCTTACGGAAAATATCATATCTCCGTCAAAAGAAATTTTAAGCACCGGCTCAATTTCAATACCCAACCCCTACGACCCGTCCAAACCGAGCGTATTTAAAGACTGGAAGGCTCACGGCTTCGTCAATATGAGAGAAGCTCTGGCCGTTTCTTCCGATGTCTATTTTTATGAAATAGGCGGAGGATTTGAGGGGCAGAAAGGGTTGGGAATAGAAAATATAGAAAAGTACGCCGGAATGTTCGGTTTTGGCAAAGAGACGGGAATTGATTTGCCATCCGAAGGGATAGGGATGATACCTAATCCGGAATGGAAGGCCAAAAATTTCAACGGTGAAAAATGGCTTTTGGGAAACACTTACCACACTGCCATCGGCCAGTACGGTTTCCAGGTGACACCGCTTCAAGTCGCGCGCGGCATTGCGGCTGTTGCGAACGATGGAATATTGCTTAGGCCACGCATTGTAAAAACTGCGGGACTAGACGATTCGTCCCAAAAAATCTCTATTGATAAACAAAACTTCTCCGTGGTCAAAGAGGGTATGCGCCAAGGGGTTTTGGAGGGGACGGCCAAAGGACTTAATATATACGGGTTGGAGGTGGCCGCCAAAACAGGGACAGCCGAACTTGGCGTGGCCAAAAAATTAGTAAACTCGTGGGTAGTCGGATTTTTCCCGTACGATAATCCCAAATACGCTTTTGCCGTGGTGATGGAGAGAGGTCCTGTTCACAACACGACAGGCGGGCTTTATGTGATGAGACAAGTCTTGGAATGGATAGAGGCGAATACGCCGGAGTATCTCAAATAGCTGATAGCTTGGAGCTTTTAGCTTTTAGGAAAATACAAAAGTATTAATTTCCAGCGATAGCGGAATATTAATACTTTTGGAGGATTGATAATTTTACAGTAGACAATTTGCAAATTACAAGCAACAAACAAAAAACCGCGGGGTGAAAGTCGCGGTTTACGGAGCTGGAGGTCGCAGGCTGATTTCGGTTAGAATCTTTACGATTGAGTCAAGAATTTCTTGGGCCAGGTTCGGATCGACCGGCCTGTCAAAGCCGAAGGCTTTGGCGCAAGTTCTGGACTCAAAATAGGCATTTGACGGAGTGTCGTCATAGGCTGGTTGAAAAATTCCCGCTCCGACGAATTCAAGCTCTTTTTCGGTGAGTCTTTGCGCGATATCGCTATGATAAAATCCAATGACAAAAAGAGCCAGAAAAAAGTTAGTATCTTTTTTGCAAACTACGAATTTACCCAGAGAGGGTAATTCAGTTATATTCCTGGTCATACCTTCGATCGTAATGGTTATAAGATCCACTTTGCTCTCCTCAATGTTTGCTGTAATTAACATAAGGGAACAAAGCGTTTTGTTAACCCCGCGTAGTAGAGATTGCTCACTACGGGGCAGGCCCCGTACCGAACTTTGCTTTAGTACGAGGTACTGTTCATTTATTCCAAAAATGCTATACTAGCCCTCACCATGACTCCGAATGTTAATTCCATTTATATAAGCCGCGAGAAACTGGAAGACTTGAAAAAAGAGCTTGAACACCTGAAATCAAGCAAGCGGAAGGAAATTGCCGAGAGTCTTGAGTTTGCCAAGTCGCTGGGAGACCTTTCCGAAAACGCCGAATACAGTCAGGCCCGCGAAGATCAGGCCAAGACGGAAGACCGCATTTTGCAGATAGAGGAAACATTAAAGAGCGCCATAGTTATTACCAAACACCACAGCTCCACCATTGAAGTGGGTTCCGTTGTCGTGGTTGAAAAAGACGGGAACGAGACAAAAAAGAAATACCAGATTGTCGGTTCCGAAGAATCAAATATGAAAGAAAACAAAATTTCCAACCACTCTCCGCTCGGACAGGCGCTTTTTGGCAAGAAAAAAGGCGACAAGGTTTCTTTCAAAACTCCCACCGGCGTTACCAATTACAAAATAGTTGAGATAGAATAACACTAGTCCGTAGTTTGCAGTCGGTAGTTGATAGAAAAAAGTTGGGGGTTAATTTCTAAAAACTAAAAACTAAAAACTAAAAACTAAAAACTACTCCGATGGCTTCTTTAGAAGAAATCCGCGCCGAGCGGATTAAAAAATTAAATATTTTAAAAGAGGGCGGTATAAATCCGTACCCGACAGAATCGCGCTTCGACACAAGCGTGAGAGGGGCTATCGCCGAGTTTTCAAAACTTTCAAAAAAGAAAGTCGTTTTTCTTGTTGGCAGGGTTATGGCCGTAAGAGGACAGGGGTCGGTTTTATTTTTTAATTTTACGGACGGTACGGGAACTATTCAAGGAATGCTCAAGAAAGGGGATACCGACGATGAAGTCATACGGCTTTTTAGCGACACGGTAGACATCGGCGACTTCGTAGAAGTAAAAGGCAAACTTTTTTTTACAAAAAGAAAAGAAAAAACAATTCTGGTTTCGGAATGGAAGATGCTCGCCAAAAGTCTGCGTCCGCTTCCGGACAAATGGCATGGATTGCAGGATACGGAAGAAAGATTTCGCCACCGTTATCTGGACACGCTGATGTCTCCGGAGGCAAAAGACAGGTTCGTCAAAAGGTCTCAAATAATAACGGAAATTCGGGCGGTTTTGGACGGAGCGGGTTATCTTGAGGTGGAAACCCCGATGCTTCAACCGCTTGCCGGCGGAGCGACAGCGGAGCCTTTCGAGACGCGACACAATGCTCTTGATGTCGGCCTTAACTTAAGAATCGCGCCGGAATTATACCTGAAAGAACTTTTGGTCGGCGGTTTCCCGAAGGTGTATGAAATGGGGAGGAATTTCAGAAACGAAGGGATTGATGTAACTCATAATCCCGAATTTACCATGCTTGAATTCTACGAAGCTTATAGCGACGCCAGAAAACAGACGGTTTTCGTCGAGAAACTTGTCAAAGGAGTGGTTAAAAAAATAATCAAGAAAAACGAAATAACATACGACGGGCAAAGAATAGATTTTTCAAAAAAATTTGCCAGCGTAAGTTACTTTGATTTGCTCAAACGCTACGCCCTTATTTCAAATCCCGAAACGTCAACGCGGGAAGAACTTTTTTTGGTCGCGCAAAGACTGGCGGTAACGGCGGGAGATAAGGATGCGCTGGAAAAAATAATGGACAATATTTATAAAAAAGTTTGCCGTCCGAAATTAATCCAGCCGACATTCATCGTTGATTATCCGGTGGCTTTTTCTCCCTTTGCCAAGCGCAGTGAAAAAAATCCCGCCCTGATAGACCGCTTTCAGCTTGTTATAGGCGGGCTTGAAATAGTGAATGCTTTTTCGGAATTGAACGACCCGATTGACCAGCGCGAGCGCTATCTGGAACAGGACAAAAAACGAAAAGGGGGAGAGGCGGAAGTTTCGCCCTCGGACGAAACATATTTGGAAGCCATGGAATACGGCATGCCTCCGGCCGGAGGGGTTGGCGTCGGCATTGACCGCTTAGTCATGATTCTAACCGACCAAAAAAACATCCGCGAAGTGATTCTGTTTCCGACTCTTAGGCCGAAACAGTAAATAACAAATAACTTGTAACTTATAACTTATAACAAATAGGGGAGTGATTGACAATCTTTTTACTCTGTGGTAGCTTCCTTCTTAGTCTTAGTAGTATCTTAGTAATTTTGGACCCAAAGCATGGGGTGTTGTTTGTGAACTATAGCTGGAAGGAGTTTGTTTATGAACACAAACGCGGTTGATCACAATAAGGAAGCTCACCGACAAATAGTCAAGTTTCTTCTTTGGTGGTTCCTTTGGTGGTTCTTGTGGGCGGTTATCGCCTTCGGTGGCTGGAACCAGATATACACCCGATTTTCGGGAACAATGGTAATTGTCGACAAAATTTGGTTGCCGAAGGAGTATCGGATGCTCAATCAGGTCAACGATAAGACGGTAAGAGCTTTTGATTTTCAAACAGCCTTGCCGACCGTTGCCATTGGCCTTGACGACTTCATCCGGACATTTTCTTCGGCGGATATCGCGGTAACGTCCAGGGTCAACCAATTATCCGATCTACCCGAGGCTTTTGTTACATACAGCGCTGTCAAAGAGAATGTCGTGTACCGCGCGACACAGAAGTATACGCACGGCAGAATGGATAAAGTTGAATGGGTGTCTCCCGACACTCTTCGTCACGAAGGGTGGCTGATGGCGGGGTCCGTGTTGAGCGGATTAGCCTGGGCGATATTCTGGTTTGTGATGTTTTTCCACAGAGATGGAGAATCACCAAATATTGTCCGCATGGTCTCCTCCTCTGGGCGTTATCTCCGCGCATATTTCAGGTTTTAAGGGGACTACAAAAAGAGTTTCTCGCGACCAAAACCGATAAGCCCCGCATTTTGTGGGGCTTTTTCATTTGATTTCAAGGGTTGTTGCTTTTCAGATGCTCAAATTTGCCGCCGTAGAGTACTTCGGGCAAATTTGGCACTGCCTAGAGGGTAGTGAGCTCTGCTCTACTACCCTGTCCTGTGGATAACTTTCCTTTTGCTATTATGGACTGGAGTGGAGTATAATGGGACGGAGTGGGATAGAGTGGGAAACTAACAAATAACTCATAACATATAACAAATAAGAAAATACAGAAATAAAGGTTCCTCGGGGCAAGCCCCGAGGTATTATCGGAGCTCGCTTCGCTCGCACGCTCTCACAGCAAGCTGTGAGGTATTAACCTTTAATTCGTCTTCGCTCGGACGCTGTGTAAATGATTACATTTCCACGCGATCCTCGCTCGACGAAATAAAAAGAAACCCCGTGTCCATTATTTGTTATTTGTTATCTGTTAATAATTCATGCTCATCGGCGAATACATTCACACCATAGACGACAAAAAAAGGCTTTCTCTGCCGGCCAAATTTCGCAAAGAGCTTGGCAAAAAAATCGTCATAACCACAGGACTGGACAAATGCCTTTTTGTTTATACCGAAGCGAGGTGGCAGAAGATGGCGGAACGGCTTTCTGGTTTGTCCATGGGGCAGGCCGATTCCAGAAGTTTCAACAGATTTCTTTTGGGTGGAGCGGTAGAGGCGGAAGTAGACGCGCTTGGAAGAATTTTAATTCAGGATTTTCAGAAAGAATTCGCGGACTTGAAGACAAGGGTTGTAATTGTCGGGGTTCATAATCGGTTGGAAATTTGGAACGACAAAGCTTGGGGCGAATACAAATCACGGATGGAAAAACAAGCGGATGTGGTCGCGGAAAAATTGGGGGAGTTGGGAGCGATATAGTCTGGTAGCTGGTGACTAGTAGCTAGTAACTGGTAGGAAAGAAATGCAAAAGAAATTAATTGAAAATACTGAGTTCACCAGCTACCAGCTACCAGCTACTAGTCACCATGTGCCCGTTCTTTTAAAAGAAGTGATTGAGGTACTTGACCTAAAAAAAGGGGATACGGTACTTGATTGCACAATAAACGACGGCGGACACGCTTTGGCCGTTTGCCAAGCTATCGGGGAGAAGGGGCTTCTTGTTGGGATAGACGAGGACAAGGGGGCGCTCGAAAGAGCCAGAAATAATTTGGCGTTATGCAAGACCGAAATTATTCTGGAGGAATCTAATTTCAGAAACCTTGATCTGGTGCTTGAAAAATCGGACGTTTCCGGAGTGGACAAAATTCTTTTTGATTTCGGTCTAAGTTCCAACCAGCTCGAGACTTCCGGCAGGGGTTTTTCTTTCCAAAACGACGAACCGCTTCTTATGACCTTTGCCGTTATCCCGAAAATCGGGCAGTTGACCGCGCTTGAGGTAGTGAATAGCTGGAGCGAGGAAGACCTCTCCGACATTATCCGCGAATACGGCGAAGAAAGATTTTCGAGACGCATCGCGAGCGCCATCGTGGAGGCCAGGAAGAAAGGTCTTATCGGAACAACCGCCGAGTTGAAAAAAATAATAGAAAAAGTCGTGCCTTCCCGTCTGGGAAAAGGGAAGATACACCCCGCCACCAGGACGTTTCAAGCAATTCGTATCGCGGTCAACGATGAGCTTGAAGCCATTCGCGAAGGGCTTGGAAAAGCAACAAAGAAACTTAACCCGGGAGGACGAATTGCCGCCATATCTTTCCACAGCCTTGAAGACAGAATTGTAAAACAGTATTGGAGAGAGTTAACAGAGAGCGGCAAATTTCGCATCGTAACAAAAAAACCGATAACACCAAGTCGCGAGGAAGAAATTGCCAACCCTCGTTCAAGGAGCGCTAAACTTCGGGCAATAGAAAAGATTTAAACAAAAAAATATGCAAAGATACGCGATACAATTTCAAAACAAAACAGTCTCTCTAATGGAGGGACAAACGGAACGGACTTTATTTTTGCTGTTCTCATCCTCGCTATTTTTGTCTTGCGTAATGTACTTCTTTTTTGTCGGAGCGACTACTCTAAACATAATCAATCGTAATACTCTGGAAAAAGAAAACAGAATGTTGAATTCGCGAGTAGGCGAACTTGAGCTTTTATATTTGTCCGAAACAAGCAAGATAGACTTAAATCTGGCGTACTCCTTGGGTTTTAAGGACGCGACAAAAACGGCCTTTGCGGGGGCAGGCGGAACAAAAGAGAATCTTTCTCTTGCTAAAAATCGGCAATAATTCGATATTAATTAATAATGACAAGCAATTGGAGAATACGGCTTATATCTTTTTTCGTGCTTGCCGCGGCCGCGCTTATTATTACGCGCCTTTTTTATGTTCAGGTGATAAACGGCAAGAAGTATAGCGAAAAAGCCGACCGCCAATACAGCGTCCCGTCGACCAATGCTTTTAACAGGGGTTCGATTTTTTTTAAAGAAAAGGACGGCAATCTTGTTTCGGCGGCTGCCTTAAAGAGCGGATATATGATTGTTATAAACCCGAGCGAGATAAAAGACGGCGAAGCCGTTTGGAACGCTGTTTCCAAAGAGACCACCCTTTCTCACGACGCATTTATCGTCAAGACGAACAAAGAAAACGACACATATGAAGAAATTGCTCATCGTGTTTCCAAAAAAGATGCCGATCAAATAAACGCGATGAAACTCCCCGGAGTTTCTATTTATACGGAAAAGTGGCGTTTTTACCCCGCCGGGTCTCTTGCCGCGCACGCGCTCGGCTTTGTGGCTTACAAAGGAGATGATTATTCCGGACGGTATGGGTTGGAAAGATTTTATAATAGTACCCTAAGCCGCCAAGGCGAAAGTCTCTATGTCAATTTTTTCGCTGAAGTTTTTGCCAACGTTAAGGATTCTCTTTTCACAGATTCCCTAAAGAGAGAGGGGGATCTTGTTTTGACCATTGATCCCGCCATAGAAAACGCGCTTGAAAAAGAACTTATCGCGATTCAAACCAAATATCGTTCCAAAATTTCCGGCGGAATAATAATGAACCCCAAAGACGGACGGATTTATGCCATAGCAAAAATCCCGACATTTGATTTGAATAATTTTAGAGAAGCTCTGGATGTTGGGGTTTTTACCAATCAAGTGGTGGAAGGGGTTTACGAAATGGGTTCAATTATCAAACCCTTGACCATAGCCGCTGCCATTGACGCCGGTGCGGTTTCCGCGACAACGACTTACAAGGATACCGGTTCGCTCACTTTCAACAATCGCACTATTTACAATTTTGACAAAAAAGGCCGAGGGGTAATTGATATGCAGACGGTGCTTAATGATTCGCTCAATACGGGCGCGGTTTTCGCCATGCAAAAGCTCGGTCGCGAGCGTTTCAAGAATTATTTTCTGGATTATGGCATTGGGGAAAAAACCGGCATTGATTTGCCCGGGGAAGGGCGGAATCTCATATCAAATCTTTATACCGACAGGGATATAGAGTTTGCCAACGCTTCATTCGGGCAGGGGATTGCCCTTACGCCGATAGCTACCGCGCGGGCGCTTTCCGCGCTTGCGAATGGCGGGTATCTTGTTACCCCGCATCTCGTTGAAAAAATAGACTACAAAGGGGGCTTTTCGGATAAGACTGCATATGGAAAAGGAAAACAAGTTTTGAAACAATCGACATCGGAAGAAATAAGCAGAATGCTCGTGGAAGTAGTGGACAAGGCTCTTCTTGGCGGAACGGTCAAGATAGAAAATTACAGCGTTGCCGCGAAAACCGGCACGGCCCAGCTTACGAAAGACGACGGCAAGGGTTATTATGAAGACCGTTTTTTGCATTCATTTTTCGGGTATTTTCCGGCCTATGACCCGACTTTTTTAGTTTTTCTTTTTACGGAAGATCCGCAGGGTGAACAATACGCCTCGCATACGCTAACGATGCCGTTCATGAATATAACCAAATTTCTGATAAACTATTATGAACTGCCGCCAGATAGATAATCGTAGAACTTAAAACTTAAAACGTAAAACTTGAAACGCACGATTCCAGACAAAAAAAGTTACACGCTTTACGCTACAAGTTATAAGAAATAAAAAATGATTAAAAAAACTCTAAAAGAAATAATAATCGCCATATTGCTCGCGGAAGCGCGGCTCGTGCTTCGCAAATACAAGCCGCGCATCGTCGCTGTAACCGGAAGCGTGGGTAAAACCGGAACCAAGGACGCGATTTACGCCGTGTTTTCAAAATTCTTTTTTGTCAGGAGAAGCGAAAAGAGTTTTAACAGCGAGATTGGCATTCCGCTCACTATTTTGGGATGCGATAATGGCTGGAACAACCCACTTATTTGGATCCTAAACATACTTGATGGTTTATCGTTAATTGTTAATCGTAAATTATACCCGGAGTGGCTTGTTCTTGAAGTCGGTTCTGATCATCCCGGGGATATAAAAAGAATAGCCGAGTGGCTTTCTCCCGACATAAATATAATTACCGCTTTCCCCAGGGTTCCCGTTCATGTTGAATTTTTTTCTTCACCCGAGGCCGTGAACGAAGAAGATGCTTTGCTTGCCCAAGCATTAGGACCTGATGGATTTCTTGTACTGAATCAGGACGACCCTGAAGTACTCGCGGTTAAAGGAAAAACCAAAGCGCGCGTCGCGACTTATGGTTTTACCGACGGGGCAACGCTTATCGGTTCTCATCCGCTTGTTCTTTACGAAGGGGAAAGCGGGAACGAACAGCCGGTAGGAATGACTTTTAAAGTTGATTACGACGGCAACAGCATCCCCGTGCGCATAAGGGGTGTTTTGGGGCGAAATCCGATATATAGCGCCCTTGCCGCGCTTGCCACCGGCAACGCCCTCGGGCTTAACATGATAACAATGATAGAGTCGCTTGTTTCTTACGATACGCCGCCTGGGCGATTGCGACTTATCCCCGGAGTGAAGAATTCACTTATTATTG
Source organism: Patescibacteria group bacterium (assembly GCA_038064715.1). Classification (GTDB taxonomy): domain Bacteria; phylum Patescibacteriota; class Minisyncoccia; order Phycocordibacterales; family VMEP01; genus JBAZYZ01. The sequence goes on along the minus strand of JBBTSJ010000001.1, from coordinate 651 downwards.
ACGATACTTATAACGCTTCGCCGATTGCTGCCGAAACGGCTCTTAACGCGCTTTTAGAATTAGTGGTCAGGGGGCGCAAAATCGCCGTATTGGGCGATATGTTGGAGCTTGGCAAGTATTCGATAGAAGAGCATAAACGCATCGGAGAAATTGCCGGGCGTGTTTGCGGTATTTTAATTACCGTTGGTATTCGGGCGCGGGGGATAGCGGAAGGCGCTCTTATCGCCGGAATGGACGAGAACAATATATTTCAATTTGAAAATTCGCGCGAAGCAGGGAAACACCTGGAGAGTATTTTGAAAGCCGGTGACGTTGCTCTTCTCAAGGGTTCGCAGGGAATCAGAATGGAACGCGCAGTAGAGGAAGTAATGCTTCATCCTGAAGATAAAGAGAAAATACTTTGCCGACAAGACAAGGAATGGTCCAAAAGATAACTTACAATCAACGACTAATTAACGATCTACGGATGTTACTACATATTTTTCTTCCGAGCGCCGGGTTTGTATCGGATTTTGATATAGGCAAAGTTAAGTCACATGACAAAAAAGTGACAACAAAGAAGCCCTTTAGAATGACAGGGCTTTTCAGGCGAAACATTATTTCGCCTGAGCGAGGAGCATGTGAATGTGGCCTATCGGATGTTGATAGGCG